>JALHDH010000092.1 GCA_022839105.1 bacterium
AGCCCGGAAAGCAGGACGTCCAGGGCTTCCGGCAGTTCCGGGCAGGCCTTGCCGATGAGGTCGCCGAAAAAACCGTTGGCCGACTCCACCACCAGTCGATCCTCGACGACGCTCCCGGCGATCAGCGGCATGGATATCTGTTCCAGGATATCCCCGCAGATCCCTTCCAGGTCCCTCTCCCTGAGCCAGTCGCAGACGTCGGTCACGATCGGTGAGCCTCCCCATGGTAAGTGCTTCGCCTCGTCCCTATGATAAACTCTAGATGCCCAAAGAGCCATACCAAGTGAAGAAAGGGGCCCTCGACCTGGAGACAAAAAGGCTGGACGCGCCCGGGACTTTCGGGGACGGCCTCGTCCCCGTCCATATCATGGAAGGGCCAGGGACCCGCGCCGACGCCCCCCTGGTGGTGCTCCTCCACGGCGTCCATGGGTGCGCCGGTCCGGCCCCGGGGAACAAGTACGGCGACCTCGCCCGGATGCTCCTCGAGCTCGGTGCCAGGTGCGCCATCGTGGAGACGAGCCGCCGGAGGCGGGACCGGGAGACCTTCTGCGAGGATAGGGAGGCCTGGGCTCACGAGGCCTTCCGGGGCAAGACCTTCCGTCAGGACCACGCCGACGCCGTGGCGGGCATCGAGGCGGCCACCGCTGTAGCCGCCCCCGGCAAGGTCTGGCTCTTCGGGTTCTCCCTCGGGGGGATCCATGCCGTCCTGGCCGCCGGCAACGGCTCCCTTTCCTTCACCCCCGCCGGCATCATCCTGGCCGGTTCGGGGATGAGGGTCCGCCCCGAGGCGGAACTCGCCCTGGACCTGCCGATCCTCGACACCATGCCCGACGGTCGGCTCCTGGCCGAGGCCGCGGGGCGGATGAAAGCGGAAAGGCTCATCTCCTTCTGGGGCACGCTGGACTCCACCTTCAGCGAGGAGGACTGCCAGGCCCTGGTGGAGGCGGCCCCATTGCCGCCGGAAAGGAAGGGCTTCGTCGTCATCGAGGGGGCGGACCACGCCTTTCGCAACTACAGGGGGTCCCCCTCCCTGAAACCCCTGGAGCTGATCTCCTCCTACCTGGGCCGGGCGCTTTTCTAACCCCAGGGCCAGCCCGGCGCCATGCCGAGGTACGAGAAAAACCATGACCCCGTCAGCATCGACAGGACCCCTCCCGCCGCCAGGAACGGCCCCAGGGGGATGGGGTCCTTTCGCCTGACCCTCCGCGAGAGGAGCAGGGCAAGGGCCGTCAGGCCTCCCATCATGAAACCAGTGTAGAGGCCCCAGGCCGCCAGGCGCCACCCCAGGGCGGCCCCCATCCCGGCCGCCAGGCTGGCGTCGCCCCAACCCATGCCTCCCCGGCTGACGATGATGATCACCGCTATGACGGCGAACCCCAGCCCCGCGCCCAGAAGGCCGTCCGCCAGGGCGCCCCACCCTCCGAAGACCCGCAAAGCCAGCCCCGCTAGGCCGAGCCCCCAGGCGAGGAGGTCGTAGACATAGCCGCTGTAGAGGTCCGTCAGGGCGTTCAGGAAGAGCCCCGCGGCCACCACGGCGGCGAAGGCCGCCGTCGCCGAGGGTCCCCACTTCCAGGCAATGAGGCCGCCCACCGCGGCCCCGAAGACTTCCACCAGCAGGTACCTCGCGGGGATCTTCGCCCCGCAGGAGCGGCACCGCCCTGAGAAGCCCAACCAGGACAAAAGAGGTACCAGCTCCACGGCGGACAGCACCTTGCCGCAGATGTCGCACCGGGAACGCTCGCTCCCCCACCAGGGGCGGCCCTCCACGGTCCTCGCGGCCACCACGTTGAGGAAGGAACCCATGGAAGCCCCCAGGAGGGCCGAGAAAAGGACGAAGATGACCGAAAAGACCGGAGCCAACCGCACCACCCCCCGCCGCGCCGGCGGCCCTTATGAAAAAGGGTCCCGGCGAACGCCGGGACCCTTCCGAAGCGAGGCCAAGATCAGTAGATGAGCTTGCTCTTCCCCTTGCCTTTACCGCTGAGCATGTCCAGTTGCTGGAGGACCGCCGGCGAGGCCACGTCGATCTTCGGCTTCTCCGCCTGCTGCTTCGCCAGTTCCTGCAGCTTCTTCTCGTAATCCTCCATGGCTTTCTTGATGGCCCCTACGTCGCCCTTGACCCACTGGAGGATCCCCTCGGCGACGGTACGGATCACGTCGTCGGCGGGGACCTCCTGGATGAGGCCCAGGTCGGCAAGGATCCTGTGCTCCTCGCGGATGGAATCGACGATGTCCTCATCGGAGATCAGGCCCTTGCGGTACATGGCCCTGGCCAGGATGTTGAACTTCGTCTTCAGGTTCTCATCGTTGAAGGCCAGGCTGTCCACCCTGGCCAGGAGCATGGACAGCACCTCGTCAAGACTTATCTGCATCGGCATCTGCATTTTTTTCCCCAAATCCCCCTTTGCTACGGAATCGGCCCCATTGTAACACGTGGGCAACCCACGGGCTTTGAAGCCTCGCACGGAGGGATTATACTCTATCCCATGAGATGGGACCCCGTTAAATACGTGAACCAGGCCGCGTTGACGATCCGAAGGGAACTGCCGACGTTTGCCCTCGTGTCCTTCGGCACCTTCCTGGTCTCCTTCGGCATCATGGCCCTGACGCTCCCCTACCGCCTCCCCACCTCGGGCGTGGCGGGGGTCGCCGTCCTCACCAACTACGCCTACGGCATCTCCCCGGCGTGGGTGGTGGGGGTGGGCAACGTCATCCTCCTCGCCTGGGGGCTCAAGGAGCTCTCCCTCCGCTTCGTGGGGTGGACCGTCTACGCCGTGGCCCTCATGACGGTGCTCCTCAAGGTCATGGAGGGCATGCCCCACCCCCAGCTCAACGAGCTGCTCCTTGTGGCTATCCTCTCGGGGGTCATCAAGGGGCTGGGGGGCGGGCTGGTGCTGCGGTCGGGGAGCTCCCTGGGCGGCACCGACGTGCTGGTGGTGGCCCTCAGGAAGCGCTACGGGATCGAGGTGGGGCGCTTCTCCTTCTATATTAACCTGGTCATCCTCGGGGCGTCGGTCTTCATCATCGGGCTCGAGGGGGCCGTCTACGGGCTCGTCAGCATCTTCGTCAACGGCCTACTGACCGACAACGTCCTGCGCTCCTTCGATCGGAGGAGGCAGGTTATCATCATCAGCAACCACCCCGGTGAGACCGCTGACTTCATCACCAGCGAACTGCGCCGGGGCGTCACGATCCTCCACGGCGAGGGCGGTTTCACCCACCAGGAGCGACCGGCCCTGCTCTGCGTCCTGACCCCGCGGCAGACGGTCGACCTGAAACGCCACCTCTCCGTCAACGATCCCAAGGCCTTCATGATCGTCTCCGACGCCTCGGAGGTCCTCGGCCGCGGCTTCAAGAGCTGGACCTCCCTCTAGACCCCGCGGCGGGGCAAAAGAGGGCTACCGCTCCAGCCCTTCCAATTCTTTCTCTATCCTGGCCAGTTCCTCCCTCGTCGAGGGCAGCAGCCCCTCCATCAGGCTCTCCCTGAACCTGGCGCCGGCCTTCGCCCGGTCCTCGCCTTTTTCGGACCTGGCGCCCCAGCTGTACTTCTTCTTCCCCTCGAAAAGGTCCAGGTCCACCAGGCGCTTCCCCGAGGCACCGTACTCCATCCCCATGAGCATACCCTTCACCTGCTCGGGCTCCAGGAACGCCATCCCGGGCTTCGCGCCCTGGCCCATCCCACCAACCGCGGAGTGGCCCAGGCGCTCAAGACCCTGTATTCGAAAGCCCGAGGCGAATGGGTGGTCTTCCTGCCTGCCGATGGGCAGGTCCGCGCCGACCAGATTCCCAGACTCCTCGAGAGACGGGATGTCCCGGTCGTCCTGGGCCGGCGGGAGCCCCGTCGGGATCCCCTGCTCCGCCTGCTGGCCTCCTGGGGATTCAACTTCCTGATTCGGAGACTCTGGGGCCTGAAGGTCCGGGACGTGGACTCGGTCGTCCTGTATCGCCGAGACGTCCTGGACGTGGAGTTCCGCTCCCGGGACCTGTGTCTGCCTGTCGAGATCCTGCTCAAGGCGGTACGCCGAGGGCTGACCTATACGGAGATTCCCATCGAACACCATCCCCGACTCTCAGGCCGGGCCTGGGGCGCCAATCCCAGGGTCATGGTCCGCACCCTGGTGGATCTTCTCTGCGCCTGGTGGCGCCCCGATCTCTGGGGGTAGGCTCAGCCCGCCCCGAAGGCCTCCAGGACTCGGTCCAGGGTGCGCTCCACCCACCCGGAATCCCGGGACTGCACGACGACCCGGGCTACGGGTTCGGTATTCGAAGGTCGGACCAGCACCCATCCCCCATCCTCGAAGGTCAGACGAAGGCCATCGGGCCGATCCGCCACGGCCCGGGGGAAGAGCGCGCGGACCCGGGCGTAGCGCCGTTCCAGGCTGCATCCGTCGGCCAGGGGCACCTTGAGCTTGGCCATGGGGAGAGCCGGGAGGCTGGCCATCAGCTCCGAGATCGGCTGAAGCCGCGAGGCCAGGACCTCCAGGATCAGCGCGATGCCCGTCAGGCTGTCCCGCCCCATGGCCACCTCGGGCAGGATCACCCCTCCGTTTCCCTCCCCCCCGAAGGCCACAGCTCCAGCCGCCCTCTCGCGCGCCAGGGCTCGCGAGAGGTTCACCTCGCCGACCCGCGTCTCGACGATCCGGGCTCCGTGGCGTCCGGCCACGGCATCGACGGCCCGGGTGGTGGCCACGTTGCGGACCACGGCCACCGGACGACCCGGATGCCGGCCCAGCAGATGCTCCACTGCCAGGACCAGGGTGAACTCATCCCCCATGGGCTCGCCCTTCTCCGAAACCAGAGCCAGCCGATCGGCGTCCAGGTCCTGGGCCACCCCCAGATCACAACCGTGTTCACGGACCGCGTCGCACAACTCCGAGAGATTCTCGGGCAGGGGCTCCGAGTCGCGCTCGGCCTGGACGGGCACCACCAGGCACCCCAACTGCTCCAGGAGGCGGAGCGTCGCCTCGGTTCCGGCCCCTCCGGCGGAATCGACCGCCACCTTGAACCCGACCCGGCGAATGGCCTGCCGGTCGACCTGCTCGAGAACCCTCTCCAGGTGAAGGTTCAGGGCCTCCTGGTGGCGGTCCTCGACCGGGGGCGCCAGGAAGTCCGCGGGGGGGTCGCCTGTTCGCCGGACTCCACGGATCAGTTCCTCGGTCTGGATGGCATCCAGGACCGTCCGTTCGGGGCCCAGCATGAACTTGAATCCATTCCAGGGTTCGGGGTTGTGGCTGGCCGTGATCATGACCGCGCCGGTCGCCCGGGACGGTTCCATGAAGAACTGGAGCGTGGGAGTGGGCGCCACCCCCAGGTCAAGAAGGCGGAATCCCTCGAGGCCGAGCCCGGCCAGCAGCGCCTCCCGGAGCCAGTTTCCCGAAGGCCGGGTGTCTCGGGCCAGAAGGACCGTCGCCCGGGGATTCCGGGAGGCCACCAGACGGGCAAAGGAAGTGCCGTAACGCCAGGCCGTCTGCCGCGTCAACGACTCTCCTGCGATCCCCCGAACCCCCGAATAGCTGACCTTCAGGGTCTCCATGTCACTCCTTCTGCCAGTCCGGCTTGTGGCGATAGACCTCGGAATAGTAGTCGCGCATCCTGAGATCTCGCGCGGCCTCCCCGTCGACGATCACCGTCGCAACAGGATGCATCTGCAGGATCGAGGCTGGAACCATGGCCGTCAGGGGGCCCTCCACCATCCGGGCCACCGCGGTCGACTTGCGAGGTCCGAAAGCCACCAGGAGGCAGCGCCTGGCCTCCATGATGGTGCCCACCCCCATGGTCAGGACATGCCGGGGAACCTCCTGGCCGGGAGGGAAACCAGGCCGATTGGCAGCCAGGGTGTGAGGGGTCAGGGTCTTCAAGCGGGTCCGGGAAGCCAGCGAGGAACTGGGCTCGTTGAACCCGATATGCCCATCCTGTCCCAGGCCCAGCAACTGCAGATCCACTCCCCCCACCCGCCGGATCCGCTCTTCATAGTCCGCACAGCAGGCCGTGATATCCCGGGCCATCCCGTCCGGGACCTGGGTCTTCTCGGGAAGAAGGTCGACCTTCCCGAAGAGATGCTCCTGCATATAGCGCCGATAGGAGGCGAAATGGTCGGGGGGCAGGCCTACGTACTCGTCGAGGTTGAAGGTGGTGACCCGCCGAAAGCTCAGGCCCTCTTCCCGGTGCATCCGGACCAGTTCCGCATAGATCGGAACGGGTGTGGCCCCGGTCGCCAGCCCCAGGACCGCATCCGGCTTGAGCCGAATCTGCCGGGCAATCAGGCGGGCCGCCAGCAGGGCCCCTGTCTTCTCGGATTCCACCAGGATGATTTCCACGAGAACCTCGCTCGAGCCCGGGTCGTGCAGACCTTCGCGCCTCAGACGGGGAAATCTTGCAGACGCTGGCGCACGTCGCGGCCCAGGCGCTCGACCATCCCCTGGACGAAATCGATCGGCGAGAGGTTCGGGTCCCGGAGCAGGGGCCCCAGATCCATGGCGTATTCCAGCATCGTCGCCTGATCCGGGGCATAGGGGTCATGATAGGTCGCGTTGGCCCGCCGCCTTCCGACGGTGGCCAGATCGTAGCGTTTCCCCCCGGCGATCTGCGAGTCGTACACGCCCAGGAGCGCCGTCGAGAGATGCTCGTGGGCGCCGACATCGAAGCAGACCCGGTCGCAGGGCGCGAGCCAGTCGAGGCTTCTCCAGACCTCACAACCATAGAATTCCTGAGGTCGATGCTCGGGCCCCAGGTTCCTCAACGCGCGGATCACCAGGGTGGCGACCGCCACGTGGGTGGCGTGGCGATCACACAGGCTGTGGGTGTAGACGACCCGCGGTCCGGTGGCCTTCAGGATCGCTTCGAGATCCTGGAGCACCTCGGCCCGGGCCGGGCCCCGGAGGCCGGCGCTGGAGCAACCCAGCGTCACCAGGGCGCCGTACTCGCCGACATAGGCCGCCTTGCGCTGCTCGGAACGCCGGACGCGGGCCATCTCTTCGTCGGAGAAGTCGGCGTAGGCCGCGACCCTCGAGCTGCCCCGGCCATCGGTCACGGTGACCCCCGAGAACCAGCGATCCTCGCGGTGCAGGCATTCCAGGATTCCATGCCAGGTCATGAACTCCAGGTCGTCCGGGTGGGCTCCGATTCCCAGATGGGTCGTGCGGGCCAGGGCCTGGGGTCCAGACATCTGATCGGGAATGAAGACTTCCGATTCCGGGTGGTTGAGGATCATCCCTGAAGCCTCCGCAGGCGTTGAAGGCCGGTCTGAGGAGCGCCGGAAGACCGGCTAGAGCATGTCATCGGTGCGCAGGAGATCCAGCAGGACCCGCGAGACGCGGTCCTGGGGCCTGATGCGGCTGGCCTTCTGGAATCCGACCCGCGCTTCTTCGAATTCGCCCGTCTTGTAGGACATCAACCCGTAGTTGAAGGCCGCTTCGAAGAAATCCGGATCGGCCCGCATGGCACGGGCGAACTCTTCGCGAGCGTCGGCGTAGAAGGCCTCCTGATCGGTCAGGGTCAGACCCATGGTGAAGTGGGTCCGGGCCGCGGCCGGGTCCTTGACGGGCTGGGGGTCGACCTTGACGAAGAGTCCCAGGAGCTTCTCGAGAAGACCCGGCTTCTTCGGAGCGGTCCTGTCCAGGTGCGTCCGGGTGCTGATGTTGGCAGCAAAGCCCTTGGGGACGCGCACCTTGAAGTGGGGTTGCTGGTCATAATCTTCCCGCCTCTCCTTGTTGGAGAGGATCTGGTAGGCGGACGTGCACTGCTTCATCCGCTCCTGGGCGGCCACCGCGATCTCCTGGTTCAGGTCGGGGTGATAGAGCTTGGACAAGGTGCGGTAGGCCGTCTTGATCTGCTCAGGAGTCGAAATCGGCGGGATGCCCAGGGCAAGATAGGGGTCTCTGTCGGACACAGCAAGGCTCCAAGGTGGAATCAGCCAGATGCTTCAACGTCTACGGAGACTGGCCTTCCGGGAATCAATGGCAGGAGGTCCGGATGATTCCGCCCCCTTCACCCCGAAGATCCGGGAAGATCCGGCGCAGAGATCTGCGCCTCCTCATCCTCCGGCGACGGATCCTGGTGGGATTCGCCCTCGCCATAGAGGATCCGCAGGACTTCTTCGGCGATTCCGGCTTCCCAGCGCAAGGTGATCCCCCACTCCTTGGAGTGGACCCGGCAGGCCTCCAGGAAGCGCTCCAATCGGGAGGCTCCCTCCTCGATCCTCTGTCCCCTCACCAGAAGAACTCCGGCCATGAAATCGTTGTAGACCCAATCATCCGGAAAGGCCTCCAGGGCTTCCAGCCGCGCAGCCAGGTCCGGGATGGGCAGGCCCAGCAGGCCCCGGAAGGTGGCGTCCAGGGCCCGATGGATGCCCGGCTCGGCCGGGCCGATCCCCTGCTCGAGAAGGGCCAGGGCCCCCGCGACATCGCCGGATCGGGCCCGGGCCCTCACCGCAGCCTCCGGGTTTCCGGTGGCCAGATAGCGTTCCTCGGCTTCCTGGTAGCGGCCCGCCGCCTCCAGGCTCAGCCCGAGGCTGTTCTCCAGGACTCCGACCAGAGCCGGGTCCAGATCCTTCTGCTTGAGGATCGTCTGGTACTCCTCGACCGCCTCATGGTAGTTCCCCTCATACCAATAGCTGAGGGCGACCTCCACCCAGAGCAGTTGAAAGGCATTCTCGGAAGGAGGCGTGACCTGCATGGCGGCATGGGCCAGAAGCCTGCGGCGCTCCGGGGTGAACTGCTGACAGAGGGGGACGTACAGGTCCGGCTCTTGAGTCCCCAGTTGCAGGGCCTTCTGGGCGGCTTCCCAGGCCTCGTCCGAAGCCCCCTGGTCCATGCGCGAATAACTGCGCATCAGCCAACCGTAGAAGTCCTGTGGCTCCTGCTCGGGTTGCGGATCCTGCCGGGGGGAGGCAGCAGGCTCCCTGGTTTCGGCCCCGGCCGAGCCCGTCGGTTCCGGATCTACCCCCCGGGCAGGCCCGGTCCGGGCCGTCTCCACCTCGGGAACCGATTCGGGCGCGTGGGTCACGGAATGCTACCCCTTCCTGGAAATCCCCCCCGAAACCCGGTCAGCGCGGGGAGGTCTCGAAGGACCCTGCTTCGGCCTCGGCAACGGCGTTCCTGGAGACCTCGGGACCCGGATCCGCCCCCTGGCCGAGCAGGCCCCGGATCCGGGCCAGAAGCCCGGCCTTGCGGAAGGGCTTCTCGAGAAAGTCGACCACGGGGATTCCCCTGAGATCCCCCAGGTTCTCGACCGAGAGCCCCGAGGTGAAGAGAACCGGGACTCCGGGATTCGAGACCTGCAGGCGTCGCGCCAGGTCCGGACCGCTGCTCCCGGGCAGGCAGACATCGCACAAGACCAGGTCGATCCGGGTTTCCGGGTCACCCCCCAGATCCAGGGCCTCCCTGGCACTCCGAGCCTGGAGGACCCGATATCCCTGGCGGTCCAGGATCCTGGTCACCATCTCCCGGAAGGTCGGCTCGTCGTCGATCAGGAGCACGGTCGGGCGGGAGCCGGGCTTCGACCGGCTCCGAAGCGGCTTCGGGCGGGCGAGCTCCCGGGCCACCGGGAGGTCCACATCAAAGCGGGTCCCCTGGCCCAGGAGGCTCTGGACCCGGATCTCGCCCCCCAACTGGCGAACCGTGCGGAAGACCTCAGAGAGCCCGAGACCGGACCCCTGTCTCTTGGTCGTGAAGAAGGGCTCGAAGATCCTCGCCTGCAGCTCCGGCGGGATGCCGCAACCGGTATCCTCGACGCTCAATCGGACGGACTCCCGGGGGGCCGCAGAGGAAGAGGAAGGCGATTCGGAGACCGGCAGGTATCGAGTTCGAAGCGTCAGGATCCCCCCGTCGGGCATGGCCTCCCGGGCGTTGACCACGAGGTTCAGGAGGATCTGCTCGAAGCGGGCCGGATCGATGCGCACCTTCAGGGGGCCCGGTCCGGCATCCAGACGCAGCGCGATGTCCATCCCCAGGAGTTGCTGGAGGATCCCCTCCATCTCGAGGAGCAGTTGCCCGAGGTCCAGGGAGCGGGGAACATCGCAACGTTCCCGACTGATCGACAACAACTGGCGGGTCAGGTCCCCGGCCCGCTCGATGGAGGCCAGGACCTCGCCCACCCCGAGGCGACGCGAATCCTCCTCGGAGAGGGATTCCCCGAGAGACTCCACCCAGCCGGAGACGACCGACATCAGGTTCTTGAGGTCATGGGCCACTCCGCCGGCAAGGCGGCCCAGGGCATCCATCTTCTGCGCATGGCGAAGCTGCTTTTCGAGGCTGCGCCACTCGGAAAGATCCTGAACCAGGAAATGGAATTCAAGACCCCCGACGGCTGGAGGGGACGGAGCCCAGGCGGTGAGCAGGACCGGGACATGGCTCCCATCCGGGCGGAGAAGAAGGACCTCCCGGCCGCTGAACTCCCTGCGCAGGGCCAGTTCCTTCCAGATGGCCCGGCGTTCCTCGGGACGGGCGAAGAGGCTCTCGGGCCGGAGCCGGAGGATCTCCGCCTGCGAGGCTCCGAGCATCGAACACAAGGCGGGATTGACCGCCAGGATCGCGCCACGACGAGCCCGCAGGACCCCATCCCGGCAGCGCTCGAGGAGTTCCCGGCCCAGGGCGCCCGGGTCGACTCCGTCCGGTGACGGAGGCTCCTGCCCCTCGACTCGGGACAGCGGGCCGGAGGACCCGCCCGAAGACCTTTGTGGCCGAACCGCGCGCTGAGGTCCAGACCACAACCTGACTTGAACTCCCGACGACGGATCAACCATGACGCGGATGAAAGCCCCCGAATGCCCCAGAACGATTCTCCTTCAGGCCCGACCCACGGAAAAGTCCTGGATCTGCCCCACCAGATTCAGGCTAGCGCAAAGACACCAGGAAGTCCGGACCGGCAAGTTAATTTCCCGACGAGGAGGGTCTTGAATCCGGCCGGGCCGGGTGGAGGGCTATTCGACGCGCAGGCTCTTGAGGAGCCTCAGGCGCGATTCGACCACCTTGGGGGTCATGTCGGCCGCACCATAGGGCGACTTGACCAGGACGACCTCGGTGAAGCCGACCTGGACCATCGCCACGCCTTCCGCGAAGAGGGCCGCGATGTCCTGACTGCGGGTGTCCTGAGCCAGGTACTGCGTGACCTGGTCGGGCTTGGGCGAAGAGACCCGGAAACGCTCCTTGGGCGCGGACTCCTCCCGCGCGCCGCCGCGGCGCTGATCGATGATGGCCTGCTCCTCCTCGGTCAGCCGGGCCCGCCACGGGCGCAGGGTCTCGTCCTCCTGGACCTTGGCCTGGCTCCGAAGGCGGATCTCCTCGGCCAGACCCGCCCCGGGACGGATATCCGCCGTGAAGCTGGAGCGATGCTCCATCCGGTAATGGATCGCCGAGGGCAGGGATGGGCCGCTGGGCAGGGCCTCGACCCAGATCCGATTCCCCCTCCAGACCCCCGTGACCGTGGCCTTCCCCAGGCCACCGGTGAGCTCGAACCTCTGCAGGTCCAGGCCCCGCTCCAATTCGAAGAGGTAGTTCTTCTTCATCTGGGTGGAATACCAGACGCTGGCTCCGGCGACTCCCAGCAGGACCGCCAGGATGGTCAGGTGCATTTCCAAGATCGGACCTCCTAGAATTCCAGGGTCCAGCAGTCTTCCGCCCTGCAGGTGGCGATGAATCCGGCCAGCAGGGCCGCGGCGTGCTCGAGATCCGACAAGGCCAGCATCTCGCATGGGCTGTGCATGTAGCGCAACGGGATGCCGACAAGCCCGGTGGCCACCCCGGCTCGGGAGACCTGCAGGGCCCGCGCGTCGGTCCCCGTCAGCCCGCCAGCGGTCTGGACCTGGAAGGGGATTTCCCGCTCGCGGGCCACCTCGACCAGCCTGCGGAAGACTCCCGGATGGATATTCGGCCCCCGGACCAGGATGGGCCCGGCCCCCAGGGCGATCTCCCCGACCTTGCGCTTGTCCACCTCGGGATAGTCGGAGGTGTGGCTGACGTCGATGGCGATCCCGATCACGGGGTCGACCCCGAAGGCCGCGGCCGTGGCCCCCCGGACGCCGATCTCCTCCTGGACGGCCGAGACCCCGTACACGGCCGCCGGGAACTGCTGGCCATGCAGCAGGCGCAAGGTTTCCGCCACGACGAAGAGGCCGGCCCGATCATCGAAGGTCTTGGCGAAGGCCAGGCCGTTGCGGGCCGGAACGAAGCTGGCCTCCAGGGTGACGGGATCCCCGATGGACACCAGCTCCCGGGCCTCGGCGCCGTCCCGGGCGCCGATATCCACCCAGACCTTGTGGAACTCGGACTTCTTCTTGCGCTCCTCGTCGTCCATCAGGTGGATGGCCTTCTTGCCGAAGACCCCTGGAATCGGGCCCTGGGCAGTGTGGACCCGGACACGCTGGGCGACCAGGATCTCGACGTCCCAACCGCCCACCCGCTCGACGAAGAGAAAGCCTCTCTCGTCGATATGCTTGACCACGAAGCCGATCTCGTCGGGATGGGCATCCAACAGGATGCGCGGCGAGCCGCCCGGGTTGCGGATGGCCATCAGCGAACCCAGGCGATCGGTCTGGACCGAATCCACCCAGGGCTCGACCTCGCTCCGGAAGATCTCCTGGATTCCCTCTTCATACCCCGAGGTCCCGTGGGCCTCGACCATCCGCTTGAGAAACTGCAACCGGGCTTCTTCCATGACGACCTCAACCTCTGATTTCCAGGAACAACTCGCTCATCTCGGGAGAAGGCGAGATGTTCAGGTCATCCTTCATGACCTGGGCGCATTGCTGATACTGCCGGGCCGCCAGTTCCGGCCGGCCTTGCGCGATGAAGGCGCGCATCAAGGCCAGGTGGGCCTCCTGATGGCACGGGTCCACCTTGAGGATCCTCCAGGCGCGCGCTGGTAGATGGCCCAGTCTCCGTAATAGCCCTCCATGAACTCGCCGGCGTAAAGGCTTTCGGCCTTCTGGAAGGCGGCGACCGCCTCCTCCATCCGGTCTTCGGCCTGGCGCGAACTCCCCAGCTCCGCCTGCCGCTCGAAGTCGCTGACATCCAGGAAGAACGAGCGGTCCGCGTTGAAGCGGTAGAAGCCCTTGCGAGCCAGCACCACCCGGTCCGCCTCTCCGGGAACCACGGCCTCGAGGGCCTTGCGCATATGGGAGAGCGCGGCGTACAGGCTCTGGCGCGCCTTCTCGGGGGGCGTCTCGGGCCAGAAGATGTCCATCAGGCGCTCGTCGGGAACGTCGCGACCCGAGTGCAGGGCCAGATAGGCGAAGAGATACTTCGACTTGCGGGTCTTCCAGTGCTTGTCCTCCACCTCACGCCCCCCGGCGAAGACCCGGAACTTGCCGAAGGCGTAGAGCGAGAGGGGAGGCGCCTGGCTGTTGCCCTCCCGGGAGGCGAAGAGGCCCATGACCCGCTCGCGCAGGGTGACCTCGAGCTCTCCCAGGAAGGGAGAGACCGACTCGAATCCCAGCCCCTGGAGCAGCCTGGCGGGGGCCGAGGTCTCCCCCAGGCGTCCGGCGCAGCCCAACAGCAAGGGAATGGCCAGGCTGCGTTCCTGACGCAGGATCTGCTGGCTTCCGTAGCACTCGATCTCCTGGGCCGCCTCGGCGAGAAGGGCATCGGCCTCCTCCTGCCGGCCGGCTCCGCACAGGATCCGGGCTTCATAGAGGCGGGCCCTCCCCGTCTCCAGGTGGCTCTCCCAGGCGGAAAAGATGTCCCGGGAGCGAGCCAGGTCCTCCAGCCCTCCGACCGGGTCCCCCTGGACCCCACGGACCAGGCCCCGGACGGCCAGGGCCCGGCCGCTCTGCATCGGGCTCCCCCCGGCAGTCGCCTCGAGGGCCCGCTCGGCCGCCGAAGCGGCGGGTTCCAGGCGCCCGCGATGGAACTCGGTCAGGGCCTGGCCGATCAGGGCCTCCGCCCGCAGGCTCCGGGCCGTCTCGGGGGCGGCATTGAGGACTTCGGCGTAGGCCTGGGCCGAGGTCTCGACGTCGCCGACGGCGAGGTAGGAAGCAGCCAGGCCCAACATCAACTGGGCCTGACGCTCTCGCGAGAGGTTCTCCTCCCCGTCGTCCTCCTCCTCGGCGCCGGCCTCTTGGGCCCCTTCCCCCGCAAGAAGTTCCAGCATGACCCGGACCACCTGGGGGTCGAAGTGCGAGCCCGATTCCCTCTCCATGACCTTGCGGGCATCCGAGGGGCTCAGGCTCTGGCGATGAGGCCGCGGGCTGATCATCGCGTCGTAGGCCTCGGCGGCACAAAGAATCCTCGACTCCAGAGGGATCTCCTCTCCCCGAAGCCCCTGGGGATAGCCCGATCCGTCGAACCACTCGTGGTGGTGCAGGATCACCCGGAAGACCTCGCGCAGGCTTCCCAGGGAGGTGAAGAGGATCTCGGACTTCTCGGCCGTGGCTTCCTGGAACCGGGCCCGATCCTCGGCCACCAGGGCCTCTGCCCGGCTGAGGAGGTCCTGCTTGCGGTCCAGGGTCCCGATATCGTGCAGGAAGGAAGCCAGCTCCAGGACCCCCTGGCGGTCCCGGGGCAGGCCCATGGTGCGCGCGATGCGACGGGCCAGCTCCGCCACCCGACGCGAGTGTCCTGCGAAGTGGGGGTCCTTCTCTTCGAGCGCCTCGGCCAGCAGGCGGATGATCGTCGTGAAGTCGCGCCACTGCTGTTCCAGGCCCTGGGTGTAGCGACGCTGCAGGCGGAAGGACTCCAGGCTGCGACGGACGCTCTGGACGAATTGCCGGTCATCGAAGGGCTTCATCAGGTAGTCGTCGACGCCCAGCTTGATGGCCTGGATCGGCACGTCCGGACTGGCGTATCCGGTGATCACGATCGAGCGCGAATCGGGCTGATGCTGCTTGAGGTTGGACAGGGTCTCGATCCCATCCATCTCGGCCATGCGGACATCACAGACCACCAGATCGAAGTGGTCCTCGCAGGCCTTCTGGATCGCCTCCTTGCCGGAGGCAGCGGTGGTGACCTCATAGCCCTCGTCCAGGAGAAGGATCTCCAGGGCTCCGAGCATGAGGGGGTCGTCTTCGACGACGAGAATCTTCTCGGGCAAAAGGATGGACCTCCTCCAGGCGTGGTCCTCACCACCGAACCGTCGCGGCCCGCGCCGACGGCGATCCGGCCTCGGATCCAGAGCCGCCCCCCCCGGCTACCCGGGCCCTCCCCCGAACGGCCGGGGATCCTTCCCCCGTGGACGGAGCGAATCCTTCAAGAGGCCCCGGCGAAGGAGGCATCCTGGTCGGCCTGGAAGCCCCCCGGATGAGGTTCGAGGATTCCCCGTCCGGCCCGGCCGCCTGGACGGTCAGCGGGTTGCTGGACCGGCTTGGCGATCTGCTGGAAGAGGAACCGGTCCTGCAGAACCTGACCCTGCGCGCCGAAGTCACCAACTGGGTTCGGGCCCGCTCGGGACACTGCTACTTCTCGTTGAAGGACGACCAGGCCCAGGTTCGCTGCGTCATGTTCCAGGGAGACGCCCGCAGCCTGGACTTCGAGCCCTCGGACGGGGTGGCCGTGCGTGCGCAGGGCTCGGTCGCCCTATACAAGCCCCGCGGCGAACTGCAGATCCGGATCCGGCGCATGCGCGCCGATGGCGTTGGGGCCCTGTACGAAGCCCTGGAACGCCTGCGCCGCCGCCTGGAGGCCGAGGGGCTCTTCGGTCAGGACCGCAAGAGGCCACTCCCCGCCTACCCCCGGGTAGTCGGGGTCGTCACCTCCATGCAAGGGGCCGTCCTTCACGATATCCGAACGACCCTGGCCCGGAGGAATCCCACGGTGCAGATCCTCCTGGCCCCCTCCCCGGTCCAGGGCGAGGGGGCCGAAGCCGGGCTGGTCCAGGCACTCGAGGCGCTGCAAGGCCGACCGGAGGTGGACTGCATCATCCTGGCTCGAGGCGGAGGCTCCTTGGAGGACCTCATGGCCTTCAACTCCGAGGCCCTGATCCGAGCCATCGCCGCGTGCCGGGTGCCGATCGTGTCGGCGGTCGGCCACGAGACCGACGTGACCCTGTGCGATCTGGCCGCCGATGAGCGGGCTCCGACCCCCACGGGGGCCGCCGAAATCGTGGCTCCGGCGCTGGAGGATCTGCTGGACGAACTGGCTCGATTCCGGCAGAAGCTGACCCAGGGGATGACCAGGGAGATACGCATGCGGCGCGAGCGGCTGGAGAGCCTGCGCTCTGCCCCCAGCCTGCGCCACCCGCGACGGCGATTGGAGGCCGAGATGCTGCGCGTGGATTCGCTCTGGGAAAGCCTGCGCCGAGGCCTGGAGCGCTCCCTGCAGGCCCGCCTCGAGGCCCTCGGGGCCCTGCGACGGGCGGTGCGCCAGCAGCATCCTCAAGCCCGAATCCAGCGAGGCCTGGATCTGCTCTCGGAACAGACCAGCCGACTCCAGCGGGCCATGGCGATCCGACTCCAGGCCGCCGGGCGGGAACTCGACAGCCTGGTTTCGAGCGCCCCTCTGCGGGAACCGATCCGACTGACCTCTGGCCGACAGGAAGGATTGCGGGCTTTGCGAACCTCCCTTCTACGCGCAGCCTCCAGGGTTCTTTCGGGCCGTCGTGAGCGCCTGGAGGCGGCGCAAGGGCGTCTGGAGGCCCTCTCCCCCCTGCGGGTCCTGGAGAGAGGCTACGCCCTGGTCCTGGCCGGGGAAGAGGTGGTTTCCGGCGTGGAGGGCGTCCAGCCTGGAGACCGCCTGGAGATCCGCCTGCGGGACGGAGCCCTCAAGACCCTGGTCGAGGAGGTGGAGGATCGAAGATGACCGAGCCTGAGCCGAGCTACGAGGAGTCCATCGAAAGACTCCGCGCCGTGGTGGATCTCCTGGAGGATGGCAACCTGGGACTGGAAGAGTCCCTGCGACTCTTCGAGGAAGGGATGAACCTCTCGCGGCGCTGCGAGGAACGCCTTCGCGTCGTGGAAGAGCAGGTCCGCGTCCTGACCGAGCGCCCGGAGCCTCCGGCCTGAACCCGGCGCAGGCTCTTCCCCAGGGGGGGACTCAAGACAAGATGGGAGATTCCCGGTGACCACGAATTCCACACTGACTTTCGACCTGGCAGCCTACCTCAAGGAACGCGCCCTGGAGGTGGATCGGGCCTTGGAGACCTTCCTGCCCGCCAACTCCGAGTACATGGGGAACCTGGGCGAGGCCATGCGCTACGGCGTGTTCCCGGGCGGCAAGCGCTTCCGGCCGGTCCTGACCCTGGCTGCCGCTGAAGCCCTGGGAGCCGACCGCGCCCTGGCCATGCCGGCAGCCTGCGCCTTCGAGCTGGTCCACTGCTTCTCGCTGGTTCATGACGACATGCCCTGCATGGACAACGACGCCGAGCGCCGGGGCAAACCCACCTGCCACGTGGCCTTCGGTGAGGACGTGGCCCTGCTGGCGGGCGACGGGCTGGTGATCCACGCCTTCGAGGTGGCGGCGGCCACGGCCGCGCTGGCAGGGGCAGAGGCAGCCGTCCGGGTGGTCGGGGAGCTGGCCCGCGCCGCCGGGTACCCGGGGATGGTGGGCGGACAAATCCTGGACATGCACGCCCAACGCCACGGGATCGACCGCGCCGGCCTGCTGGCCATCCATCAGGCCAAGACGGGCGCCCTGATCCGGGGAGCCGTCCGCGCCGGCGCCCTGGTCGGCGGGGCCAGCGAAGCCCAACTGGAAGCCTTGACGGGATTCGGCGAACGGGTCGGGCTGGTCTTCCAGATCACCGACGACATCCTGGACGCCGGGGCCGACCCCGATCCCATCAGCTTCCCGGCCCTCTTCGGCATGGAGATCTCCCGAAGGATGGCCCTGGAGGCCACCGAGGAGGCCATCGATCTTCTCCGCCCCTTCGGCCAGGCCGCCCAGCCGCTGGTCCATCTGGCCTCCTACCTGCTGGATCGGAGCGTCTGACCCGGGTGGGAGACCTTCCCCGCCCGAATCCCGCCCGAGCGGCTCTCTCCCGGGCCTTGCTGGAGGTGGTTCCAGGTCCCGTGGCCTGGAGCGGAACCGGTGGGGCCGCCCATTACCGGGCCTGCGGGGGGGTCTCTCGGAGCCTGGAGCGCATCGCATCCTGGGCCGAGGACGAAGTGGACCTGCTCCACCTGGCCCTGGGCTGGCGCCATGCCCGCATCGGGACGGAGCTGGACGGCCCGCTGACACTGGTCATCGAGGACCTGCCCCCGGTCTTCCTGTCCGCTTTGGAGGCTGCCATCCCTCGAAGCACGGATCTCCTGGTGGTCTTCCTGGACACGGCCCGCCGCTATACCGAGCAGGGCCGCTCGCGATGGGGCCGAGGCTCCGGTTCCCCGGCCCCCTATGCCGAGGCCCGGGGATTCCGCTTCGGCCAGGCCGTGGAGGCCTCCCGACCCGACCGGTTGGCCCGGGCTTTGCAGGGTGCCGTCTCCGAGAGAGGGGTCCGCTTCCTGCACGTCCTGGGTCCTCCCATGGACGCCGAGGCCCCCGCTTCCTCGGCGCACAGGACCGAGGAGGCCTGGTTGTCGAGCCGGCTCGACCGGCCCAGGCCCTCCTGGCCCGAACCGGTGGAGCCCACCTTGGGCCATTCGCCGGAGATCGATTCCTTCGAGACCCAGGCCCTGGCCCGGCTGACCTCGGATTTGACCCAGATCCCGGAGGTGGTCTGCTTCTGGGCCCGCTCCGCGACGCCAGGACCGCTGGCCGCCCTGGGCAGGCGCCTGCGGCGCTGCAGCCTGAAGGGAGTCCTGCTGGAGGCGGCCGGAGCAGCCGCTGCCGGAAGCCATCCGGTGGTGGCCGTCTCGGCCCCACGCTTGCCGCTGCTGCTTCCGGAGCTCTTCGAGATGGCGGTCTTCCCGCTGACCCTGCTGGTGATGGGGGGCGGCCTGACCCCGGCCCATGGTTCCGAGGAGCCCAACCCCGCCGCAGTCCGGGATCTGGCCTTCCTGCGGCAGGTCCCGGAGATCACCATTGCCGTCCCGGCGGATGAGGAGGAGGCCCGCGGGGTCCTGCGAGGGCTGCTGGAACTTCCCGGTCTGGGCGCCCTCCGGCTGGCCTCCTCCCCCGCCGTGGGAGTCCCTGATCTCGAGGAACCCTCCAGCCTGCCTCCTGGGAAAGGCCGCCGGCTTCGCCCGGGAGGGGACCTCTCGCTGCTTTGTCTGGGAAGCACCGTCTTCCCGGCGATCCTGGCCTCTGAGGCCTTGAACTCCTGGGGCGTCCGGGCTGGCGTCTACGACATGCGCTACCTCGAGCCCCTGGACCGCGAACTCCTGATCCAGGCCGCCTCATGCGGCCGCATCCTGACCGCCGAGGAGCACTGCATCCACGGTGGGCTGGGGACCGCGGTCCTGGAGTGTCTGGCCCGGGAAGACAGGACCGATGTCCAGGTGGAGGTCCTGGGGATCCGTCCCGATCTGGACCAGGTGGATCCGGAGGCCCATGGCCTCTCCGCGGAGGGGATCGTCGAGGCGGCGCGTCGAATCCTGGGCCTGGGGACCGGGCCAGGCCAACAGGCCAGGGAGGGCAGATGACGGTCGGGTTGGACAACAGGACGGAAAGGTGCGAGCGGATCCTGGTGGTCGACGACTCCGAGACGAACCTCCTCCTCCTTTCCAGCATCCTGCAACTGGACGGATACGACATCGAGACCGTGCAGAGCGGCCCGGAAGCCCTTCAGGAGGCCTGGCTGCGAATCCCGGACCTGGTCCTTCTCGACATCATGATGCCGGAGATGTCGGGGCTGGAGGTCTGCCAGCTCCTGAAGGCGGACGAACGGACCTCGGATGTGCCGGTCATCTTCCTGACGGCCCTGGGCGACGTCCCCGACCGCGTGGCCGGATTGGAGGTCGGAGGCGACGACTACATCGCCAAGCCCTTCCATCCCGATGAACTGCGCGCCCGAATCCGGGCCGCCCTGCGCACCAAGCAGGCCCGCGACCAGTTGCGCCGGGAGCGCGAGAGCCTGGCCTCCCAGGCCGTGACCGATCCTCTGACCGGGGTGTACAACCGCCGAATGCTGGAGACCCGTCTGGCCGAGGAGGTGACCCGATCCCGCCGCTATGGGCATAGCCTGACCTGCCTGATGCTGGACCTGGACCACTTCAAGCGGATCAACGACGAACACGGGCATCCCACCGGAGACACCATGCTGCGGCAGTTCGCCGACCTGACCCAGTCCTGCCTCCGGGGAAGCGACGTGCTGGCCCGCTATGGCGGGGAGGAGTTCGTGATCCTGGTGACCGAGACGGGACTCGAGGGGGCAACCACCACGGCAGAGAAGGTGCGCCGGGCCATCGAAGAACACCGCTTCCGGGGCGCGAACGGTCAGGGCCTGCGCCTGACCACCAGCATCGGGATCGCAGAGCTTCAACCCGAGGAATCGGCTCCAGAAGTCCTGGCTCGAGCCGACAAGGCCCTGTATGAAGCCAAGCGGACCGGACGCAACCGGGTGGTCTGCGCCTGAAGCCTCGAGCAGGTTTCCCCGGGCTTGCCCCGGGGCGGATGGACCCGCACGGGATCTACCGGATGTCCTTCTCCAGGAGGTGGTAGCCCCCCCCCCGCACCTCCACCAGGTAGACCTCCCGGCGATCCAACCGGCGTGCCAGGGCAAAGGTGCCGGTCACCCCGGAATAGGGCCCCCTCGGCTCCCACCGAGGCCAGGTAGTCCCGCACGGCCTGTCGATCCCGCGCGCCGCTGGAGAGGGCCGCCAGCAGGATCCGGGTGGCATCATAGGTCGTGGCGTCCAGATGCGAGGTGGTCAGGGGCCCGAAGAGTTGATGGAAGCGCCGGACGTATTCCTGGACCTCGGGCCGCGGACTCTCGAAGTGGTAGTAGCCCGAGAGCAGGAGGCCCTCGACGGCCCCTCCCCCATCGGCCAGCAGGTCCCGGGTGAAGGGGGCCGTCTGGCTGCAGATCTGGGCCTGCAGGCCCGCAGCCCGGAGCTCCCTGGCGAATCGGGCCAGGACGGCTCCCCGATAATCCGAGAAGAAGACCGTGTCGGGATTGGCTTCGCGCAGGGCGGCCAGGGCCTGCGAGAAGTCGACCTCGGCAAAGGTCGTGTCGCAGACCACCCGGCCGCCCAGGCTCTCGAACTGCTCGCGGAAGTACCCGGCCACCGACGAGGAAAGAACGCTGTCGCGGTCCACGACGACCCCGGCCGTCCGGTACCCCGAGGCCACCAGGCGATGCGCCAGGCTGCGGATCCGGGGGAAATTGGAATCCGAGGCCGTGAAGACGTATTGTCCGGCTTCCCAGAGGCGGGGATCCGAGGCCACCGGGGCCAGGAAGGCCATCCTGGCCGCGTTGAAGAGCGGGGCGACCACCAGCGAGCGCTGCGAGGAGAAGGGGCCCAGGACCACCAGGTACTCGGGATTCTTCAGGACCTCCTCGGCGATCTCCAGGATCTTCCCCGTGTCGGAGCCATCGTCGTACAGCTCGAAGAGGACCTGTCTTCCCTCCACTCCCCCGGCCTGGTTGAACTCGACCTGGGCCGCGGCGATGCCGTGCAGGAGACGATAGCCCTCGGGGGCATCGAAGCCTGTCAGGGACATCAGGGCTGGAACCCGGATCGGCTTGGGCCCGGCCATCTGGGCGAAAGTGTTGGACAGGAGGATCCGGGCCTCGGCGTCGGCGGGATGCCGGGTGACGGCCAGGTCCAGGAGGCTGGCGGCCTCTCGCAGGCGCCCTCGGGCCAGCAGCTCTCGAGCCCGCTCCTTCTCGGGATTGTGGATCGCGTGGGTGTCTTCCTCCGGGAGCGGACTCCCTCCCGAGATCGAACGCAACCCGATGACCGCGCCCGCCGCGAAGAGCAGGGTGGCCAGCAGCATCAGGGCCGGGAGCCAGAGCGGCAGGGAGGCGGCGCGTCTCGAGCCGCCGGCCGCCGAAGCGACGGGCGCAGCCGCCTCGGCTACCCGGACCGGACCCGAAGCGGCCGGACGGCGCGCCGGTTCCTGGCGAACCTCCTCGCGCAGGAGCAGGCCCGAAGGCCCCGGCTCATCCGTCCTGGAGATCTGCAGGAGCAACTCGCGGATCACCTCGGCGGCGCTGCCATGGCGTCGGCCCGGCTCCGGGTCCATGCAGCGCAGGACCAGGGCCTCGAGCTCGGTGCTGAGGTCCGGGCGATAGGGAGCCAGGCGGTGGGTCCCATAGACCGGTGAGGGGGGGCGGCCGGTCAGGACGAAGTAGAGCGTGGCCCCCAGGGAGTAGACGTCGGAGCGCGCGTCGGTCTGGGCGGCATCCTCCCAGATCTCGGGCGGGGCATAGCCGACCGAGCCGATGGCCTCGGTGTCGCGCCGTTTTCCGGGATCGAAGTGGCGAGCCAGTCCGAAGTCGATCAGCTTCAGGTGACGGTCCTCTGAAACCATCACGTTCTCGGGCTTGAGATCGCGGAAGATCACCGGAGGGTTCTGGGAATGGAGGTAGTCCAGGACCCGGGCGATCTCCAGGGCCCAGCGCAAGGCCTCCGCCTCCGAAGCCGGACCGTCGTCGTCGATCACCTGGGCCAGGGTTCGCCCCTCCACCTCCTCCATCAGCAGGCAGGTGCTCTCACCCTCGCTGAAATAGTCGACGATCACCGGCAGGCTGCGATGGCGCAGGGCCGAGAGCATGTGGGCTTCACGCTCGAAGTTCCGCCGGGCCTCGGCGATCAGGGCCGGGTCGGGGCAGATCAACTCCTTGAGGGCCCAGTGCTTGCCCGGAAGGCGCAGGTCCTCACAACGATAGACGGCGCCGAAGCCGCCGCGCCCCAGGACGTCGACAATCCGGAAGCGCCCCTGCAGGACCGTCCCGAGGCGGGTCCCCTCGGGCGCAGTCAAGCCCTGGCCTCCGGCCTCGCTGCAGGAGTGGACTCGAAGTCCTGTTGCAACGGAAGCTGGATCACGAAGGTGGCCCCGGCTCCGGGCTCGGACTTGACCTGGATGGCTCCCTGGTGCTTGCGGACCACCTCCCGGACGATGGCCAGGCCCAGTCCGGTCCCGTGGCCGATGTCCTTGGTGGTGAAGAAGGGCTCGAAGACGTGGGAGAGGACCTCTGGCGGAATCCCGGGCCCATTGTCGGAGATCTCGATCTGGATGCGCTCCCGGTCGCTGCGCGTGCGCACCTGGATGCGCGGATCCGCGGTCCCGCCGCTGCGCAGGGCGTCGCGCGCATTCACCAGCAGGTTGTTGAAGACATGGGACCACTGGGTCGTGTTGGCCCGGAACTCGGGAATCTCGCCCAGATCCAGCGAGACCGAGATGCCCGCCTCGGAGAGGTTCTCGCGCATCAACTCGACGCAGCTCTCGATGGTCCGATTCAGGTCGGTCGAGGCCCGGACGAAGCGCGAGAAGGTCAGGCCCCGTTCGGTCTCGATGGGTCCTCGCGAGTAGACCAGGAGCTTCTCGATGATCGCCTTGCACTTCTCGACGGCGTCGCGCATGATCTGCAGGCGCCTGGCACTTGAGGGGTCCTGCACGGTGCGCGACAGGCTGCCGACCATGGTCAGGACGGCTCCCAGGGGCGTGTTCAGCTCGTGGGCCACCCCTGCCGCCAGGCGTCCCACCCCGGCCAGGTGGCTCTCCTCGGCGATCTCCACATGCAAGGCCTGCAACTCTTCGTGGGCGCGGGCCAGGGCTCCCTCCCTGGCGAAGCGGGGAGCCAGCAAGGAAGCCACCGTGGCCGTGGCCTCCAACAAGCCCCGCTCCACCTTGCCCGGCGCGCGGTTGGAGTCCCAGGTCACCAGCAAGGCGCCTCCCCCCAGGTGCCCGGGCCAGACCGGCACGGCCGCCAACCAGCGGCCGCCGTAGTTGGACTCGACGCTCTGCCCGGTGTCCCAGGCCTGGTTGAGCAGATCCCGGACCACTCCGGGCCCGGTCTCCTCGGCCGGCCGGCCGGCCTGGGCCGCCCGGCGAAAGCCGCTCTCCTGCTCGCCGGGCTGCAGGTACAGACTGCATCCTGAAGCCCCGGTCTCCTGGGTGCAGGATTCGCAGAGGGTCTGGGCCTGACCGGCAAACTCGTCGATCTCCAGGGGGGCGCGGAGGATGGCCTGCACGCTCTGGAAATACGCCTCACGCCGGCGCAGATAGACCAACACCCCCCAGGCGCCGGCCAGGGCCAGGGCGGTGGTCACCAGCCACAACAGGTACAGTGCCATTCGAGTCTCGTCACCAATCCTCGACAGAGAATGGGCCCGCAACAGGATGGCCGGGAAATTCCTGCGTCACGGGCCTGGTTCCTGCGTCCGGGGCCTCCCGGCGGCGAACCCCGCCCGGATCAAGAGGCCGCCTGCTCAGAGGGGCCCTGCCCGCAGGACGGACAGAAGCGATGTCCTTCCTGCATCCAGGCTCGGCAGGACAGGCAGGGTCTCCCCCTCCCCTGGGTCCTCCCACAGCCCGGACAGAAGGCCATGGCGAAACCGACCCGATGTCCGCATCCCCGGCAGCGGGGATGGGAAACCAGGACCGAGAGCCAGCGCTTGCCGGTCCGGACCAGTCCGCCCGTCTCCAACAACGCTCCGGCCAACAGCAGGAGCACTCCCAGGAAGCCGATCTGGAAGCCGACCCCCAGGAAACTGGCCGGGTCGACCCCCCGGGGCATCAGATCCACGGGTTCGGCACCCACCCGGGCCAGGAAGGAGTTCAACCCCATCAACGAGAGCTGGACCCGACCCAAGGCATAACCGGTCCTTTCCAGCACCAGGCTGGAGTCCCAGGCGAGGATTCCGGACGAGACCAGCGCCAGGAGGATCTGGGCCCCGGGCCAGGGGCGCCGGAGAAGGGCCAGGAGCACCGCCAGGGTGCCGCAGACCAGCAAGACCCCGCCATGCAGGAAGAGGCCGGGAACCGGCAACCGCATGGACAGGACCGGCACGCTGGCGAAGGTCAGGAACGGAGCCAACTGCAAGAGCAGGCCTCCGGCCAGTTCCAGGCCCGTGCCCCAGCGGACCAGCGAGGGGGTTGGGGGAGTCATCGGCTCCTTGTTCCGGACCTTCCCTCCTGCTCCTGCCCCGGGCAGGACCCAAGACGCACGGGACGAAAGGCCGCGCCCGACAGCCCCCGAGGTTGTCGATCCCTTTTTCTGGAGGCTCCCATGGGTGAGATGTCCCCCAAGCCCGTCAACCCCGTCCTGGCCGAAGTCCTGAAGCTCGAGCGCACCGAGAAGGACTCCGTCTCCTGGGTCAAGGCGTGAGATCCGACCTGAATCCGCCGCCCGGCGTGAGAACCGAGGGCGTCGAGGCGGGTCTGGATGCAAGGAAGGCGTGCATCGAGGAGCGGAGCGTAGTTGGAAACTACGTGAGCACCGCAGAGGTG
>JALHDH010000093.1 GCA_022839105.1 bacterium
TTTCGGGCCTCGGTCACGGTGAGGCCCTGCAGGAGTTCGGTGGCCACGCTGGCGGCGGCCACCGCCGCGCCACAGCCGAAGGCCTGGCCACGGACCTCGCGCACCCGACCGTCCGCCACCAGGAACTCCAGGCGCATCCGGTCGCCGCAACGCTCGAAGCGGGCCTCGCCGGCGTGGGTGGCCCCGGGCAGCGGGCCGGTGTTGCGGGGGTGGGCCGCGTGGTCGAGGAGAGTGGGGCTATACATGGGGGGCTCGGAACGCGTCGTCGGGATCGGTCGGAAGGCCTGAATGCATTGGACTCGTTTGAAGCCCGGGTCCAGCCTGGAGGGGAGAGCGCGCTCCTCGCCGTGGCGCTTGCCCGCCGTCGGGTCGCCTGCTACGATGCCAGGGAACCGAACAGCTCGGGCTCGGCGCTTGTCGAGCGAGGGTGACTCCGGTCAGCTCCCCCTGTCAGTGTTGGGCCTGCGAAACTCTATCCTGACGGGGGGTGTCTTTTTCTCAGGGGAAGTTTGGACCCGGGACAACTCTCCTTTCACCTGGGTTTCCACGGCGGGCGCCGGACCGATGAGGTCCCGAGCGCAGGCCACCATTCCTGGTCGATCTGGCCGGAAGTCTCTGGATTTCCGACCTCTCGTCCAAGCGTAGCGGGCAGAGCCGCCGCGGCCAATCGCACGAAGATCTCCGCTGGATCGTCGCTGACTCTCAGCAAGATCTCAATGGCGGCGGATCACGGCCAACGAGCCCGTTCTGCCCGTAGATCGACGTGAACGAAGTCCTGGGGTCGGTGAAGGCCCACGCCCCCCCCGGTCCCCGACCAGGCGGTCGGCCGCGGACATCTCCAGCCTCCGGGTTCTGTTTTAGCGCTTGCCTGCTGCTGCGCCCCGCCCTGCAGGCCAGGGCCACGGACTTGGTCCTGGTCCGTTCCGCTGCGGGCTCCGCGCTCAACCCCTGGCTCTACCGAGACATGGTGAACATCCAGAAACGGGTGCACCTGGCCCTGATGTCCCACATCACCTCTTCAGACCTCGCTCGGGCGCGCCGTGTCGTAGAGATGCTTAAACCGCTTCTCGATCAGCAGCGTCAAGGCGTGATGCCAGAGGCTGCGTCTCCGCTGGATCGACGGCCCTCAGAGTCTGCATGGGCAGGATCAACTGGCCCGCACCTCGACCCACTCCACTCGGAGTCCGGACAGGCGGTAGCCGGAACCTGCCCCCGCACCACAGCCGCTGCGGCCGCCTACCTGCCCGACGTAGTGCCGGCCGATCTTCCTCCGCAACCGGTAGATCTGGTTGTAGAGGTCGTGGTCGGTCATTTCGTGCTCTATCATGAGAACGTCGCGGAGGAGCACCTTCCCGGGCTCGCGGGCCAAGTTGTTCAGTAGGGAGCGCTCGCGCTGCGTCAGCGGGAGGCGGCTGCCGTCGAGCAGGGCCTCCGTCAAGATGCCATCGGCGTGGACCAGTTGAAGTTCGGGATTCCTGTTCTGGTTCATTGCATCTCCTTGCAGATGACATTGTCGGGCCGGCAGTCCAGTCGGTACAGGGTTGATTACTCCGGAAACCGCCAAATTGCGCTTCTTCCTCAACCATGGTGCGGGGTGTGGCCGTCCTGGATGAGCGATGGCCCCCTCTACGGAATGATGAGTCGTTCGGGCTACCGAATCTTACTTGCGACTGGAGAAAAAATTTCCAATCCCAGATGTAAGAAAATTCCTCCATGGAGTCTCATGATCGAGCATAATGATCCCGCATTCAGGCGGGGCAGAGGAAGGGAGCACAGTCCGGGGTGACATCCAAGACCGCGACCAATACAAGTGGTAACATTGAAGATCCTGGCCGACGCACTGGGAAGAGTCTGTCCACACTGGCCCGAGAGGTACTCAACCAGGTCATGAGTAGCCAGGACCCCTACAAAGTCCTCAGCCCCATGACCCTCAAGAAGATAAAGACCTGCTTCATCGGTCTCTTGAGCGAGGCGACCCATGCTCAAGGATGCCGAGAAGTTGAAGATCTCGTATCCCTCCTGGTGATGGCCTTGCTCCGGAAGCACGCGCTGAATCATCTGCGCACCGAGATTCGCGTGTCGTGTTTTTGGCCCTTTGGGAGCCAGGAGGACAAGGCGGACCAAATCTCCGAACGACTCTACGGACGAATCCTCCAACAACTTCCTCGAGTCCTATCGTCGTGCCGAGAGCGCGAACTGGACAATGAGCACGCTTACAACAGTTTCTCCAAGTATTGTCGGGTCGCAGTCAACCGTGAGATCCCTCGCCTGAACAAGAAGGAGAGAAGTGGGCCCAAACTGGTTCCATTAACGAGCGGTTTCGGGTCGGACGCCGGAGAGGTCGAGCATCATAGCCCGGTCGCCCAACAAGACTTTGAAAACAGCAACCTGAACATCGCTTTGGAAACCTGGCTGAACTCCACAAATTGCCCGATCGGCCACGATGCCTGGCGGAAGTTCTCCCTGAAATACCAAGAAGGTAGACCTTGCAAGGAAATCGCCAAGATCTTCGACACGACCGCCAATGCGGTCACAGCCAGCAACAGCCGCGTCAAAGCAGAATTGAGGCGAGCAGGATTCCTGAAGGAGGTCCTGGACCTCGATCTGGACCGTATCCTGAAAGCGGAGTTCGACGGGAGGATTAAAGAGGCATGAGATATTCCTGTCCCAGCGACGAGGAGATTGCCGCCTACGGGTGTTTTCCCGGTATCCGAAAGATACTGGAACGGCACGCTTCGATCTGCCCGGAGTGTGCAAGTCGAATTCGTCCAGCCCGGATCAAATTCGGTAGACGACGAGCCACGGTGCTGCTCTGCATGGTCATGGTACTTGCCGGTATCGGTTCTTGCCTGAGGTTCCCGCAGTCCACATTACTGAAAGGCTGCCCTGTGGCCCAGGAACTGCAACCGGTTGCTGTCGACACTCCGCCCCTCCCCATAGCATTGAACGGGTATGTCTTTCACGGGAGCGAGGCCACCCGAATCCGGACTTCCTTCAAGACTTCCGGGGTGCGGCCGATTGGCCAGGGGGATACTCTCGGCAAGATTGCCAGGCAGGCCTATGGCGCAGTGAACGAAGACCTCTGGGAGGCCCTTGTGGAATACAACAACCACCCCGATAACGAGAACCGGTTTGCTAGCCGCTATGGACGCCCCCTGGACGTGAAGGACCTGCCAGTCGGTTCGGCCATCCAGGTGCCGCCCCAGCAGATCCTGATGCTGATTTTTCATCGAGTGGAGGTAGCAGACGCCTCTATTGGACGGTAGCCGGGTTTCTCGAGGCGGATCCCGGCGAGGAGTGGTGCGGGAGGGGGTCTCAGGCCTGGCGGGCGGGCAGTTCCACCTCCCAGGTGTCCAGGGGTTTCATGATCTGGACCCGGGTGAAGGTGTGGGCCTCGACCTGGCGGCGGAACTCCTCGGCATCCGTGCGGATGGGCGGGAAGGTGTCGTAGTGGATGGGGACCACCACGTCCGGCCGGATCAGCTCGACGGCCTTGAGCGCCTCCTGCAGGTCCATCGTGAAGTGACCGCCGATCGGCAGGAAGGCCACGTGCGGGCGGTGCAGCTCGGACAGGAGCGCCATGTCCGAGAAGACGCAGGTGTCGCCGGCGTGGTAGAAGGTGAGGCCGCCCACCTCGAAGACCACCCCGCAGGGCATGCCCAGGTACTCACCCTCGAACGAGGAGGAGTGGAAGGCCGGGACCAGCTTGGCCCAGCCCCAAGGCTGTTGGATCCGTCCGCCCATGTTGGCCGGGATGGCCACGCAGCCTCTCTTCTCCAGCCAGACACCCAGCTCGAAGGTCGCGATCACGGGGGCCCGGTGCTGCCTGGAGAGGGCCTCGGTGTCCCCCAGGTGATCCGCATGGGCATGGGTCAGGAGGATCGTCGTGGGCTTCAGGGTCGGGATGGAGTGCCCCTGGAGAGCCGGGTTCCCGCTGAGGAAGGGATCCACCAGGATGGTGTGACCCTCGTGGTGGACCGCCAGGGCGGAGTGCCCGAGGAACTGGACCTGCATTCTGTGCACCTCCGGTCGATTGTGTCAGGATTTTTTCGCCGCGCGGCCCGGCAGGGCCTACCTGTCGGGATGAGGACAGGAGGGATCGGGGCCGGCTCGGACCGAAGGGGGACTCCATCCAGAGGAGGACGCCATGCCCGTCGATCGCGCCCGGCTCCAGGAGGCCATGCTGGACCCGGATCCCGAGACCCAGTACTTCGTCGATTCCCGCACGGGCAGGGTCCTGCGGGTCACCCTGAAGGATCCCCAGGGCCTGGCCCGTTTCAAGGCGGATCTGGCGGCCGAACCCCGGCGCTTCGTCCAGGTCCCCCGACCCTCGGGTCGCGAGAAGTACGCAGAACTCGCGGGGTTCGTCGCCGCGGTGGCGGATCCGGTCCTCAAGAAGAGGCTCCAGGCCGTCCTGGCCTCCCCCAACCCCTATCGCGAGCTGAACCTGGCCCTGGAGCGGCGCTTCAAGGAGCAGCGGCAATGGGAGGAGTTCCGGCGCCGTGAGGTGGCCCGTCGGATGGCGGATTTCCTCAAGCTCTCGGGGCTTTCCTGAGGGTCAGCACGGCCACGTCGGGCCGGCAGCAGAAGCGCAGCCGGAAGGTGCTGGCCATCCCTCGCGAGACGAAGAGGTGGGTTTCTCCGTGTCGCGAGAGGCCCTGGTCGAAGCGGCGGGGCAACTCGGTGACCCGCAGGAGGGCCCCCCAGAAGGGCAATCGGACCTGACCCCCGTGGGTGTGCCCGCTCAGGACCAGCCCCAGCCCTCGACGACGGGCTTCCCGGACGGCGTCCGGCGAATGGGCCAGGACCACCGCCGGGGCTCCCGGGGGGAGGGCCCGGCAGGCCCTCTCGAAGTCGTCTCGGCCGGGCGAATCGGAGTTGTCGTCCAGCCCGACGACCCACAGGCTCTCCCCTTCGCGATGAAGCGGCACCGCCTGGTTGCGCAGCACGGTGAAGCCCAGGCCCTGGAGGCGGCGGATCACCGCCCGGGCGTCGTAGCGGTGGTCGTGCCCCCCCAGCACCGCCAGGCGGCCCAGAGGCGCCTCGATCCCGGCCAGGGGGGCCAGGAGCTCTTGCCATCTTCCGCCGGCATGGTGGCCCACCACGTCCCCTGCCACCAGGAGCGCGTCCACCCTGGATTCGGTCAGCAGCCCGACAGCCCGGCGGTAGTGGCTCTCCGGCGCCCAGGAGCCGGCGTGCAGATCGCTGAGCAGGCCCAGCCGGATCCCGTCCAGGGCCGCTGGCAGGCCCGGAAATGGGACCTGGACCTCCCGCTTCTCCAGCCACAGGGGCTCGAGGGCCACGGCCCAGGCGGCGCAGGCCAGCGCGCTGGCAGCCAGGAGGCCGACCGGGCCCAGGCTCACGGGGTTCGGGCCCGGAGGAGCGCGCTGGCCATCGCGGCCATGCCCTCGCCCCGGCCAGGGAACCCCATTCTTTCTGTCGTGGTGGCCTTGACTCCGACCTGGTCCGGGCGGACTTTGAGGGCTCGGGCCAGGTTGGCCTGCATGTCGGGGAAATGCGGCGAGAGCTTCGGACGCTCGGCCAGGATCATCGCATCCACGCCCTCGATCTCGTAGCCCTTCTGGCGGACCAGATCGGCCACGGCGGCAGCCAGCTCCAACGAGTCGGCGCCCTTCCAGCGGGGGTCGGTGTCGGGAAAGTGCACGCCGATGTCGGGCAGGGCAGCAGCCCCCAGCAGCGCGTCCATGACGGCATGGGCCAGGACGTCGGCGTCGGAGTGACCCTCCAGGCCCCGCTCCCAGGGGATTTCGACCCCACCCAGGATCAGGCGCCGGCCCTCGGCCAGGCGGTGGACGTCGAAGCCCAGACCCGTCCGGAAACGGGTCTCTTCGCGGATCAGGCGGCGAATCTCTGGTTCCAGCATGCCCGGGTGCTTCTCGTCGCGTCGGGCGGTTCCTACAAGAGCGCTGGAGAGGGGTAGGTTCCGGGGGCTCCGGGCGCGAACGGGCCGGGCATGCTCTGCCGTCGCTTCCGCTTCCGCCGCTACCAGCTCAAGAAGGACTCGCTTCGGGCCTTGAATGAGGGGCATCCCTGGATCTTCCGGGGAGGTCTGTCCTCGGCGGCGGAGGTCTTCCCGGACGGGCAGTGGCTGGCCCTGGTGGATGGCCAGAATCGCCCCGTGGGCTTCGGGATCTACCAGGCCGAGGGGGCGGTCGGGATCCGGATCCTGCGCGTCGGCGCCACGGCCCCGGATCCGGAATGGCTGCGCCGGAAGGTTCGCCGGGCCCTGGAACGCCGTGCCGACCTGCGCCAGCGGGTGGAGGGTTTCCGGGCCATCAACGGCGAGAGCGACGGCCTCCCGGGGGTCGTCCTGGATGTCTACGGACGGATCGGGGTCCTGCAGACCTATTGCCCGGGGGTGGATGCCCTGGGCCGTTATGCGGCAGCCCTGGCGTGGGAGCCCCTCAACCTGGTGGGACTTCTCTGGAAGCCCCCGCAGCGTCGCTCCGAGCCGGGCCCGGGTCGGCGGGTGCTGCGCGGGCAGGTGCCCCGCTGCGTGGCTTTCCGCGAGGAGGACATGCAGCTCGTGGCGGACCTGGAGGGCGGACAGAAGACCGGCATGTTCCTGGACCTGCGGGGGCTCCGGCGTTGGGTCCGCGGCCTCGATCTCGGGAATCGCAGGGTCCTGAACCTCTTCAGCTATTCCGGGACCCTGGGCCTGGCTGCCGAACTGGCCGGAGCCCGGGAGATCTGGCAGGTGGATTCCTCAGCCCAGGCCCTGGCCTTCGCCTCCCACCACCATGTCCGGAACCCCGCTCGCCATCGGTTCCTGGAGGCGGACGTCTTCGAGTGGATCCGGGAGCTCCCCCAGGACGAGCTCTTCGATCTGGTGGTGGTCGATCCGCCGGCCCTGACCACGCGGTCCGACCAGGTCGAGCGGGTCCTGGCCCGCCAGGCCAGGCTCCTGTCGCGGGCGGCGGCCCATCTGGCTCCGGGAGGGACCCTGGTGGCCTGTGACTGCACTTCGAGGATCCCGCGCACGCGCTTCCAACAGATGCTCAAGAAGGCGGTCCCGGTGCGCCATCGACAGACCTTGTTGCCCGAAGAGGACCACGCGCCTCGTTTCGCCGAGGGGGATTACCTCAAGGTGGAGATCTACCGCTGAAGGCCGGGAAATGGAAAGGAGCCCTGCCGCCGGGAGGACCGGGGAGGGCTCCTTTTCGGGACCGGAAGGGATCAGGCCAGGCGCTGTCCGCTCAGCCCGAAGAGGCCTTCCTGGATGGTCGAGGGACCGTTCAGCGAGAGCTCGGGGAAGCGCACTCCCGGAGCGGATTGGGCCGGCTCGTCGATCATCGCGATGGGCCCCAGGCCCGAGACCCGCACCTGCGGAGCCAGGGAAGAGGCGTTGGTCGAGCCCGGGTCGCCGGCCACCAGGAAGCCGTCGAAGCTCTGCACGTCGCGACGGGGAGCCTCGCGGGAGAAGACCACGCTCCCTCCCTCCGACCAGGTGGGCTGCAGCCGGGCCGAGGGCATCTCCGGCAGGCCGCCGGGAAGCTTCATCTCGGGCAGGGTGGGCAAACCGCCGGGGAGTTCGCTCTTGGGAAGGGTCGGGAAGCCGATCGGGAGCTTCGCGGGCGAGGCCCCGGGATCGATCAAGGGCTGGGGCGCGGGCAGGTCGGCGCGCAGGTTGACCAGGTCCCTGGCCACCGGAAGCGAAGTCTCGGGACCACCAGCCGGGGGCTGGGGGCGAGTCGTTCCCGGGCGCAGGGGCTGGACGGGCCCGAATCCGTGGATCTCGTTCATCTCTCTCCTCCGCGGTCACGGCTGGAAGGCCGGACCCTGGTTCCAACTCCATCCTAGCCCCTCGGGGCAGGCAAGCCAACCATCCGGGAGGGGGGATTCGGGGGGTGGACCGGCAGTTTACATTGCGGCAAAGTCGGAGGTCGCCTGCGCTTCACCTCAGGGGCTCCATGAGGGCTCGCAGGAGGCCTGGAAGGCCTTCGTGGCAGGGATTCCCGCCAGCCTCAAAGGGCTCTGAAAGGGCCGGATCAGAAGGACTCGGCCAGCCGATAGATGGGCAGGAAGGCGGCCAGCAGCAGGAAGGCCACGCCGACCCCCAGGACCATCAGGACCACCGGTTCCAGGAGTCGGCTGAGGAGCTCCAGGCCGCGGGTCATCTCCTCGTCGAAGAAGTCGGCCAGCCTCTCGAGCATGGGGACGGGATTGCCGGTCTCCTCTCCCACGCGCATCATCTCCATGGCCAGCGGGGGGAAAAAGCCGCTCCGGCGCATCCCCGACGAGAGGGTCGCCCCCTCGCGGACCGCAGCCTGCTGGAAGCGGGCCGTGGCGCGGAGGATTTCGCCGTCGAGGCTCTGCACCAGCACGTCCAGCGAGACCATCAGGGGAACCGCGGAGCGCAGCAGGGTGGCCAGCGAGCGGAAGTACCCGGCCAGCATGCGCCGGCGGACCTGCCCCCCGAGCCAGGGAATCCGCAACAACCAGCCTTCCAGGTGCCAGCGGCCCGGACGGGTGCGGGCCCAGCGACCGAAGAGCCAGCCTCCGAAGAGGGTCGGTCCGGCCAGCGTGGCCAGGAGGACGGGTCCATACAGGTCCAGGGCCTGGGAGGTTTCCAGCAGCACCCGCGTCGGCCAGGGAAGCTCGACCTGGACATCCCCGAAGAGTTCCAGGAAGCGGGGGACCATGAAGATGAAGCACAGGAGCATCAGGGCGCCCGAGCAGCCCAGAAGGGTGGCCGGATAGATCAGGGCCGCACGCAGCCGCAGGGAATAAACGTGCTCCTTGTCCAGGTGCGCGGCGCAGTTGGAGAGCGTCTCGGCCAGGCGCCCGCTGACCTCGCCGATGCGGACCGACCCCACCACGAAGGGGGAGAAGACCTCCGGAGCCAGCCTCATGGCCTGGGATAACGAGTAGCCGGACCCGACATCCACGGCCAGCCGGCGCAGGGGCTTGCGGAAGCGTTCCGGGCCGGCGGCCCCGCTGGCCAGGGCCTCCAGGCAGCGCATCAAGGGGATTCCCGCCTCGAGCATCACCGCCAGTTGACCCAGCCAGAGGACCACCAGCTCCGAGCGGATCGGCTGGAGGACGCGGGCCAGCCAGGGAAGCTCGCGCACCCTCTCCAGGCGCAGCACCGTCAACTCGTCGGCGTGAAGCCGGCGCACCGCGCGGATCGGATCGAGGGCCTCGATCTCGCCGCGGACGTTGCGGCCCTGACGGTCCCGGGCGACGAAGGAAAATTCGGGCATCAGAAGGCCCCGTCGTTTTCCAGCAGGATTCGCCGGGTGGCCTGCACGGTGCGGGGGGTCCCCTGTCCTGGCCGGAGTGGGGGGCGGCTGGAGGCCGTGACCTCGAGGATTCCCGACGAGGACCACCCGAAGCGCACCTCGTCCTCGGCCGCCAGCTCCAGGAAGATTCGGCTGATGCCTTCCTCGCGGATCAGCAGGGCCGAAGGGTCCCGGCTCACGGCCAGGGTTCGGGCCCGGGTCTGCCAGTCGGCAAGGCCCAGGGCCACCGGCGGGTCGGAGGCCAGGTTCGAGAACACGATCTGGTCGGCCTGGACTTCGTGGATCCGGGCAAAGGCCACGAGCGTCTCCACCCGGTCCAGGACCTGCAGGACCCGTCGGTAGCTGGCCGAGGAGTGCTCCTGGCGGGCGGTGATCCGGGAACCCTCGATATAGAACCCCAGGATCAGGACCATCAGGATCGAGAAGATCGCCAGGACCACCAGCATCTCGGTCAGGGTGGTGCCTGGGGAGCGTCTCACCATCCGGGCCTCCGCACGCCGATGAAGGTGTCCAGGTGGAGGCTCTTCTCGACCGGCTCCGGCCTTCCCCGGACGGTCTCGGTCCAGGTCTTGAAGGCCCGCACCCGCCACAGGCCCCCGACCCTCCCCTCGACGGGCTCGAGGTTGGAGGTCTCACCCGAGCGGGCTCGGGCCAGACGCTCCACCAGGGCCGAGCGGACCTCCTCGCGCGGGGCCTGGCGCTGCTCGATCTTCCAGTTGCTGTAGATCAGTCTCTGGTGCAGGGCCAGGTAGCCGAAGAACGCGATGCACAGGAAGAGCGTGGCCAGAAGGACCTCCGCCAGGCTGAATCCTGAGGCCCGTCTCACCAGTCCACCAGCGGAGCGTATCGGCTCCTGGGCCGGTCTGCCCCCTCCGGATAGGAGGCGGCTGCCAGGCTGCGGGGCGAGAGCTGCAACTCCCCGGCCTCCACCAGGGTGGAGTGCGGGGGAGGCGGAAGCACCGAAAATTCCGCCAGGCCACCCGGCCAGATCTGCCAGCGCTGGCCGTTGAAGTGCGCCAGCACGACCGTCTCGGTGCGCTGGCTGGTCTTGAGGAACTCCTCGGTGAAAGGGGGCAGGTACTCCGTCTCGGGCTCGGCCAGGTACTCGGTCCGGAGCCGGACGAAGGCGTAGAGGTCCTTCCCCTGGATGGCCACGCAGTTGGTCCCGTCGTTGCCTCCCGCTTCCTGGAAGGACTCGCTGCAGTTCAGGTCGCCCAGCAGGTTGGCCCGGATCCGCTTGGGCGGGAGCAGCTCGCGCTCCTGGAAGCTTCGGGTGGAAGAATCCCACAGGGCTCCGCGGACTCCGGGCCGGTCCAGGGCCAGGTCGCGCCCGGGGTCCAGCCCCTCCGAGAGGCAGACCCCGGGAAGGCCATCTCGGCTGCCCTCGGAGGTGTGCATCCGCAATCGGCCGGCGTAGGCGAAGAGTCCCCGGGACAGGCCACTGGCCTGGCGATCCAGGGACCAATCGCGCGAGCCGCCCCGCAGCACGGAACGGGGGTTCCCGGCCTCCAGCGCGTAGGGCTGGGACTCCACCATGCCCAGGGTGTCGGTGTCCGGTGTCCGGGAGTCGGCGCGGATTTCGGGGTCCGCCCTCAGATCGAAGACCTCCATCAGGTCGACCAGGACGCTCCATTTCCCCGTGGCGACATCGTGGGCCAGCAGGGCGCTCGATCCGAATTGCCGGCCGGGTTCCTCCAGGACGTAGCCGGCCTCGGTCAAGGTGCCCCGAGCCCCCCGGTAGAACTCGTGCCGGGCATGGGAATACACCACGGTTCCCCGGGCCTGGAGAGCTCTTCCGGTGAGGGAATACCATTCGACGCCCGGGCCTTCGTAGCGGTTCCCTTGGAGGCGCGCCTCGACTTCCCGGAAGAGCAGGCCTCCAGGTTGATCCGGCGGAGGGATCTCCTTCCAACTGGCGGTCTCGCGGCCCAGGTCCAGCCAGGCCACGGTCTGGGCAGGGGAGACGACCAGGTTCACCTGCTCCATCCCTCGAGGGGTCAGGTCGAAGATCCGGGGCGCGCCCTGGCCCGGGCCCGGCACATGGCTGAAGAGCGGGCCTCCCGAGGCAGCCAGCCAGGATTCCGGGTCGGGCGCCGGGCCCAGCAGGCTCCAGCGGAAGTCCGGGCCCAGCATGGCCAGTTCGCCGTTCCCGGTCAGGGCGAAGAGGTGAGGGCCCAGGGAATCCTCCGAGGCCAGGGCGATCTCCTCGACGATCCGGCGTCGGGTCACCCGGGCGATTCCTGAGACCCCTTCCGAGCGGATTTCCAGGAGGTTCGGGTGCCCCGGCACGGGGGAGGGGAGGGGGAGGCTCCATGCCCCACCGGTCTCCAGTTCGCCGCGGGCGCCATCCAGGCGTTGGGGCCAGGACGGGTCGGTGCGCATGACATGGAGGGCCAGCTCCAGGCCGGCCCGGGCAGCCGCGTCGGCCCGGGCGCGGTGTTCGAGGGTCACCGCCAGCAGGACGTCCTGGCGGTTCTGGGCGACCAGGGCCACGGAGAGAAAGTACAGGAAGACCGAGACGAAGAGGGCCATGATCAGGACGTTTCCCCGGGCCCGTCTCATCGGGGCGTCACTCTCATCCTCTGGACCTTCCCGTCCGGACCGATTTCCACCTCCAGACCGGGGGCCACGGCGCGTTGCCCTCCTCCGGGCACCGGGCCCGGGATCGTCCCCGCCAGTTCACGCCCCGGGCGGGCGTGCTCCCAGGAAGTGCCCACCCCCAGCCCGGTCGAGGTTCCGAAGTAGGGGTCCGTGGTGGCGATCGAGACCACCCGCTGCTGGAGCAGGGTGAACTCCAGGCGATAGACCGGGTAGGAGAGTTGCTCGAATCCGTCTTCGAAGAGTTGGGATTGCCCTGCGCCCAGGGCCTTGAGCACCTCCTCACGAGAGTTTCCCAGGCGGAAACGGCCCAGGGCCGTCCCGGGAAGGATCCGGTTCCCGGGGCGGGATTGCGGTTCCATCGGGACCGGACTCACATCCCGCAAGAGGAGCCGGGCCACCTCCAACAGGGCGGGATTCCCGCGGGTCGGGCGCTCGGGGTCGGCCTGGGCCAGTTCGTTCAGCTTCCAGGGCTCGACCGCCAGGACGTAATCGTGGCCGGGATAGCCCGGGTGGCTTCCCAGGACCACTCCGGCCAACTCCCGGCGGCGATTGATCAAGGGCCCGCCCGCCGCGGTCGGGGGAGCGTTGCCTCGGAACAGGAAGAGCCCTTCGGGCAGGCGCTCGGTCACCACGCAGGGCTGGAAGAACCCTGGAGACCCGAAGCCCGGGGCCGCCGCCAGTTCGGTCCCGGCCCGGGCCGGGACGCCCGCCGGGGGGAGGGCCCGGGCTCCATCCGCCCGCAGCAGGGCCAGCCCCAGTTCGGGCTCGGCTGCGACGAAATCCAGGGGGCCGAAGGGCGAGTGCAACTGGTCCGGAGGCATCGTCTCCAGGACCTGCAGGGGAGCCACGGCCAGCCCTCCGGGGAGGGCCGTCAGCGTACCCGCCGGCCGGCCGCGCCAGTCGGAGAGCAGGCCCCAGGAGTCCGTGGCCTGGGCCCAGGCCA
>JALHDH010000204.1 GCA_022839105.1 bacterium
ATCGGCTATCAGCTACAAACTGACAGCATTCGTCTGTGCGTGCAGAGGCTTTCCCCTCGTCTCCGATGGATGTGATGTGTGTTGTGCTGTGATAAAGACGGTCCCCTGCAAGCCCCATAAAATAGTCCTTGATCTTTTTCTGCCAGCCGGTTCTTCCCTGGCTGGCGGTCCGACGTCGGTTTGATGGAGTATCCCACGTGTTCTCCAGTCAATTATGGTTATTATTAGGTTATTCTAATGGAGGTTGGGGATCATGTCAAGGGGAATTTGGCTGAAAGGTGAAAGTTCAAAGCTCAATGCTCAAAGGTGAAAGCTGAAAGTTGAAAGGGGGTAGAGCTTAGAGTTTAGAGCTTAGGGTTTAGGTTTTAGAAGAAAGAATAAACGCAGTACACCAATTCTTGATTCCTGGTTCCTGCCCCCTGATACCTGATTCCTGTTACCTGCTCCCTGATACCTGCTCCCTGCTCCCTGATCCCTGTTACCTGATACCTGATACCTGATACCTAATCACCACTCACCATCATCGTCCTGAAGCGCAGCGGAACCCCTGTAGCGAAGAGAAAGGGGCTGAAGCGAAGCGAGTGGGATCACTACTCACCACCCTATTTCCCAAAAACATCATATTGGGCTTCGAGCTCCTGGCGGAACTGGCGCGTGTACAGGTTGTAATACTTGCCCTTCAGGTTGATCAATTCCCGGTGGGTGCCCATCTCCTGGATCTGCCCATCTTCGATGACGATGATCTTATCGGCGCGTTTGATGGTGGAAAGCCGGTGGGCGATCACAAAGCTGGTGCGACCGGTCATCAACTGTTCCATGCCGCGCTGAATTAATGCTTCGGTCAGCGTGTCCACGGAACTGGTGGCTTCATCCATGATGAACAGCTCGGGCTGCGCCAAAATGGCGCGCGCAATGCTGATGAGCTGCTTCTGACCGACCGAGAGCAAGTTGCCGCCCTCGCCGACGTCCTGGTCATAGCCTTTTTCGAAGGTCATGATGAAGTCGTGCGCGCCAGCCATTTTTGCCGCGGCTTCAATATCTTCATCGCTGGCGTTCAGGCGCCCGTAACGGATGTTCTCGCTGATCGACCCGGAAAAAAGGTGCGGTGTTTGCAGGACCATGCCAATGCGCGATTGAATGTCCTCAAGCTTCATATTTAAATAATTGATGTTGTTGAGGTAAATGGCGCCGGAGGTGGGCTCGTAGAAACGGCATAAAAGGTTGACGATGGTGGTCTTCCCCCCGCCGGTCGGTCCAACCAGCGCCACGGTCTCGCCCTGGTTGACATGAAAGGTCAATCCCTTAATCACAGGATCATCGGATTCATACTCGAAGTGAACATCCTCAAAGCGGATGTCGCCCGAGAGGGTTTCAGTCGCAACCGTTCTGGGGCGATTTTTGACGACCGGTTCGGTATCGATCAGGTGGAAGATGCGTTCAGCAGAGGCGACGGCATTTTGCATCTGGGCATAAACCCGCGCCATATCCTGAATGGGCCACATGATGAAGGTGACGTAGGAGACAAAAGCCTGGATGCCGCCGACGGTCATCATGCCGATTTCAACCTGAAGTCCGCCGCGCCACAGGACAAAGCCCAGCACAAGGGCGCTGATCAACTGAACGGTGGGCAAAAACAACGCTGAAAGCCAGGCGGCTTTGTAGCTGGCATGGTACATGCCATCCGTCAGCTCACTGAATTCAGCCAAGTTGGCATCCTCCCGCGAGAGGGCTTTGATGACGCGCACGCCGGTGATCCCTTCGTTGAAGGCGCCGGTGATTTTTGAATTCATCTTGCGCGAAAGACGGTAGTGATGGAGGATGCGAATGCGGAACTGGTAAGCGACGACGGCTAAAAACGGCAGCATCCCCAGCACAATCAGCGCCAGATTGGCGTTGATGATGAACATGAACACGGCAGCCGTGATGATGTTGACGGTCGCCCAGGTGATATCCAGCAAGCCCCAGGTGATCAACTCAGCCAGGCGTTCGGTGTCCGAGGTCAGGCGCGCCATGATCCAGCCGACCGGCGTCTTGCTGAAGTACGAGAACGACAGGTCCTGCAGGTGGTTGAACAGCTTCTCGATCTGTCCGGAATCGGCAGGGACCGGATGCAGCTTCGCTGGGTGAGCGCGGCCGAGGGCCAGATCTTTGCAGATTATGTGAAGGAGTTGAGTGCGGTCATCAGACAACTCGGGCCGTTCGAATTGAAGGAGAACGAATTGCGCATAGCGGCTCTCGAAGGTGCGCTGAATTCTCCCCGGCTTCGCTGGTTGATCGGCATGGATCGGCAGG
>JALHDH010000006.1 GCA_022839105.1 bacterium
TCGAAGGAGCCAAGCTGCAACTGGTCCAGGCCGTGGACTACCAGACCCTCAAGGGAGACGGGAAGCCCCTGGTGGCCGTGGACTCGGTGGGCGCCGGACAAGGGGAGATCGTCCTGGTCGTGGCCGGAAGCTCCGCCCGGCAGACCGCCCAGACCCAGAACACCCCGGTGGACGCGGTGATCATGGCCATCGTCGACACCATCGACATGGAAGGTCGGACCGTCTACCGCAAGGACGCCGAATAGCACCCCGCCAGGAGGAAGACCATGGACGTGGATCGAGCCCAGATTGCCCGGATCGTCGAGGAGGTCGTGCGCCGTTGCACGGCGGGGACCGCCCTGGCTGCGGCGCCCCCGGCTTCGGTGGGGTCTTCTTCGGCGGATCCCCGCGCCGGAGTCTTCGCGACCCTGGACGAAGCCGTGGCCGCGGCCCGCAAGGCCCAACAGCGTTGGATGGAGCTGCCCCTGGAGAAGAGGGCGGCCTGCGTCCAGGCCATGCGCGAGGTCGGGCTGGAGAATGCCCGGGTCATGGCCGAGCTGGCCTGCGCCGAGACCGGGATGGGCCGGGTGGAGGACAAGTATCAGAAGAATCTGGTGGCCATCCACAAGACGCCGGGCCTGGAAGACATCGAGCCCACCGTCTATACGGGCGACCACGGCCTGACCTTGATGGAGCTGGCCCCCTTCGGGGTGATCGGGGCGATCACGCCGACGACCAACCCGGTGGCCTCGATCCTCAACAACTCGATCAGCATGGTCTGCGCCGGCAACGCCGTCGTCTTCAACCCGCACCCTCGGGCCAAGGGCTGCTGCCTGAAGATGATGGCCCTCCTCAACGGCGCGATCGTGCGCTCGGGTGGCCCGGAGTGCCTGCTGACCAGCGTGGCCGAGCCCACCCAGCAGACCAGTCAGGCGCTGATGAAGCACCCCGGCATCGACTGCTTGGTCGTCACCGGCGGTCCTGGGGTCGTCCACGAGGCCATGCGTTCGGGCAAGAAGTGCATCGCCGCCGGCCCCGGCAATCCGCCCGTGGTGGTGGACGAGACCGCGGATCTGGCCCAGGCGGCCCGGGACACCGTGGCCGGCGCTTCCTTCGACAACAACGTGATGTGCACGTGCGAGAAGGTGGTCTTCGTCGTCGAGCCGGTGTACCGCGAATTCCTCCAACGGGCCCTGGGGGAGGGCTGCCATCTGCTGAACCCTCGTCAGCTCGAGGAACTCACCCGGGTCATCTTCCAGGCCCCCGCGGTGGGCCGCACCGGGGTGGTCCTGAACCGGGACCTGGTCGGCCAGCACGCTTCCGACATCGCCAAGACGATCGGCTTGGACCTGCCCCGCGAGACGCGCCTGTTGCTGGCCGAGACCCCGGCAGACCATCCCCTGGTCCGAGAGGAGCAGTTGATGCCGGTGCTGCCCGTGGTGCGGGTCCGTGACGTCAACGAGGCCATCGCCCTGGCGGTCGAGGCCGAAGGGCGCTGCTACCATACGGCCGTCATGCATTCGCGCAACATCGACAACCTGTCCCGGATGGCACGCCTGGTCAACACCAACATCTTCGTCAAGAATGGTCCCAGCTTCGCAGGGCTGGGCTTTGGCGGGGAGGGGCACACCACCTTGACCATCGCCGGGACCACCGGGGACGGCCTGACTTCGGCGCGTTCCTTCACCAGGCAGCGCCGTTGCGTCCTGGTCGATCGCTTCCGGATCGTCTGAGCGTGTCCGCCCGGACCCGAGGCGGCCCCCACCCGGTGGGAGGCCGCCTCTCGCTTTCCTGGGCCCTGGTGGCCCTGGTGGCCCTGGCCGGGAGTCTCCGCCTGGTCGAACTGGGGGCGGCCAGCCTGACCGTCGATGAGGGCATCGGCGCCTTCGTCGCCTTCCTGGCCGGTCGGGAGGCTTCCGGAATTCCGACTTTGATGCGCCAGATCCACGAGGTGCATCCTCCAGGCTGGTTCCTGGGACTGCACTTCTGGGCCAGACTCGGCCACTCCGAGGCCTGGCTTCGCGCCAGCTCTGCGATGGCCGGGATCCTGGCGGTCCCGGCCACCGTCTGGTTGGGGCTCGAGTTGCGCGGAGGGCGGCGAGGCTTCGGCCCTGGAGTGGTCATGGCGGGCCTCCTCCTGGCGACTTCAGCCTGGCATGTCCAGTACAGCCGCGAGCTGCGGATGTACCCGATCCTGGGCCTGCTGGTGCTGGTGCATCTGGCGGCCTTCCTGCGCCATGCCCGCTGCGGAGGGTGGGGCTGGTGGGTCCTCTCGGCCCTCTCTGCCGGAGCCGCCTTCTGGGTCCATTACTTCGGCTTCTTTGCCCCTGTCCTGAGCGGAGCGTGGGTCTTGCGGCATCGCCTGGAGCGGGCGGCGGCCTGGCTCGGCGCCACGGTCCTGGCGGGGGGACTCTTCGCGCCCTGGGTGACCTCGCTGATCGGGCAACTGGGGGCCCAGGATCTGGAACTTCGCGGAGGCCCGGGCTGGTCGGCGCTGCCGGAACTGGCTGGTCGGATGGCCTCGGCAGACCTGCTGGAGGCGGGGGCCGGGGTCTATCTCTGGCTTGCGCTGCTGCCGGCGGCCTTCATGCTGGCGGCTCTGCGTTCGAGGCGAGGGCTGGATGCGCTGGTCTGGCTCGTCCTGCCCCCGCTCCTGGCCTGGGCGGTCTCGGAGTTCACCCCGCTGCGGGTCTTCGAATTCAAATACTTCGTCTGGTGCGCCCCGTTCCTGGCCCTGCTTGAAGGGGAGGTCCTGGATCCTCCCGGTCGCTGGACCCGCCCGATCCTCTGGGGGCTCGTGGGGGTCCATCTGGGAGCCTGGGGCCTCTTGACCTTCCACCCGGCCGCGGCCAATCAGGATTGGAGGGCCGTGGCGGCAGAGATCCGGCGGGAGGCACCGGCCAACGCGGCCATCCTGGTCCAGCCCTCCATGATGGCCGCCCCGTTGCTGTACTACGGGGTTCCCCCGAACTGGTTGACCCCCATCGACATTCCCGACGCGGAGAGGTTGCGGGTTCTTCTGGGTCGGGAGGAGGTGTGGCTGGTGACCACGCCCTACCATCCCCTGGTGCTGCGAACGGGACTTGAAGAGGCCCTGGACCAGGTCCTGAGGCGCCAGAGGGGGCGCCAGCGGCCCGATGGGGGGGCCTGGTTGCCCTCGGCCTGCACCCGGGTGGTCCGTTACAGAGGAGAACGACCCCCAAAGGCGGAAGTCTGGCCCCGCCAGGCGCCATCCTGGCGGCCACACGGAGGAATGGATTTTGCGAGTCATCATCGGCAGTGATCACGGGGGCTTCCCCTTGAAGAAGGATCTGGTCGACTATGTCCGGGAGCTCGGGCACGAGGTCGTGGATTACGGAACCCACAGCCTGGATCCGGTCGACTATCCCGACATCGCCCTGCTGGTCGCCAGCGCGGTGGCCGCCGACCCGGAGCGGACCCTGGGAATCATGGTGGACGGCGCCGGAATCGGATCGGCCATGACCGCCAACAAGGTGCCCGGAGTCCGAGCTGCCCCCTGCTATGACACCTTCACGGCCAAGAACTCTCGCGAGCACAACGACGCCAACGTCCTGACCCTGGGAGGCCGGGTGACCGGCGTCGGATTGGCCCGCGACATCGTCAAGACCTGGCTTTCCACCCCTTTTGGCGGGCAGCGCCACGCCCGGCGCATCGAGAAGATGCTGCAGGTCGAGCGTCGCTTCCTGGCCGGTCCGGCCTAGATGTTCCTGGGCCTGGTCCGAGGCAGCCTGGTGGCCACCCGCAAGGTCCCGGACCTGGAGGGCGCGGTCCTTCGCGTCGTGCAGCCGGTGAACCACGACGGCTCCCATCAAGGCGGCCTGATCGTGGCCGTGGACACGGTCGCCTGTCGTGAGGGGGATCTGGTCTATCTGGTCAAGGGGCGGGAGGCGACCATCCCCTGGCCGGCGCCGTTGGCCCCCATCGATGCCGCCATCGTCGGCCTGGTCGACGGGATGGACCTGAGATGATCCTGGGTCGGGTGATCGGCAGTCTGTGGGCCACGGCCCAGCATCCCTCCTTCGATCCGGTGCGCCTGGTCCTGGTGGTCCCCGAGGACCCCCTGACCGGCGAGGTCGGCGGGGCCACCGTGCTGGCCGTGGACTCGGTTGGCAGCGGTCCGGGCGATACCGTCCTGGTCGTGTATGAGGGAAGTTCCTCCCGGCAGGTCCTGGCCGATCCTCAGACTCCGGCCGAGGCCGTCGTCGTGGGAATCGTGGACCGGCTGGACATCGAGCCGAATCTTCGTCCAGTTCCGGCTTCTTCCCCGGACGCGCAGGACGAAGGCCAGCCTGCGGCGAAGGCGGCCAGCCCTCGCAAGCGTCGGGTTTCCTCGACGGCGACGGGCTGAGTTCCTGGAGGGTCCGCCGAGGCGGGCCTCCCATTCAGCAGGACCTCCTGACGAAGGGCCCGGCCTTTCGACTCGGGGCCCTTGAGTTCCGGACAAGCGGTAAGCTGGAGGTGAACCCGGTGGACATCGAAGCCCTGGTGGCTCGGATCACCGAGGAGGTCATGCACGAACTGCGTGGGGGGCAGGCTACGGCGCCCGTCCCGTCCTCGCCCCCGCCGCCNNNCCCCGCCGCCCCCTCTCCAGAAGCCTTCCTTCACCCCGGCCGTTGCCCCGGGGGCTCGAGCCAGTTCTTGCGCTGGTTGCGGACAGGGCTGCCCTGCCCAGTTGACCGGGGAGTGTCTGGGCCTGGGGCATTGTGCCACCCTGATTCCCCAGAAGGTGCAGGCCGTGATCGAGGCCGGCGCCGATCGGGTGGGCAGCGGCCTGGGCAATCGCATCACCGGGCGCGAGGTGGGGGCGATGATCGACCACACCCTGCTCAAGCCGGAAGCCACGCGCGAGGAGGTCCTCCATCTTTGCGAGGAAGCCCGGGCTCACAGCTTCGCCTCGGTCTGCGTGAATCCGGCCTGGGTCCGCACGGCCGCCGAGGCCTTGCGGGGCAGCGGCGTCAAGGTGTGCACCGTGGTCGGCTTCCCCCTGGGCGCCACCACCACCATCACCAAGGTCATGGAGACCCGGGACGCCGTGGCCAACGGGGCCGATGAGATCGACATGGTGATCAACATCGGAGCCCTGAAGAACGGCCAGGACGACCTGGTTGAAAGCGATATCCGCGAGGTGGTCCTCTCCGCCGGCGGGCGCCTGGTCAAGACCATCCTGGAGACGGCCCTGCTCTCGGACGAGGAGGTCGTTCGGGCCTGCCACCTGGCCCGGAGGGCCGGGGTGGACTTCGTCAAGACCTCCACCGGATTCGGCCCCGGGGGAGCCACCGCCCACCATGTGGCCCTCATGCGCCGCACGGTCGGTCGCAATATCGGGGTCAAGGCCTCGGGTGGAATCCGCGACTTCGAGACGGCCCAGAAGATGATCGAAGCGGGAGCCACCCGCATCGGGGCCAGCGCCTCGGTGAAGATCGTCAAGGGCGAGGCCGCCGGCGCCGGGACCTACTGACCCGAGACTCCAAGTGTCGCGGAGGCGACCTCCAGGACCCGATGAGCAGACTCTACAAGACCCTGTTCCTGGTCCTGAAGCGCCGTCCCCTGGGCGAGGCCGACGAGATCCTCTCGCTTCTTTCCCCCCAGCGGGGGCGCTTCGAGGCTGCCGTCCGGGGTTCGAGGAGATCGGCCAGTCCCCTGGTCGGTCGCATCGAGCCTTTTACCGAGCTGCACGGCCTTTTCGCCCGAGGCCGTTCGCTGGCTCACCTGACCCAGGCGGAGATCCATCGGGCTCGTCCCGGGCTGAATCGGGACCTGGATCGGCTCTTGTCGGCCAGTTATCTGGTGGACCTGGTGGGAGGCGCCTCGGCGCCGGGGGAGCCCTGTCCCGAGCTGTACGGTCTGCTGGTCCAGGCCCTGGATGGCCTGGAGATCGGTCCGGTTCCGTTCCTGTGCCGCTGGGTCGAGCTCCGCCTGGCCGATCTGCTGGGCTATGCGCCACAACTGGAAGTCTGCGCCCTGTGTGGAGGGCGGGACCCCGCCTGGTTCTCGGCCCCGAGCGGAGGCACCATCTGTCGGGGCTGCCGGTGCGCCGAGAGCCCCGAGGGGACGGCCCTCTCCCCTCCAGCGCGAGCCTTTCTTCGTCACCTTCGGGAGTGTCGCATGGAGTCGGCCCGACGGGTCCGCCTCCCGCTGCAGGCGACGCGGGAGGTGGAGCGCGCGCTGCAGGACCATCTGCAATATCACTTCCCGCAGTCCTTGCGCTCGCGCGAGGTGCTCCGCAGCCTGTCGGGGACCTCGTGAGGATCCTGGGGATCGATCTGGGGAAGCGCCGGGTCGGCCTGGCCCTCTCGGATCCGACGGGCCTCCTGGCTACCGCCCTGGAAACCCTGGATGGCCGGGATCGGGATGCCTTGTTCGGGCAGCTCCGCTCCAGGGTTCGGGATCTGGCCGTCGAGGAAGTGGTGGTCGGCCTGCCCCGCCGCACCGATGGCACCCTGGGCCCCGAGGCCGTGGCGGCCCAGGCCTTTGCGGATCGACTGGCCCGCGAGCTGGGGCGGCCGGTCCACCTGGAGGATGAGCGTCTCACCACCCTCCAGGCCCACCGTTCGATGCTGGAGACGGGGGCCCGAGGCCCGGAGCGCCGGCAGGCCGTCGACCGGGTCGCAGCCGTCCTGATCCTGCAGGCCTTCCTGGACCGACGCCGTCCCCGCCCCGAGGATCCGTGGTGAAGGCCAGGAGGGGCTGCCGCCTCCGGCCCAGAATGCAGGCTCCGTGAAGTTGCTGTTGAGGCTGTTCCGCCTGGGCTGCCTGGCCTTCCTGATCTGTGCCGGATTCGCCTTCTACTTCCTGCACACGGCCCTGACTCCCGCGGACCCCGACGGGGTCCGCCAGGCTGCGGTCGTCGAGATCCCCCAGGGGGCCACAGCAGCCGGGATCGGTGAGATCCTCGAGACCAAGGGCCTGATCCGCTCGGCGCTGGCCTTCCGGATCCTGGTCCGTTTCGGAGGGCAGGAGGGAGCCATCCGGGCCGGGCACTACACCCTGAGCGCCTCCGAGAACCCCGTGAGGATCCTCGACCACCTGGTGAAGGGCGATACCCTGCAACGCCGGGTCACCTTCCCGGAAGGGCTGACCCTGGCGGAGGTGGCTGAAATCCTGGAGCGACACGAGGTCTGCCCGGCCCAGGAATTCCTGGAACTGGCTCGCACCCGCGGACGGGATTTCGATCCCGGCTTCCCCGAGAACCTCGAAGGCTACCTCTTCCCGGACACCTATGATCTGCCTTGGGAGTGCTCCGCCACGGAAGTCCTCCGCATCATGACCTCCCGATTCCAGGAGGTCTTCAATCCGCTCTTCTCGGAGAAGGCCCCCCTGGGGCGGATCGAGACGGTCATCCTGGCCTCCCTGGTGGAGCGCGAGGCTCAGGTCCATTCCGAGCGCCCCGTCATCGCCGGGGTCTATCTCAATCGCCTGGCCGAGGGCATGCTCTTGCAGTGCGATGCCACCGTCCAATACGCCCTGGGTCGCCAGAAGGCGATCCTGACCCACCGGGATCTGGAGATCGAATCTCCCTACAACACCTATCGCCACCCCGGGTTGCCCCCCGGGCCGATCTGCAATCCGGGCCGTGCGGCCCTCGAAGCCGCCATACGGCCCGAGCGGACGGAGTATCTCTTCTACGTCCGCAATGATGTGAAAGGGGACGGCAGCCACGTCTTCTCAAGGAACTACACCGAACACCAGCAATCCATCGACCGCTACCAGCGCTGAAGCCCGAGGGGCTTGGGCGCCCTTCTATGGGGAAGGGGTTCCTGGCCGAGGGGAACGGCTCATCATCGGCGTGGCCGGGGGCACCGGATCCGGAAAGACCACGGTGGCCCGAAAGCTTCGCCAGAGCTTTCCCGCCGACGTCGTGCAGTTGATTCCTCAGGATTCCTACTATCGGGATCAGTCGCACATCCCGTTCGAGGAGCGCCTGAAGACCAACTACGATCACCCTCTGGCCTTCGACAACGATCTGCTGATCGATCACCTGGATGCCCTGATGCGAGGGGAGTCGGTCGAGCAGCCCGTCTACTCCTTCATCACCCACACCCGAGCCCAGGAGACCCGCCGGCTGATGCCCAGTCAGATCCTGGTGGTGGAGGGGATCCTGGTCCTGGAGGATGCCCGACTTCGCGATCGGATGGACATCAAGATCTACGTCCAGACCGATGCGGACGTCCGTTTCGTCCGCCGTCTGCGCCGCGACCTGGTCGAGCGCGGGCGTTCGGTCGACGCGGTCATCGAGCAGTACCTGGGCGTGGTCCGCCCGATGCACATGCAGTTCATCGAGCCGACCAAGCGGTACGCCGACGTGATCGTCCCTGAAGGTGGGGACAACGTGGTGGCCATCGACCTTCTGTGCTCAAAGATCCACTCGATCCTGGAACATCCCGAAATGCGGCAACCCTCTTCCATTCCCGCCATGGGGACCGGAATGGACTGAGCGTCGGGGATGGGCTCCGGGTCCGGCAGGGTGCATGTCCTGTTGCAGGTCCTCGGGCCAGGGATCGAAGTGAAGGAATGTCCCGGGGGGGGTTGAAAACTGCCGGCGCCAGGGTCCAGCCCGGGCGGCCGGGTTCTTTCGGTCGGTCCGAGCCAGGCCCCTGGCACAGGGCTGGGAATCCGTTGACGCGGGCCGAAAGCAGAGTGCTATAATTGTTGACGGCCTGTAAAATGAGGCAGTCCGGGACGGAGATTTGTCGATGATTACGCGGTCCAACGAAGACCTCGGCCGGTTGCTGGTCGAGGAAGGCTTCATCACCGAACGCCAGTTGGAAAAGGCCAGGGCGGATGCTGAACGTCGGGGAGAGCCTCTCCAGAAGACCCTGGTTTCGATGGGGTTCGTGTCCGACAAGGACATCGTCGAATCCATGGGCAAGCAGATGGGGGTCGCCTTCGTCGACCTGGACCGCATCTCGACCTGGACCGCATCGAGCTGGACACCGAACTGGCTCGATCGATCCCCGAGCACCTGGCCCAGCGCTACAAGGTCATCCCGGTAGCCCAGCGGGAAACCCGGCTCACCCTGGCCATGGTGGATCCCCTGAACGTCCTGGCAATCGACGATATCCGTCTGATCACGGGTTTTGACATCGAGCCGGTCATCGCCACCGAGGAGGAGATCCTCAAGGCGATCGCGCGACTCTTCGGCGTGACCGACATGGTCGCAGTCGAGGACACGGTCAAGGAGATTTCGGCGACCGAGTTCGGCGCCATGGAGGTCGAGGACGAGATCGAAGAGGAGATCGCCCTGGACAAGCTCAAGGAGCTGGTGGACGAGGCTCCCATCGTCCGGGTGGTCAACCTGATCATCTCCCAGGCCATCAACGACAAGGCCTCGGACATCCACATCGAGCCGGAAGCCCGTTCGGTCCGGGTCCGTTACCGCGTCGACGGCGTGCTTCACGACGTGATGAGTCCGCCCAAGCACATCCAGGCTCCCATGGTCAGCCGAATCAAGATCATGGCCACCATGGACATCGCCGAGCGCCGGATTCCCCAGGACGGAAAAATCCACCTTCGCCACGACGGCCGCGAGTTCGACCTGCGCGTCTCGACGGTTCCCACCATCCACGGCGAGAAGGTCGTGATGCGAATCCTGGACAAAGGCTCGGTCATGCTGGGCCTGAACAAGCTGGGGTTCTCGGAAGAGAACCAGCGGCTCTTCGAGGACATCGTCGAGAAGCCCTATGGGATGATCCTGGTGACGGGGCCGACCGGATCGGGTAAGTCCACGACGCTTTATTCCTGTCTGAACAAGCTCAACACGGGGACCACCAATATCCTGACCATCGAGGACCCGGTCGAGTACCAGTTGCCCGGCGTGAATCAGGTCCAGGTGAACACCAAGGCGAACCTGACCTTTGCCTCGGCCTTGCGCTCCTTCCTGCGTCAGGACCCCGACATCATCATGGTCGGTGAGATCCGCGACCAGGAGACCGCCCGTATCGCCGTCGAGGCGGCCCTGACCGGCCACCTGGTCCTGTCGACCCTGCACACCAATGACGCCGCCGGAGCGGTCTCACGACTCATCGAGATGGGGGTTGAGCCCTTCCTGGTGGCCTCCTCGGTGATCGGGGTCCTGGGTCAGCGCCTGGCCCGAACCATCTGCCCGAACTGCAAGGAGTCCTATGCTCCCACTCCGGAGGCCGTCAAGCGCTTCGGGCTGGCCATGTATTCGGATTCCGAGCTGAGCTTCTATCGTGGCCGGGGTTGCGACCACTGCAAGATGACGGGATACCGTGGAAGGACCGGCATCCACGAGATCATGCCCATGACCGATCGGGTCCGTGGTCTGGTCCTCCATCGCAGTTCGACGGCCGAAATCAAGCAGGCTGCGATGGAGGAGGGCATGCGCGTCATGCAGGACGACGGTGTGAACAAGGTCCTGGCCGGCGTCACCTCCATGGAGGAATGTCTCCGAGTGGTCTACGTCGAAAGTTCCGGCGAGTGGTAGTCCTTCTCAAGCCCGGTCCGCGGACCGGATCCGATTGACCCAGCCGCCTGGTCCTCCGCTCGAATCGGAAGGCCGGGTGGGTGGGTTCCACGCTGTCTGGAGGTTATACGATGGCCCTGCCTCAACCGCTTCGATACACCATGGACGACCTGCTCAAGAGTACGGTCGAACGCGGCGCCTCGGATCTTCACCTGACGGTGGGTCTGTCGCCGATCTTGCGGATCAGCGGGCGGTTGACGCCGACCGAGTACCCCCGGCTTGGTCCGGACGACACCAAGAGACTGATCTACAGCATCCTCAATGACAAGCAGAAGGAGAAGTTCGAGAAGACCTGGGAGCTGGACTGCTCGCATGGAGTGCGCGGCTTCGGCCGTTTCCGGGTGAACGTCTTCCGTCAGCGGGGCGTGGTCGGGGCCACCTTGCGGGCCATCCCCAGCTCCATCCCCACCCGCCAGGAGCTGAATCTCCCGCAGGTCATCGAGGAGATGGTCTATCGTCCCCATGGCCTGATCCTGGTCACCGGGGCCACCGGTCAGGGCAAGTCCACGTCCCTGGCCTGCATGCTGGACCTGATCAACTCCGAGAAGACCTACCATATCCTCACGATCGAGGACCCCATCGAATACATCCACCCTCACAAGAAGTCCATGGTCAATCAGAGGGAACTGGGCCAGGACACCCAGGGATGGTTGCACGCCCTGCGTTCGGCCCTCCGCGAGGACCCGGACGTGATCCTGGTCGGCGAGATGCGCGATCTCGAGACCATTTCGGGAACCCTGACTGCGGCCGAGACGGGCCATCTGGTCTTCTCGACCCTGCACACTTCGGATGCCTCCCAGACGGTCGACCGCATCGTCGATGTCTTCCCGCCTCATCAGCAACAGCAGATTCGCATCCAGTTGGCAGCGGTGCTCGAGGCTGTCTTCTCCCAGCAGTTGATTCCCCACGCCTCGGGCGTGGGCCGGGTTCCTGCCATCGAGGTCATGATCGCGACCTCAGCGGTTCGCAACCTGATCCGCGAGGGCAAGAGCCACCAGATCTATAATGCGATCCAGACCGGATCCAAGCACGGGATGCAGACCATGGAGCAATCGCTTCTGGATCTGTATACGAACAAGCAGATCACCTTGGAAGATGCCCTGAACCACACGATGCATCCTGAGGATCTCCGTCGGATGATCGAAGGCCAGGGTCGCAAGTAGGCGGATTCGATCCAAGTTCACCGGGGTAGGAAGAGGAGGAACGGCCTTCCTTCTGGAAGACCCCGCAGGTAGACCAGGAATGTGCGGGCGCCCTGGGAATGATCAGCGCCCTTGGGCTGCGGAAGATCCGCAGCCGTGAAGTTCAACAGGAGGTGGTTTCGATGAGCGTTCTGTGGTGGCTCCTGCCCATGGCAATCATCATTGTCGGCACCCTGTCCAAGATCTGAGATCCCGGTCGGGTCAAGCCGCGAAGGAGGTTGGGGTCGGATGCCCGTCTTTGTCTACGAAGCCCGTGATTCTTCCGGGCAATTGAAGAAGGACAAGATCGACGCTCCGAACATGCGGATGGCGACTCAACGTCTGCAAGAGCAGAAGATGACCGTCATCAACATCAAGGAACAGTCTGGCGGCGTGGCCCAGGCAGATGTCCTGGGCTGGTATCAGAAGTTCAAGAAGGTCAACGAACAGGCCTTGACCGTCTTCAGCCGTCAGTTCGCGACGATGATCAACGCCGGTCTGGCGATGGTCCGCTGCCTGGACATCTTGTCAGAGCAGACCGAGGACAAGAAGCTTCAGCAGACCTTGATCCAGGTCCGCCGGGACGTCGAGGGCGGTTCGACCCTTTCGAACGCCCTGTCCAAGCACCCCACCGTCTTCTCGACCTTGTATACCAGCATGGTCAAGGCGGGGGAGATGGGCGGCGTGCTCGATGAGGTCCTGGAACGCCTGGCCGGGTTCATGGAGAAGGACTACGCCCTCAAGAAGAAGGTCAAGTCCGCATTGACCTACCCGGTCGTCATCCTGATCATGGCGCTCGGGATCGTCTTCTTCCTTGTGACCTACATTCTGCCGACCTTCGTCACCCTCTTCGAGGGGATGAACCTGGAATTGCCTCTGCCGACCCGGGTCCTGATCGGCACCACCAAGGCGATCCGCAACCCGGTGATCCTGATTCCCCTGATTGCGCTCGGCGTGGTCGGAGGGGTCTTCGTCAACCGCTACATCAGCACCCCGTTGGGCAAGAAGCAGTATGACCTCTTGAAGCTGAATGTTCCGGTGTTCGGCCTCCTGAACAAGAAGGTCGCCATTTCGCGCTTCTGCCGCACCTTGGGGACCCTGCTCTCCTCGGGCGTGCCCATCATGCAGGCTCTCGAGATTGTGGGCAAGGCCTCGGGCAACGAGATCATCGCCCTGACGGTCGGCAAGATCCGGGAGAGCATCCGGGAAGGTGAGAGCATCGCTTCGCCGCTCGGAGCGTCGGGGATGTTCCCCCCCATGGTCACCCAGATGGTGGCCGTCGGGGAGGAAACCGGAAACCTCGACGCGATGCTCTCGAAGATCTCCGACTTCTACGACACCGAGGTGGAGTATCTGCTGAGCTCGCTGACCTCGATGCTGGAACCCATCATGATCGTGGGGATGGGCGGCATCGTCGGCTTCATCGTGGTCTCGGTGTTCCTTCCGCTCTACCAGCTCATCGGCAACATGGCCTGAAGGCCTGGCCGCTCGCTCGAAAGAGCCTCTCCCGGAAGGGGGGGGCTCTTTCATTGTTCAGGCTCCCCCCGAGGTGGGCAGGATAGGTCGAAAGGATGAGTTCCTCGAGCAGCTCGTGAGGATGCTTTCCTTCAATGGCCAGGAATCCACAGGTTCCTCAGTTGTAGCCTGTTCTGGCTAGTGTGCTTCACTGCCGGAGAATAGTTCGCTCGGACGGTATCCTCTGGCGTCGGCCCCGGACTAGAATGTCATAGCAGGAACAAGCGGCTATCCGCAGAACCTGACTCCACCCAAGTCCAGGAAGGAGACGAAACTAGAATGATGACTCGTCTGGTCCGTCGCAAGAAGTCTGGTGGCTTCACCCTGATCGAGCTGATGATCGTGATCGCCATTATCGCGATCCTCGCTGCCATCCTCGTTCCTAACTTCATCCGCGCTCGCGCTCAGGGTCAGTTCACCGCCTGCAAGTCCAACCTGAAGAACATCGCCACCGCTCTGGAGATGTACTCCACCGATGCGCAGGGTCGCTATCCGAGCACTCTGTCTGCCCTCGAGGAGCAGCAGCGCTACCTGCGCACCATCCCGACCTGCGCCTCCGCCGGTGAAGACACCTACACCGACGCCTACACCGCCGCTTCCAACCCCGACCGTTATACCGTGTATTGCACCGGGACCAACCACTCTGCGGTCGATGCTCCCCAGAACTACCCGCAGTACAACTCGGTTGCCGGTCTGCTCGAGAAGTAGTCTCGCGTAGCTCCGCTTCCCCTCAAAGGGGCGCCTCGGCGCCCCTTTTCGATTGTACAGGGATCCCGGAACTGCTGCGAAGCTCTCTCCTGCAGGGCTTCCTGGCCTTTCCCTGGAATCGGCCTCAGCCCTCATGACCCTCGAGACCTGTCGGAAGTCCACCCGGATGGCCGCCATCGCCACCGTGCTGATGGGGGTTGCGGCGTTGGGGATGCCCCGGATTCCTTCGGCCGATACCTGGTGGCATCTGGCAGCGGGTCGACTCCTCGTGGAGTCCCGACAGTGGGCGCTGGAGGATCCCTTCAGCTTTGGACCTGGTCGCGGGGACTGGCTGAACCACGAGTGGTTGGCCGAGATCCTCTTCTATCTGCTGCACCAGGCTGCAGGGTTGGACGGGGTCTTCATGCTTCGCACCCTGATCGTGGTCCTGGCCTTCGCCATCCTTCCGATGTGGGCTGCCCGCCGGGCCGGGGCCTCGATCCCCGGGGCGGGAGCCGCGATCCTGGGATGCGCAGCGGCTGCGGAGGGGTGGGCCTTCTTTGATGCCAGGGCCTACCTCTTCACCTATCTGGGACTGGCTGGAACCCTCTTCCTGGCAAGCGAGGCCCTGCGCAGGGAGGACTGGCGCCTTCTTCTGCCCCTTCCCGGTGTGACGGTTCTCTGGGCCAACTGCCACGGCGGGTTCATCCTGGGCCCGCTGCTTCTCTTCGTCGCGGCCTTGGGGTGTCTTCTGCCTCCCCGTTCGCCTCGGCTGGCATGGGGCTTCGTCCTGGTGGGCGCGGGGACTCTGGCCCTGTGCGCCGTCGCCACCCCGTTCGGGCCCGAGATCCTGGGATTCCCGTTCAGCCTGATCCATCGGAGCGCCTTCACCCTGGGCCTCAACGAGTGGGCTCGGCCAGACCTTTCCAGGCAGCCGGCCTTCCTGGCCCTCATGGCGGTGGCGTTCCTGCTGGGGCGGCGGACGGGATGGCCCCAACGCCTGTGGCTGGCAGCCTTCCTGTCGGCCGGGCTTCTGGCCTGGCGCCACGCACCATTGGGAGCCCTGGTGTCCGCCTTCGTCCTGCCCGCTTCCTGGCCAGGATCGGCTTTCGGGCGCTCTCGGTGGGGCGTCTGGTTGGCCTTTGTGGCCTGGACCCTGGCTGTTCCGCTTTCGGCCTCCTTCCTGCACGAGCGTTTCGTCGGAGGGGCTTCGGAGTGGACCATGTTGCGGACCCATTTCCCTGTGGCTGCGGCGGATTTTCTGCGAGCCAATCCCGGGTTGCCTCGTGATCTCTACAACCCTTATGAGTGGGGGGGGTACCTCGAATGGACGGTCTGGCCCAAGCACCGGGTCTTCATCGACGGCCGGGCCAACACCGTGTACTCGCAGAAGAGATACGCCGAGGCGCTGGCCGTGCAGTTCGGAGAGCCCTGGGGGCGTTCCCTGCAACGGGCGGGGCTCGGCGGCCTCCTGGCCGACTCAGGGGACTGGGAAGAGATCCTCGATCGGCACGGCATCCGCCTGGCGGTCTGCACGCGCCTGCAGGGAGACCTGGTGGACCGGATGAGCCGTTCCTCCAGGTGGTTCGAGGTCTACCGGGATCCTCTGGCCGTGGTCTATCTGAGGGCTGAACCCGGACTTCGCCGACTCGCTCAGGGCCTGGTCCATCCCGACTCGCAGTGGACGCTCTTCGAGCGCGCGCAGCAGAGTCTGCGCGACGGCCAGGAACCGGAGGCCCTCGAGCGGGTCTCCCAGGCCCTGAACCTGGACCCGAACTGGCCGCAGGCCCTGGTCCTGCGGGGGATCATGCGCCTTCGCGCCGGTCTGGAGGCCCAGGGAGAAGGCGATCTTCGGGCGGCCCTCGCCCGGGACCCCGCAGTCCCCGAGGCCCATTTCAACCTGGCCGTGCTGGCCTGGAATCGTGGGGAGCGGGCCAAGGCGGTCCGGGAACTCCGCCACGAGCTGTCCGTGAACCCCACGCACGCCCCGGCGCGATCCCTGCTCGAGGAACTCCTGGCCAGGTAGCACGCTCCTGGCGCTAGAGGGGCTGGCTCCCAATCGTCGAACCGCCGCCCGGTGTTTGACAACCTGCTCACCCCCACGCCCCTCAGCCTGTTCCTCGTATTCCTCTATGGGAGCCTCTTCGGCAGCTTCCTGAACGTGGTGATCTATCGGATGCCCCTGGAGCGATCCATCGTGGCTCCGGGGTCGGCGTGCGGGACCTGTGGAACCCCGTTGTCCTGGTGGCAGAACATCCCGATCCTGTCTTATCTCCTGCTGGAAGGCCGTTGCCATGCCTGCGGCTCTCGCTACTCGATCCGCTATGCCGCGATCGAGGCCTTGACCGGGGCCGCTGCCGCCCTGATCCTGTGGCATCACGGCGGGATCGGGATGCCCTTCCTGCTCCATTTCGTGTTCTTCTGCTTCCTGGTTGCAGTCTTCTTCATGGATCTGGACCACTGGATCATCCTCGATGAGGTCTCCTTGACCGGGGTGGCGGTCGGGCTCGTCGGCTCGGCCTTCATGCCCCTTCGCGGCGACATGCTGGTGGCCGGTCTGCATCCCTCGCTCCAGAATCTCGCCTCTTCGGTTCTGGGCCTGCTCCTGGGTGTCGCTTTCTTCTGGAGCGTGCAGGTGATCGGGACCCTCCTGGCTCGCCAGGAGGCCCTGGGGACGGGTGATATCAAGTTGGCCGCAATGATGGGCGCCTTTCTGGGATGGCAGATGGGCCTGGTCGCCTATCTCCTGAGCTTCATCCTGGGAGCGTTGGTGGCGGTGCCGATGATGGTTCTGCGCCGCAGGCGGGGAAAGGATCCCGTGCCTCTCGGAACGTTCATGGCCGTGGCGGCCTTCCTCACGGCCCTGTGGGGAGACCGGATCTTCGAATTCTTCCTGGTCTGGCCCGAGCATCTGTACCCGCTTCTCTGATTCCATGGCCCTCAGGTCGCCCAGGATCTTTCCTCGCCAGGAGGCATGCTTGTCGGACCTCGCGAAGGGTGAAAGGGCAATCCATCGGGACTGGAGAGGCGGAGAGTGGGGTGAGAGAAATGCGTAGACTCAGACGGTCTGGTTTCACCTTGATCGAAGTGATGGTGGTCATTGTCATCGTCGGCATCCTCCTGGCATTGTTGCTGCCCAACCTGGTGCGCTCCAAGCATCAGGGGCAACTGGCTTCCTGCGAGCACTCCCTGCGCGCCATGGCGTCTGCGATGGAGAACTACAACGCCCAGAACAAGCGCTATCCTGATTCCCTGGCACGACTGACCCAGGCAAATTACGTCCAGAGGGTCGTCTGCCCGACCAATCAGGCGGAGTATGGGCTGGACGTCACCGCTGAGGCCAAGGACTACACTTTGTATTGTAATGGCATCCACCATCTGGTTCTCGGAGAGATCGTCGGAACCGGCTATCCTCAGTATTCCGGGGCCGCCGGCCTGTTCCGCAAGTAGTGTGGATGCGGAGGCCTGGTCTTGCCACCGCTCTTCAGTTCTTTCTCCGAGGCCCTGCAGGACCGATGGGTGGAACCGACGAGGGACCGAACACAAGGCCCTCCTGCATGCCATGAAAAGTCCCTCTTTTCGGGAGTCTTGGTGTTCGAACAAGCCCGCCGGGGGGCGAAAGGGTTTTCATCCGAGGGCTCGAAAGACCGGATCTCGTAAGGCACCATGAGATTTTTCAAGTCCTGGCGTTGTGGAGGTTGTAAATCAGGATGGTGGCCGGTCGTGGCTCACCCCGGTCCTTCCGAAGAAGGGCCGGCCGGGAGCTGGGGGCGGTTTTCAGAAAGGGCAGGCCGGAAGTCTTCACCGGGCCTGTTCAATCGCAGGAGAGGAGGTGAACCCAGGTAGATGAATATCCTGAAACGTTGGTTCGGGCACAAGGAAGAGGTTGCCGGTCTTGATATCGGCAGCAGCACGATCAAGATCGCACAGGTCACCAAGACCCCCAGCGGCTATGCCTATTCGCGATTCGCCTCGTGTCCGACCCCTCCCATGACGATCAAGGACGGTTCCATCGTCGATGCCCGGGCCCTGGGTGAGACGATTCATCAGTTGATCCAGAGCCAGGGTATCACGGCAACCCGGATGGTCAGTGCGGTCTCCGGGCAATCGGTGGTCATCCGCCCGATCAGCATGACCCAGATGACCGAGCGGGAGTTGCAGCACGCCATCAAGTTCGAGGCCGAGCGCTACCTGCCTTATTCGGTTGCAGAGGCCCAGATCACGGGCCGGATCCTCCCAGGCAGCCAGGAGGGGGAGGACAAGATGATGGAGGTCCTCCTGGTCGCGGCTCCCAATGAGATGGTCAAGAACAGCCGCGAGGTCGTCACCCTGGCCCAGGCCACGGCAGATGCCATCGACCTCGAGCCGTTTGCTCTTCTCCGGGCACTGAGCCGCGGGATGGAACCCGAGGCGCTTCGTCAGACCATCGCCCTGATCAACCTGGGGGCTTCCTCCAGCAGCATCAACATCTTCCACGATGGGACGTTGCGTCACAATCGCACCATCACCGTGGCCGGGAACAATTTCACCAAGGCGATCGGGCAATCCCTGAATCTCTCCTTCGAAGAAGCCGAGAAAATCAAGAAGGAGAAAGGCGTGATCCGCGTCGAGAAGGATGCCACCCCGGTGGCTCCGACCACGATGCGGATCTTCAACGTCATCATCCCGGTGCTGACGGAACTGGTGACGGAGATTCAGCGCTCTTTTGATTATTATCGAAACCGTTTCAAGGGCGAGTCGGTGGATCTGGTCGTGCTGTCCGGTGGGACAGCCAAGTTCAAGAACATCGATGTCTTCATCTCCAGCGAGTTGAGCATCGATTGCCAGATCGCCAACCCCTTCCGCAACATCTCCATCCAGAATGTTCAGGGAATCTCGCCTGACGATCTTGAGGCTCTGGCGCCGATGGCCATGGTGGTGACCGGGCTGGCGCTTCGAAGTGAATAAGGAGGTTCCGTGCGCATCCTGAGTAACTCGAACCACCCCACGGTCCAGGAGGAGGTGCCATGACCATCAAGGTCGACCTGCTGCCTACCGAACGCAAGAGGTTCACCTTCGACCCCATGATGGGGTTCCTTTTGGTGATCATCATCGTCTGCACGGTAGGCTTCGTCATCTACGGGTCCAAGCTCCAGAACAACATCGAGACGGAGAAGGCCGGCGTCGCCCAGATCGAAGCCGAGATCAAGACCATCGAGAACAGCCTTCCCCAGATCGAGGATCTCAAGGCGGATATTGCCAAGATCAAGGCGGAGATCAAGGTGATCGAGGGGCTGGTCTACGACCCCGTCCGTTACGGCAATCTCCTCGCCGAGGTCGGGCGTGTCCTGCCCGCCAACGTCTGGGTCGAGAGCCTCGCGATCGAGCCCGGCACCCGTTCCATCACGATGAGCGGAACCGCCGCGCAGATGGGGGCGAGCCATCCGCTGGCCACCATCGCCTCCCTCCTGGAGAAAATCCATCAGTCCAAGATCTTCAACGATGCCTCCCTCGGCTCGACCGCCCAGGTCAAGCTTCTGGATGGCAACCTGATCGGCTTCAGCTTCCAGATCGAAGCCCGATATGACCCGGACCAGGCCGCCGGCCTGACCGAAGAAGTGCCTGCGGGTGGCGAGTCGTCCGCAGAGTTGGACGGGGTTCCGGCGGAAGGAGGAGCCGAGGCTCCACCTGAAGCTGGCGAGCCTCCCGCTCCGGGAACCTAGGAGGAAAGATGACTCTCACCACCCCGATGAAGATCATCCTGGCCCTGCTGGTCATCGCGTTGATCGCAGTTGGCTTCTGGCTTCTGGACTGGCAGCACAAGCATACCGAGCTGGCTGGCATCAAGCAGCAGAGGGCGGATCTCGAGGCCAAGCTCGAACAGAACAAGGAGCTGGTCAAGGCCCTTCCGGTGCTGACCCGCGAGAAGGCAGACCTCGAAGAGAAGCTTCGCACGGTCGTGCAGACGGACCTGGTGGCCGAGCAGCCCGAACTCTTCGTGGCCAACTACATCAAGCAGATCGAGGCCGTGGTGTTGGAGCAGAGGGTTCGCATGGGGGATCCCACCTTCGACATCATCAACATCCAGCCCGGAGCGCTCACCGCGTCCTCCCCGGCCGGAGCCGCCCCCGAGGAGGGCGCCGAAGGGGCCGACGCCACGCCGGACGCGCTCAAGTCGTTCCCGACCCGTGTCTTCAACATGAGCATGCGGGGAAGATACGCAACCCTGATCGACTTCCTCTACCAACTGGGAGCGCTGCGGCTTGAGCGTCTGGTCACGATCGACAAGATCGCCCTGAGCCCGGCCGACAAGAACCTGACCGGCGGCAGCCCGACGCTCTCGATCACGATCCCCATCACCGCCTATATGCGGCAGGGAGGTTAGAGAATCATGAACCTGCCCGAGATTGCTCATCGGTTGCGTCGGGGAACGATGGCCCTGGCGCTGGCAGGAACGCTTGCCCTTTGCGCCGCGTGCGGCGGAGGGGGAGGCACCGGCGAGACCGAGACGACCGACTCCGGAACTCCGCCTGCGGTCAGCGGCGAGGTCCAGGTCACCGAAGAGGAAGTGGCTCTGGAACCCGAGGTTCCCGAAGCCACCGCGACTCCCGAGCGCCGTCAGCCTCAGGTCCGGTCGGTGGGTCGGGTCCGAGACCCGTTCATCAACCCGCTCGAGGCCAGTGTCGTGCCGGTCCAGCCTGCAGGTCCCGTGACCCAGCCCGGAGTCGCCGCTCCTGCCGGCGGGGCGGCTCCGATGACCGGTGCTCCCTTGGCTGGCTTCCAGAAGCCGAAGGCTCCTGAGATGCCGACCCCGGACGTCATGGTCACCGGCCTGGTGCGTTCGGGTGCGACCTATCGCGCCATCCTGACCGGCCCTGAAGGCTCCTTGATCGTGGCGGCCGGACAGAAGGTCGGCTCCTTCCAGGTGGCCTCGATCAGCCCCAAAGGGGTTGTGCTCTCCTGGAAGGGCCAGAAGGTGACCCTGCCTTTGGAACGCGAGGAGTTCGGGCCCGATGGCCTCCGTCGCGGAGAAAGGCCTTAGAGACAGTCAACGCAGAATCCGCCGCGCGGCCCGGGTCCATTGGCCGGTCTGCGAGCACGCGGCAGGTTCCAGCGCCCCATCGGAGCGGTCTCCGATGCCGGGCAGAACAGGTGAAACGCACGGTCGGGCCTCGAGGGTGCCCGTCCGAGCGAGGCGACAGCGGCCAGCCAGGCCTCGAGGCCCGGGGTATCCCTGGGGCGGTCCCGGAACGGGGCCTCCGCGCGGCCGGCCCCTTCGACGGCGGAAGGTGGTGATCAGTGCTACGGACGGTATCGACCCTCGAGGAATCAGGGGCACACGACTTCTCCGAGGCGCCACGAGCGCAGGGGGCGGTCGGCGCCTCACCCAGAATGATGGCCAATAGGAGGTGGGTAAAAACCAATGCTCTTGTCGAAGCCTAGAAGCTGGAAGCTTCTGCTCGCGTGCCTTCTGGCCGTAGGACTTTTGCTGCCTGCGACCACGACGGCCCAGGCTGCCAGCGCGACCGTGAGCGGTGTCAAGATCACGGACGGCACCGGAACCTTGAAGGTGGACGTCCAGGCCACGGCCCCGGTGAGCTTCCGTTCCAAGCGGCTTGCCCAGCCGCGGCAGATGGTTGTCATCGATGTGTGGCCGGCAGTGCTCGGCACCGGCGCCCAAGCCCAGACCGATGTGAATCGGGGCCTGGTCGAGAAGGTTCGCCTGGCCCAGTACACGCCGGATACGGTTCGCGTCTATCTGGACGTGATCTCGCAGCCGCAACTCCAGGTCAGCCCTGCGCCCGAGCGGCGTGGCCTGACGGTGGCCGTCTCCACATCTCAGATTGCCGAGGCGAAAGTCACGACAGCCCCGGCAGCTCCGAGTGCGGAGGCCACCCGTCCGGCTCCCGTTCACAAGCCGGTGGCCCAGACCGCTCCCGCCCCGAAGCCTGCTCCGCAGGCCAAGGCGCAGCCCCGTCCTGCGACCCCCGCGTCCGTCACCCGGACGCCGACCTCCACCGCTTCGGCCCTGCGGGCCCAGCGGCCTCGCCCCCGGCCGGCGCCGGCTCCCAAGACGGTCTCCATCGATTTCGTCAACGCGGATCTGGTCTTCGTGATCAAGGCTCTGGCCCAGGAGATGGGTCGGAACGTCTTCGTCGCGCCCAACGTGATGGGGACGGTCACCGTCACCCTGAACAAGGTGCAGCCCGAAGGGGCCCTGGCCCTGATCCTGAAGATGCAGGAGAACGACTACAACTACAAGATCGTGGACGGGACCATCGTGGTGGCCAGTCCCGAGAAGCTGGCGCAGGTCGCGGATGATATCCTCACCCCGCGGACCAAGTCGGCTGCCGCCCGTCGCGACCTGATCTCCCAGGAATTCCTGCTCGAGGCCGCTCCGGCTGCCAAGGTCACCGAGTTCCTGAAGCTCCAGTATCCCGACGTGGAGTTCACCCAGCACCCGACGCTGAACGGCTTCTTCGCCAAGGCGACCCGGGATGAGCTGCGCCAGATCAAGGCCTCCATTCCTGGCCTGGATCAGGTGCCTGAACCTCCGCCGGCCCCTCGGCGCGAGTTCATCCCGGTCAAGTATGGTGATATCCGTCAGGTCCAGGCCTTGGCCAAGACCCTGGTGCCGGACCTCGAGTACAACACGGATGATCGGCTGAACCTGCTGATCGTCAATGGCTCGGATGCCTCGATCGAGGCCCTGCAGGAGCTCCTGGCCACCATCGACCGGCCGCAGGAGCAGGTCATGCTCGATGTCAAGGTCGTCGACCTGACCGAGAGCGGTGGAAAGAACCTCGGCGTGACGTGGGGCGCGCCCAACGCACCCGGCTCCTTCCAGACCACCTTCGGTGAGATCGTCCCGGTCCTCACTCCTCCGGCTGGATCGATCACCAATGACCAGATCGACCTCACCGAGTTGACCGGATTGGCAATCGGCCCGTTCGGTCGCACCCCGTTCGTGGTCCAGACCACCCTGGCGTTCCTGATCACCAACGGTGAGGCCAAGATCCTGGCCTCTCCGCGGGTGGCCACCCAGTCCGGAGGCGAAGCGAAGATCCACGTGGGCGACAAGTTCCCCATCGTGTTCTTCGACCCGCGTGCCGGCCAGTTCCAGGTCACCTACGTCAACATCGGCGTCACCCTCGACGTCAAGCCCCAGGTCAAGGCAGATGGCTACATCGTGGCCGAAGTCAAGCCTGAGGTGTCGAACCTGGTCGATCTGGTCAACAACCAGTACCCCCGCACCACGGTCCGCACCGTCAACTCGACGATGCGGGTCAAGGATGGCGACACGATTGTGCTGGGCGGCCTGATCTCCGAGAGTCAGCGCCACAGCGTCAGCAAGATCCCGCTTCTGGGTGACCTGCCGATCTTCGGTCCCTTGTTCCGCTCGGTGACCGATTCGGCGGATCGCAACGAAGTGATCCTGATGATGACCCCGCACATCATGAAGTAGTCCTCGTTCGAGGTCGCTTCGCAGGAGGGTGGTGTTTCGGCACCACCCTCCTGCCATGTCCGGCCGGGTTGGAATGCTCCTTCCCCTCCGTCTTCTTGGGAATCACGCAGGGGAGGAGGTCGGTCCTGGGGAACCGAACAGTCCGAAAGTCAAAGCCTGTCTTCTCGACCCGGGGCGCGGTTGCTTTGTTCGGGAGGGGCCCGGGGCGCTGGCCTGGGAGCCTGGGAATCCGGTCAGGTGGGGCGCCGGTTCCGGGGCCTCGGCGTCTTGATGGGATATCCGGGTTTCCGAGCAGCAGGTCTTGTCGGGCCCGCCCGGAGAGGCGGGCAGTCGGGGATTTGTTTTGCGACCCTGGGCTCGACGCAGGCGCAGGGCCCCAGAAAGTGGTGTGAACGCAAGTGGCCGATGACGTCCGGGATTTGATGCGGGAGGCCGAGTCGCTGATCGAGGAGCGCGACTGGGATGCCGCCCTGGAGAAGCTCAAGAGGGTCCTGGAACTTGATCCTGAGAACGCCAAGGCGTGTGAGAGGCGGGCACACGCTTTCGCGGTTCGCGGCATGATCAAGTCGGTCGTTCAGACCTACTTCCGTTTGATGGACATCCTGGAGGCACGCTCGGAGCTCGACCCGGCCATCGAGGTCGCCGGCTGGATTCAGCGCCTGGATCCCCAATCAGATGCCGCCAGGATGCGGGTCATCCAGATCCTGCGCAAGAAGGGCGACCAGGCCGAGGTGGTCCGTCGCTCGCGGGATCTGGCCCGGCTCTATATCGAACTCGGACAAGGCGATCAGTCGATTTCGCTTCTGAAGAGCGCCCAGGAGGCGGATCCCGAGAACCTCGAGATCGGTCTGGAACTGGCCGAGATGTTCGTCAGCCATGGGCATATCGAGGAGGGGGCCGCGCAGTATCGCAAGGTGGCCGGAGCCTTCCAGGAAAAAGGCCTGGTCGAGAAGGCCGCCGAGGCGTTCCGGCGCATGAAGGTCATCGTTCCCGATGACCCCGGGGTCTTCTTCACCCTCGGCAAGCTCTTCGTGACCTTGGGGCGTTTCAACGAGGCCGAGCAGGAATTCCGGGCGATCCTGCGCCACAACCTCAACCACGAGGAGGCCCTGCTGGCCCTGGGCGATGTGTGCCAGAAGAAGGGGCAGTTCCGCGACGCGATCCTGGCGTTCAACAAGATCCTGAGCATCAATCCCCAGGAGAATACCGCCAAGGAGAAGCTGGGGGAACTCTATCAGGCCCAGGGCATTTCTCAGGACGCTGTCAAGCACTATCTGGCCGCGGCTCATTCCTGGCAGCAGCTTGAGGAGCATCCGCGGGCCATCAAGCTCTATCAGCGGGTCCTGGCACTGGATCCCACCAACCCCACCGCGTGTCGGGAACTGACCAACCTGGGGGCTCCGTTGACCCCCGACCCCGGGGACTTCGCCCCGCCAGCCCAGCCGGCTCCGACCCCGGAGACCGGTCGTTCCAAGTCGGCCTCACAATCTTCAAAAAACCAGTCCGGCGAGACCATCCAGGTCCCCAAGAAGCGCCGCAAGGGTCTCGAGTCCCCGGATGGTTCCCCGCCCGCCGGAGAACGCGTCCGCAAAGGTCTGGTCCGCAAGGAGGAAGCTGGCGGCCGGGGTCTGACCCGCAAGGTGGGAGGGAAGGCCGGCCTGGTCGCGGCGAGTCTCGAAAAGCCCGTTCTCGGGCGGGGGGGGAGCGGGCCTCGTCCGGGCTTGATGAAGCCGGGCCTGGGACTCCCCGGTGCCGAGAAGCCGGTTCTCGGGGGCAAGAGGACCTTGCGCCGGAAGGACCGTGTCGAGGAGCCGCCCGAAGAAGTCTTCGAGGAGGTCTTCGAGGAAGTCTTCGAGGAGCCTGTCGAGGAGATCGTCCAGGCCAAGCCGGAACTCCCTCGGGAGGCTCCGGCAGCCGCCCAGCCTCCCGAGGAGGTCGCCCCCCCGGCTCCGCTCGAAGAACCCTTGGAGTTCATTGAAGAGGCAGCCCCGGCAATCGCCTCCGAGGCTCCTGAGATCGAACAGGCTTCCCTGGATTCCGAACTCACCGAGGCGGAGGCGCAAGTGACTCCGGTGGAAGTCGCTGCGCCTCCGCGCCCCAGCCCGGTCCGGCCCGTCATGGTGGTCCAGGCCCGACCTGGAACCTTGCAGGTTCCACCTCCGGTCCTCTTCCTGGCCGAACCCTCCCTGCTGCCTCGAATCCGCGAGCAGGTCGTGGACGCGCCGGATCCCGAGGTGCTTCCCTGGAGCCCCCTGACCGAGGTGGACGAGGACCAGGTCCGTCAGGCCCGCAAGAAGAAGACCGAGGCCCAGGTGGCCCAGGTTCCGGACGAGAAGAAGTCCGGTCCGATCGCCTCGCGCTTTGGTGGCTCCGGAGGAGGCCTGACCTTCTCGGGTGGTTCGCTTCTTCAGGGGATGCGGATGGCCGGGGGGCAGAAATCCCGGCGTCCGGCTGCGCGAGCAGAGCAACCCCAGGAGCCCCCCGCGGAAGCCACGCCCAAGACGGCCCGGCCGGCAGCCGGGCGATCTCCCTCGGCGGCCGGCTCGCTGGCCGAGAGGATCGCCAGGATGCGTGCCGAGAAGGATGCCCTGGAACGGGAACAATCCGGGCAGGTTTCCTCCGAAGAGGAGGCCGCTCCCAAGCCGCCTGCTCCGCCCAAGGTGCGCCCTGGAACGCCGCCCGTTGCCCGGGGGCGCAAGGCCTTGCTGGGGGGAACCCCGTCTGCCTCTCCACCGGTCACGGCCGCGCCGGAGCGCATCCCTGCGCCCCAGGTGACGCCCGCACCCGGAAGGATTCCAGCTCCCCAGGCCTCCGATTCGGTTGAGGCCGTTGCAGTCGAAGAGGCGGTCCCCGGACCGGGCCGCCCCGCTGTCGTTCGCGCGGGGCGCACGGCCCTGGGAAAGGCCTCGACGCCCGTGGAGGCGCCCGCTGCCGTGCCTGCTCCCGAGCCGGTTCCGCCCCCTCAGGTCCCTGAGCCGCCCCTGGAGGTTGCCGCCCAGCCTTCGGAGGAGCCGCAGGCCCAGGTGGCGCCCGTGCTGGAGGAGGTTCCGGTCGGGGAGACCGCTTCCGAGGAGTCGTCCCAGGCCGTCGTCGAGGAGGACCTCCTTGCCGGATCCGCCTCCCAGGCTGGATTGCCGGTTGCCGCGGGAGAGGAGGAGCTCTTTGCCGGAGCCCCCTCCCAGGCGGAATTGCCGATCGGTGCCGGGGAGGAGGAGCTCTTTGCCGGAGCTCCCTCCCAGGAGGAATTGCCGATCGGCGCCGGGGAGGAGGAGCTCTTCGCGGGACCGCCCTCCCAGGAGGAGTTGCAGATCGGAGCCGGGGAAGAGGAACTCTTCGCAGGTCCGGCCGCGCAGGAGGAAATCCTGGCCGGGCCGGCTCCCGAAGAAAAGCCCCAGGCCCCGGAATCGGGAGGCACTCTCGAGGAGGCCGGCCCTGCCCAGCCGCTCGCCGAGGTCCCGTCCCAGGCGCTTCCGGTCGAGGAACCTGTGCCGGCCCAGCCGGAACCGGTGGCGACCCTCGCCGAAGAGTCCGAGGTTCAGGCGGAGTCGGCCCTGGTCGAGCCTGAACCTGAGGCCCAGGTGGAGTCCATCGCCGAGGGTCTTGAGCCGGAGGCACCGGTGGCGGTTGCCGAAGGCCCGTCCCCCGCAGTGCAGGCCCCGGAACCTTCGGTGGCCGAGCCTCCGGCGGCCGAGACCTTGTGCTCGCTGGCCGTGGAGTCGGAGTTCGCCCCAGAGCAGATCCAGGAGGCCCGAAGGGTTCGTGAGAAGCTCGCGGGGGCCGATGTCACCACGGCGATCAGCGCCTATCGGCGCGCGGTCGAGGAATCGCCTGAAAACCTCATGCTCCGGACGGATCTGGCCGACATCCATCTGCGCTACGGCCTGCTGGATGATGCCGTCATGCAGTACCGGCAGATCCTCATGCGCAAGCCGGACTCGATTGCCCTGCGTCACCGACTGGCAGACGCATATCTCTGGAACGCCGAGTATGAGGAGGCCGCCTCGACCTTCCTGGAACTGGCGGATCTCCACGTCCGGAATGAGCGCGAGGCCGACGCCGTCGACATCCTGCAGTCGGTGTTGAGCCTGGATCCCAACCACTTCCTGGCTCGGCGTCGGCTGGTCGACCGCTTCTCGGGGCTGGGCCAGAAGGACCGGGCGGTCCACCACCTTCGCCAGCTCGCCGAGATCGCCCTGGCCCGGGGGACCGTGGAGGAGGCCATCGGGGCTTTCCAGCAACTGATGACCCTCTCGGATGACCCCACCTTCCAGGAGCGCCTGGCCCAGGTCTACGAGAATCAGGGCGAGGTGGCCCAGGCCCTGGTCAACTACCGGACCTTGGCCCAACGCTACCGGGAAGCCCACCTGTGGGATGAGGCCACCGGCGTCACCGAGAAGCTGGTGGCCCTGGATCCGGACAACCTGGCCGATCGCCACGCGCTGATCGAGCTCTACGAGAGGCAGCAGCGCTTCGACCGGGTCCTGGAGGGGCGCTTCGAACTCGGGTGTCGCCACGAGGACCAGGGAGCCATCTCGGAGGCGACCATGCTCTTCGAGCTGGTTCTCGAGACGGATCCTGCCCACCACGAGGCACGCCGCAGGTTGGTGGACTGCCATCTGCGCAGCGGCGATCTGGCGGCAGCCCTGAAGAATTCCCAGCCACTGACCGAGCTGTACCTCGAGACCCGGGACACCGCTCCGGCCATCGACCTGTATCGGCGCCTGACCGAGGCCGACCCGAAGTCCCTGGAGCTCCGCCGTCGTCTGCTGGAATTCTACGAGATGGCCGGTCGGCACGAGGAGGCCCTCGAGCAGTTGCTGGTCCTGGCGGACCTGCACGAGGCCTCCGGGCGTGAGAGGGAGGCCGTCCAGGTCCTGCAGAGGGCCTTGGAGGTGGCTCCGACCCGCGACGATCTGCACTATCGCCTCGCCCGCCTCTACGACGAGAAGCTGGGCAGCCTGCCCGGCGCCCTGAACGAGTTCCGCCGGGTCTTCGAACTGAACCCTGGCCACACCGAGGCCATGGATCGCTATGCCCGACTGCTGATGGAACAGCGCAGGGCGCGCGAGGCCGCCGAGGTCCTCAACCGCCTGGTCGAGGTCCAGTCCGAGTCGGGAGGTCTCTCTCGAACCCAGATCCTGGGCGAGTACAAGGAGCGGATCCAGGCCGAGCCGACGGACTGGCAGACCCGATTCGTCTACGGCGAGCTGTGCTATTACCTCAACCAGGTCGAGGATGCCGTCGAACAGTTCCAGAAGACCCGTTCCGACCGGGATCACGAGCTGCGCTCCTACAACATGCTCGGCCTGGCCTTCGCCAAGAATCCACGCTTCGGGTTGGACCTTGCCGTGCGTCAGTTCCGCCGGGGTCTTGAGACCAAGGGCCATGCCGAGCAGGACTACCTGGAACTGCGTTACAACCTGGCGATGCTCCTGTACAAGAATCACCGCCTGCAGGAAGCCCTGACCGAGCTCAAGGACATCCTGGCGGTCGACGTGGCCTATCGCGATGTCGACGAGAGGGTGAGGCGGCTTCAGGAGGAGATCGCCGGGGGAGGGGGCGGGAAGACCTCCCGCCTGCCACCGCAAAGGGGAGCCTGAGGCCCGCCCCCTGGGATTCCACCCCAACTGAGCGCAGACCGGAGAAGACATGGCAGACCGCAAGAAGATCGACACGCTGATCCAGCAAGGGGACCAGTTGGCGGCCCAGAACCGCTGGGATCAGGCCATGGGAGCCTATCGGCAGGCCCTGGAGCTGGCTCCGGAGGACGTGCAGGTTCGGGATCATATCCTGGAGGCGGCCACCCGCCGGGGGGACTATGGCGAGGTCATCAGTCAGTGCATGGCCCTGGCCGAGCTCTTCGCCGCCCAGGGAGAGGCCGACCAGGCCATCGAGCGCTACAAGATCATCGTCAACCTCGAGCAGAGCGTGCGCAAGAAGGATTTTGGAGGGGAAGAGGCCTCCGAGATCCAGAACCGGGTGTCGCAGGTCAAGCCAGAGATCTTCTCGCGGATCGGGAAGTTCTACCTGGAGAAGGGGGAGCATGACGAGTCCGTAGCCTGGCTTCGCTCCAGCCTGGACATCGACCCCGGCCGATGGGATACCCATATGGCCTTGGGCCGCGCCCTCATGGCTCAAGGCAAGGACAAGGAGGCCATCGGCGAGTTCCAGGAAGTCGTGCGGCTGGCGCCCAATGAGGCTGCCCAGGCCTATGAGATGCTCGGCGAGGTCTTCATCCGGGCCGGGCGGACGCCCCAGACCACGGTGGTCTGGTTCCGCAATGCCGGCGAGCTCTACATGCAGCGCAAGCAGATGGTCGACGCCATCCGCACCTATGAGCGCATCCTGGAATACGAGCCGCGCAACAAGGACATCCTGGTCAAGCTTGCCGAGATCTACGCTTCGGAGGGACGCAGCGAGCAGGCGGTGGAGACCTATCGCACCCTCGCCGGCATCTATCAGGAAGAGGGTCTGCTCGACAAGGTGATCGGCTTCTACGAGAAGCTGCTGGATTGCGATCCCCAGAATGAGGAAGCCCGCAATCAGGTCATCGACATCTATCGCAACATTCTGGCCAGGGATCCCTCGAATACCTCGGTGCGACTCCGCCTGGTCGAGAACCTCCTGCGCCGCGGCATGACCTCGGAGGCTGGCGAGCAGCAACTGGCGCTGGCCCGTTCCCACCTGGAACGCGGCATGATCGAGGAAGCGCTCCCGGTGGCGCGTAAGCTCCTGGAGTTGGACCCGGGCAATATCGAGGCCCGCAAGCTGATGGGGGAGATCTATCGGAAGAAGGACATGAACTCGGAGGCCTTGACCGAGTTCCAGCAGGTGGTCCGACTGTACCAGGATGCCGGGGACGAGAAGGCCGCCATGGACTTCCAGCATCGCCTGGTCGAACTCTTCCCCGAGGCCTCGGACCTGCAGTACCAGGTCGCCCTGACCTTGCGAAGCCAGGGGGATCACGAGGGCGCCGTTCGCGAGCTGATGCGCCTGCTGGGAGAGCGTCCCGAGGATCTGCTGGCCATGATCTATCTGGCCGAGGAGTATTCGGCCCTGAACCGCTGGGATGAGGCGGTGGAGACCTATCGCACGGTGCTGACCCAGGAACCCGCTCGGCTGGATGTGCGCAAGCGCCTGGTCAAGCATTGTCTGGAGTCGGGACGCCTGGATGAGGCCGTCCAGGAGATCCAGGCCCTTCCTGAAGAGGATTTCGAGCGGGGCAGCCTGCTGTGCCGGGTGATCGAGAAGCAACTGGCGGACGGCCTCCTGGAGGAGGTCGAGCGCAACCTGGATCGCCTTTCCGATGAGGACGAACGCAAGGTCGGCTTCCGCAAGGATCTCATCAAGAGATACCTGGATGCCAACGATCTGCAGCGGGCTGACGCGGCCATGCCCCTGGTCCCTCGCTCGGACAAGGAGCGCAACCGGCTGGTGACCCGGCTGATGGAGATGTACCTCAGTTCAGGGAACCTCGAGACGGCGGCAGAGCTGATCAACCGGCTTCCCGCCGAGGACCCCCTGCGGCTCTCCTTCCAGAGGCGCCTGATCGGGTCGTATCAGGAGAGCGGTCGCCTGGAGGAGGCGGCAGCCGAGCTGGCTCGCCTTCCGGAGGGTGACGAGTCCCGCCCGGACTTCCTGGCCCGGCAGATCTCCGGATTGCTCACGGCAGGCCGCCTCTCCGAGGCGATCCGCGAGATCGAGCGGCTTCCGGAGGGGGACCCGGCCCGAAACTCGTTCATGGGCCAGTTGATCGAGGCCTACCTGCAGAGCGGCGACATCGATCGGGCCGCCGAGGAGGTCGGCCGCCTCTCGCTGGAGGACGAGATCCGACCCCGCTACCGCCGCCGCATCATCCAGGCCTACCTCAACGCGAATCGCCTGGAGGATGCCGAGCGCGACATCCATGCCCTCGAGCCGGGGGACCCCGAGAAACGCTCCTTCCTGCGCCTGCTCTTGCAGAAATTCGAGGCCACCGGGCAGATGGATCGCCTGCGCGAGATGCTTCTGCACCTTCCCGATGACATGAACGAAAAGCAGCAGTATCTCGACGGGATCCTGCACAACTATCTCATGTCGGGGAATCTGGCCCAGATGCGCCAGGATGTCTACCAGGTGGCGGAGTCGGTTTCGGCCGCCGGGAACCACCAGGAGGCCGAGCGTCTCTATCGCCAGTTGCTGGCCTATCATCCCGCGGACGTCGAGATTCGGTTGCGCCTCTCCCATGAGGTGGCCTGTCAGGGCGAGCTGGAGCGCGCCCGGGAAGGCATGCTGGTCCTGGCCGGGCGTTTCCACCGCGAGGGGAATGCGACTTCGGCCGCGGACATCTACAGCCGCCTGCTCGAGATCGATCCGGAAAACCTGAATGCCCGCTATCGATTGGGCCATATCTGGGCCGAGCACGGTCAGACCGCCCAGGCTCTGGAGCAGTTCTCCCAACTGGCCAAGGTCTACATGCTCCAGAATCTCCCCGAGGTCGCCCAGAGGGTGCTCAACCGCATCCTCGAGCTCGAGCCCAAGGACATCCCTCACCGGCGTCAGTTGATCCAGTTGTTGACGCGGAACCTGAGGTTTGACGAGGCCACCGAGCACTATCGGATGCTTCTCGGCATCCATCTGGATCGCGGAGAGATCGACGAGGCGAGGCTCTGCGTCCGCGAGATTGTCAACCTCCAGCCCCTGAACCTGGAACTTCGCCAGAGGCTTGGCGAGATGTTCCTCAAGGCGGGCTTCCTGGAGGAAGGCCAGAAGCTGATGGAGGAGCTGGCTTCGACCTACAAGGGCCGGGGCGATCACAAGCACGTGATCGAGGTCTTCTGGACGCTCTCGCGGACCTTCGAGGACAACCAGCAGTGGGAGACCGCGCTGGAGTATCGCGAACGGGTTGCCGACGAGCTGGTCGAAGCCGAGGACTGGAAGGAGGCCCAGGAGCAGTACCTCCATACCCTGGAGCACTACCTGGTCCGGGGCCGCAAGGAACGCACGGATCCTCTCTTCGTCAAGCTGATCGACGGCTTCTTCCGCCACAAGAACGTTCCCGAGGGCATCTCCCGCATCGAGCGCCTGGAGGAGTCCTTCCTGGATCAGGGGCGCAAGAGCACCTCGCTGATCGTCAAGGATCGTCTGGCCGGGATCATGGAGAGGATGGAGGAGTGGGACCGGGCCCTGGAGCTGGTGGAGGCCATCTCCAGCCGCTACCTGGAACTCGGCGAGCACGAGCAGGCCATCGCCTACTGCCGTCGCGGTGCGGATCTGGCCCTGAATCACCAGCGCGCCGATCACGGCATGGAACTGCTCTTCCGTCTGGCTGGACTGGTCCTGGCCTATCGCGGCGTGGAGGCGGCCCGGCCGGTCCTGGAGGAGATCCGTCGGCGTTCCGGCGAGGAGATCCGGCTCCTGGAGCGCATCGGGGATCTGCTCTTCAATGCCGAGCACTTCGAAGAGGCCCGCCCCTACTACGACGAGGTCCTGCGCAAGGAGCCGGGCTGCGCCGGGGCCCTTTCGCGGGTGGCCATCATCTATGCCCGGCAGGAGCGTCTGGAAGAGGCTGCCGGCGTGGCCCGCCAGATCTTCGCCAAGGGTCTGGTGGGTCGGATCGTCAGCGAGTATCGCCAGGCGGTCGGCTATTCACCGGAGGATGCCGGTTCCCAGATCAAGATGGGCGAGTTCTATCGCCAGATGGGCTTCCTGGAGGAGGCCATCCAGGAATTCCACCGCGCTTCCCGGGACCCGGGCAAGATGCTCGAGGCGGTGAACCAGTTGGCCCTGGCCTTCAAGGAGAAGGGATATCGGGAACTGGCCATCCGCCAGTTCCTCAAGGCCCTGGATCAGCCCGGGTTCATGGATGAGGATCTCCTGGACCTGCGCTATAATCTCGGGCAGGTCCTGGAAGAGGAAGGGCGTTTCCACGAGGCCCTCCAGGCCTACCAGGAATGCTATGCTGTGGACATCCGCTTCAGGGATGTCTCGGACCGGATCGAGGTCCTCTTCGAGAGGCTGCAGTCCGGCTCGCAAGGCGGGAACCTCGCTGAGTATGGGGAACCTGCAGACAATTGGGGCAGAGAGGGTTAGAGGAGTCGTGAAGAGCGAGTCTCGCGTGTTCGTCTGGAGAAGCCCCTCGGCCGGGCCGCCCGGCCTGGTCTGGGGGGGCATGCTCCTGGCCTTCCTGTCCATGTCCGGGACCTGTCTGGCCGGGTCGCCTGGAGGGGGTCTGGCCGATCGCGCCGGTACCCTGCTGGGCGCCTTCTGGGTCCTGGTCGTCCTCCTGGGGGCCCTGCTCATCTGGGAGTTCCTGGATCGCCGGGCCTCTGCTGAAGGGCCTCCCCTGACGGGCACGGGCACCGGGAGTCCGGCGGCGGGCGTGGCCGAGGGCGAGGCCCCGCTCGAGGAGGAGGAGGACCCGTTCAAGGCCCTGCTCAAGAAGACCGCAGCCCCCGAGAAGGAACCCGCAGCTCCCGAACCGGGTGGGACTCCGGAAGAGCTCCTCCCCACGCGGCCTCCGGAACCGGTCGCTGCGCCCCGGCTCGACGACCTCGAGGAACTCAGCCCCTTCCAGCGTCTGGCCCAGATCGGGACCGAGGAGGTCGGTGCGATTCCGCCTGTGCCCCCTGAGGCGCGCGTGGCTGCTCCCCCACCAGCCGCTGCCGCCTCTGGCGGGGGAGACTGGGCTTCCCTGCTCAGCAAGGTGCAATCGGAGGAGGAGCCCCCGGCTCCCTCGCGGCCCTTGTCGCTGAAGTCGCCCGAGGAGGACCCCTGGAAGAAGCTCCTGGGACAGACGGCTTCGACGGAGGCGCCCGGGACGCAGCCCCCCGAGGTCGAGGAGGACCCCTGGAAATCCCTTCTCACGAAGACCGCCTCTGAAGCCTCCGCTCCGGCTGGTCCCGAGTCGAAGGCTGCTTCGATGCCGGCCACCCCGGAGCCGTCCGCCCCGCCGGCCCGGATCAAGCTGGGAACACCCCCGGCTTCGACGCCGCCCCCGCCCCCTTCCCAGGACTCTCCGGATACCGAAACCGGCCGTCCTCGCTCCATCTCCCTTGATCTCAAACGGGAGGAGGGGCGGACCATCCCGCCCCCACCCCAGACTGAAGACGAGTAGGCCCACAGTCTTTCCAGGAGGATTCGGAACTTGCAGGTCCCCAAAGGCAACATCCTGATCGAGGACGAGACGCTCCCGTACTCGGACATCAACACGATGCTCACCAACCTGGTGGAGGACACCTTCACCGGTTACGTGAAGCTGGACCTCCAGGATTCCTCGGGCCTGGTCTTCTATTCCGAGGGGAACCTGATCCGGGCCATGGAGGTCGATCCCGCCAGTGGAAGCGCCTCGGTCCACCTGCTGCCCCGACTCCTGAACCGGATCAAGAATCGCGATCTGGCCGTCTCCACCTACGTCGCTTCGGGGCAGATCGTCGACGTTCTGGGCGGACTCTTCGCATTCCAGCCCCTGTACCTCGACTATGAGGTCAAGCGACGCGAGCTCAAGAAGGTCCTGACCAACCTCGAGACCGGGGAATACAGCGGGATCATCAAGATGGCCAGCCGGGAAGGGACCCACTTCCTGTTGATGGACCGGGGAGAGCTGGTCACCGACCGCTTCAGCCGCGAGTATGGTCAGATCCTTTGCGGGACCGACGCCGTCAGCGAGTTGCTGGACTATGTCCACAAGAACGGCGCAACGCTCAACGTCTACGCCGAGAAGGCCACCGAGATCGAGAACCGCCGCCGCCTGAAGGAGGAGGAACTCGAGAAGATCAAGCAGCTCATCGCACGCCAGGATGGGACGTTCTTCCGGGCCGGAGACATCGTCAAGGTGGACGAGTACATCGTGCGCGAGTGGGGCCTGGATGCCAAGACGACCTTCAACGTCGAGTTGGAGACCTCCGATGGCGATCTGTATGAGTACAAGTGCCAGGCGGCCCGCAAGATGGGGGGCTATGCCGGGCTGGCACCGGCGATGATCAAGAAGATGGGCATCAAGGAAGGCGACCTGATCACCATCCGGCCCGTCTAGGACCTTCTGGGCTCAAGACGAAAGAGGCGCCCGAAGGGCGCCTCTTTCGTTCGGGCCGGGTCGCCGGGTGGCTTGGGCGATCAGGCTCCGCGGCGGGGAAGGCGGACCCCGCCGATCACGATCCAGTCCTCGGACTTCTCGATGGTGCCGGCCTTCTCGGGAGAAGTGGGCTTCATGAGATCCTCTGGACGGGTGGTGTGATCGACCTCGAGGTCGGTCAGCCGGTTCCAGGTGCCCGTGGCCGGATCGCAGGACCACAGCGCCGGACCCTCGCTGAAGAGGACTCGACCATCCTCAAGATCGCCCTCCAGTTGGAACTTCTGGCGGGACGGGTCCAGGAGGATCTCGGCGTGGGTGGTTCCGTCGGTCCCCAGGCGGGAAACCCGATCCTCGTGCCGGATCAGCACGGTTCCCGGTTGGGTCCCGCTGCGGAAGGTGTCGGCCTTGGCCTTCAGGTCGGCGACCTTCTCGGGCTTGCCCTCGGCGGTGATCACCCGGACCTCCCTGCCACCGTCGTGGAAGAAGAGGCTGCCGTCCGGATTGACCAAGAAGCGGGTCGTGTCCGAGAACTCGCCAGTCGCCCACTTCTGGGTCCCGTCGGCGGTGAGTCGGACGAAAGCCGTGCGAGTCAGGGTGGTGGGCATGAAGTGATCCGGATCGAAGTGCCGCCCCATCCCGGGGAACCCGAACATCCCGCCCCGGGGAGAGCGCATGGTCAGGTAGCTGCTCCGCTGGATCAGCACGTCCCCGTCGGACAGGCCCCAGGCCCTCTCGGTGGAGTAACTGGTCCGCTCCTCCGCCGGCCAGGTGGGAAGAGGCGTCGCCGTGGCGCCGGAACCTCCGGGGGCCAGGCGGATGGCCTTCTGGCCCGCAAGGATCATCAGGCCCCCCTCCGGGGTGGGCTGGATGGTGCGCGCCCGGACTCCGACCAGGTCGCCCGGAAGTGCGATCTCCTGGCCGTCCGGGGCGGTTGCGCGCACCGTCTCCCCATCCCGAAGCTGTTCCAGGCGCATGCCCGTCCCGTCCTGGTGGTGCGCCCGAATGGCCGGGCCTCCGGTGTGGCTCTCGGTCAGACGGCCGTCCGCCGAAGCGATCAGCCGACCATCCGGAGTCCCCAGATGGATCCTGCCATCCGGTGCCACACCCACATGCGCGATCCGATTCTCGCCCAAGGCCAGTTCCCAGGAAATCTTCCCTTGAGGGTCCACGGCCGCAAGATACGCCTTCTTGCCCTGACCGCTCTCGCTGTAGCCGATGTACAGGGTCCCGTCCGAGGCTCGAGCCCAGGCCGTGGGGCGGTAGTTGGATTCCGACTTCTTGAGCTGATTGCCCTGGGTCAGGGTCCGGGCTGCGCGCCGCAGTCGATCCGGATCCTCGGCGGGGCCCGCGCTCTCGAAGCGATCCGAAGGCGCAGCGGGGACCGGAGCACTCGGCGGATGCGGGAGCGGCGTGCCTGTTGGGATGGGGTTGAGGTTGACGTTGACGTTCACGGCTTGCCCTGACTCCTAATACTCTCGGGAAGAGGCTTGGGGGCGGATTTCCTGGATCCAGTTATAACCTTCGACCTGGCGGGTCAGCAGGATGGAACCCGGGGTGTCGCCGCCCCGGATGCTTCCCGTCATGGGGTTTCCATCCAGGGTGCCCTGCAGATGGGTGACCTGACCTTGAGGATCGGGTCGCCCGGCCAGGTGCAGCGCAACCGAGCCGAAGTGGCCCACCAGTTGGAAGCCCAGGGTCCAGGGATCCACGCCGAGCTGCTGGTGCACGGGGACATCCCCCACCTGGCCGGAGTATCGGAATCCTCCCAGAAGGGTGTCGATCCGCATGCGGTCCTGGGAGTTGCCGATGCGTCCCTGCACCTGCAGGCCCATCGGGTTGCTCAGGACCGAGGCCTCCAGGGGCTGGTCTCCTGCGTTCCCGGAAATCCGGAGACCCTGGAAGGTCTTCTCCAGCCGGTAGCAGACCTGGGTCTCCGTGCCATCCGGGGCCTGGATCCTGTTGAAGACGTCCACCACCGGGGTTCGGTTCAGCATCTGTCCCGTGACGAGGTTGGAAACGGCGTCAGCCGAGGGTGAGGCCATGGCCTCCAGGGGGGTGTCCACGCGATCAAAGCGGACGGGATGGGGATTGGAGCGGATCTGCATTCCTTTGAGCCGCCTTCTCAAGATTCCGGGTCTCATTTCCACTATAAGAGGGGAGGCCCCTGCAGTTGGTGAACTGGATGTGAACGGTGCCCGGGGCGCCGGCGCAGGATCTTCCTTCTCATGGGAGAAGGGGCCGCTCGCAAGTCTGGAGGTCGCCCGTGTCCGATACCGCTGAGATCCTCGAAGCCTTCTCCCGTCTGGATGGGGTCTTTGGAGCCCTGGTCCTGAATGGCGAGGGTCAGATCTGCGCCGAACATCTGGTCGATTTTGCAGATCGGGACGGCTTGTCCGCGGCGGTGCACCGCAGTCGCAATCTGGCTGGCCGCCTGACCGGCGCCCTGGGCCAGGGCAACCTGACCCAGCAGGCCCTGGAGTTCGAGGACTCCCAGGTCATCGTCGAGATCCTGGAAGGCGGTCATGCCCTGGCGGTGGCTGCGGCCGCGACCGCCAACCTGGGACGCATCCGTCTTGAACTCCGCAAGAACAGGAAGGCCGTCGAATCCAGCCTGGCTTGAGGAATTCCATGCCCCACAGGATCCTCGTCGCAGACGATGAGCCCCATATCGTCGAACTGGTCCGGGTCAGCCTGGAGGAGTTCGACGTGGAGGTCCTGGACGCCCCCGACGGAGAGGCGGCCCTGGCGGCCGCGCGTCGCCTCCAACCCGAGATCCTCCTGCTCGACGTCATGATGCCCAGGGTCGATGGATTCGAGGTGTGTCGTCGTCTCAAGGCCGAACCTTCGACCCGCGGGATCATCGTGATCATGTTCACGGCCAAGGCCCTGGAGGCAGATCGCCAGCGTGCCCGGGAAGTGGGCGCCCAGGGCTACGTCACCAAGCCGTTCAGCCCCATGCAACTGGCTTCGGTGGTTCGGGAGCGCCTGCGGGAACTTCCGTCCGCAGTCGAGTGATGGTCGGGGGCCAGGAGGGGCGACCCAGAGAGCAGTTGGCCGCCCTGTATGAGATCGGCCGGGCCTTGAACTCCACCCTGGAACCGGATGAAGTCCTGGACCTGATCCTGGGCATGACCCTGGATCTCTTCTCGGCAGATGCGGGGTCCATCATGCTGCTCCATGAGGGGCTTCTCCGGATCCACCGGGCCCGCGGCCTTCCCCCGGAGGTCGTGGAGAAGACGGTGGTCCCCCTGGGCCAGGGGATCGCCGGATGGGTCGCCCTCACGGGCGAGATGCTGCTTCTGAACGGCCGGATCGACGACCCCCGGTTTCGCAACCTGGTTCGCCGGGACGACGAGATCTCGTCTTCGTTGTGCACCCCCCTGCGCAGTCGCCAGGGGGTGATCGGGGTCATGATGGTCCGCCGGGCGGGTTCGACGCCCTTCAGCCGGAGCCAACTCGATTTCTTCGCCTCAGTTGCCGACCAGGCCGCGCTGGCCCTGGAGAACGCCCGGCTCTTCCGGAGCGAACAGGAGCGTTCCTGGCAACTGGCCCGGGAGCAACAGAAGTTCCAGGCCATCTTCCGGGACATGGCCGACGGGGTGCTGGTCATCGACCCCTCGGATCGGATCGCCCACCTGAACGCCTCGGCCCGGCGTCTCCTGGACCGGGCCGGGGAAATCTCGGGTCTGTGCCTGGCCGAGCTTCTGCCCCGATTCCCCCTGGAACTGGTTCGCGAGACCCTCAAGACACAATCGGAGCCCTTCGAGGCCGACGTCACGCTCCAATCCGGCTCGGGGAACTCGGTCCTCAGGGTGACGGCCACCTCGCTCGGACCCTGTCCTGTCGAGCCCGAGGGTCTGGTGCTGCTCCTCCACGACGTGACCGAGAGGGTGCGGGTCGAGAGGATGAAGTCGGAGTTCCTTTCGGCGGTCTCCCACGAACTGAAGACTCCTCTGACCACCGTCTCGGGTTTCCTGGAGCTGATGCTGAATCGCGAGTATGATCGGCCTCGGCAGGAGCAGTACCTCTCCATCAGCCTGGCCGAGGCCCAGCGACTTCAGCGCCTGATCGAGGACCTGCTGACCTTGTCGCGCCTGGAATCCGGGCAGTTCCACCTGCAGCCCGGACCGGTCCGCCTGGATCGCGTGGCGGCCGGGGTCCTTTCGGGCTTCTCCGAGCGTTACCCGGGATTCTCCTTCAAGCTCGAGGTCCTCGGAGAGATCCCGGAAGTTCAGGGGGACGGGGATCTGCTCGCCCAGGTCCTGCTCAACCTCCTGTCCAACAGCGTCAAGTACAGCCCCGATGGGGGGGAGGTCCGGGTCCTGGTGCGCGCCGAAAACCAGAGCGTCCGAGTTTCGGTCGAAGACCAGGGAATCGGGATCCCCAGGGATAAGATCCCCTTCGTCTTCGACAGGTTCTTCAGAGTCGACAACTCCCTGACCCGCAGCACTGGCGGGACCGGCCTGGGGCTGGCCAATGCCCGCTACATCGTCGAGGGGCATGGGGGGACCATCTGGGGCGAGAGCCCTGGAGAGAAGGGAAGCCGGTTCACTTTCGTCTTGCCCTGCGAGCGGAAGGAACCTCAAGAGAGCGAGGCTTGACCAGGAAGATGGAGACCATGACCACCATGGAGCGACAGCTCGAAGAGGCTCGGATGGCCGTCCGTGAGGCCCCGGAGGACCTCGAGACCTTGTTGGCCTGCGGGCAGATCTGCCTGCGCCGAGACCTGCGCCTGGAGGCCCTGCAGCATTTCCAGGCCGTGTTGGAGGTCCAGCCTCGGGTCGAAGCCCGCCTGGGCCTGGCTCAGCTCTTCGCGCGCCAACAGCACCATCTCGAGGCCTACGACGAGCTCAGGCGCCTCTTCGAGCTCGAACCCCTGCACGTGCTCGGACATGCCCTGCTCCGCTCCTTGAAGGCGCGGGAGCCCGTCCCCCAGGATCTCCAGCCTCGGCTGGAATTCGTGCCCTCGCGCAAGGATCTGGCCGAGCAGCGCCGACTTCTGGAAGTCGAGCGGGAGCTGCTGACCGCTGAGGTCGACCAGTATCGGGTCCTGTCCGGTGCCCCGGACGCCGAGCCCATCCTCCAGTATCATTTCGAGGAATCTCGCCAGCGGGTCGAGCGCCTCCACGAACTCCTGGAATGCCTGGAAGCCTGGGAGAAGCAGGCCCTCGAGGTGCATCCGGGAGAGGTTTGCGAGCAGGGCGAAGCTCCTGAGCCCGGCCAGTCCTCCGCACCCCCTCCGACTTCCGAATCCGAATTGCCGGTTCGGGCCGCGGTCTCTCCGGAGGTCCTGCAGAGCTTCTACGCCGAGATCCGTCTTCAGGTCGACGAGATCCTGGGCCGGCTGGGGCGGACCCGGGGCGTGCTCGGTTCGCTGTTGCTGGCGGAGGATTTCGGCCTGGTCTGGCAGGTCGGTTTCGAGGCAGAGGTCGAGCCGGTCCTTCGGGATGTCCTGGAAGGGGTCGCCCTGCTGCGCGCCTATAGCCAGGCCTTCAGGAGCTGGATCATGGAGAGCGAGGGCGGCCTCTTCGTCGTCCAACAGGTCGATCCCGGCCATCTGCTGCTGGTCTGTGGGAAGGCCGGAGCCAATCTCGGGACCCTGCGCTACACGATCGAGAAGAACCGGATCGATCTGGCCCGACTCGTCCAGAAACGCCCTCTGTCTTGAGGCCCTCCGGATCTTGAAGAGTTCCCGGGTTCTCGCTGCCCTCCTGGACGGCCTGGCCTTCGCCGGGCTGTTCTTGGTTCTGCTCTTCCCCGCGGTGACGGCCTTGACCAGCCTCGGGCATGGGCGGGTCCCCCCCGAACTGGTGGCAGGAGGGGCGCCGGGAGGAGCAGGGGGGATTCTGCTGCAGGTCCTCTCCCAGAGTGATTCCGGCGGGCAGATGCCGGCTGCGGCTGCCCTGCTTCGGGGCCTCATCCTGCTGGCCGGAGCCCTCTGGCTGCTGAGACCCCGGCGGATGGACCCCCGACTTCTCGGGGGAACCCTCTGCGCCGGGGGGTACCTGGCCCTGGCCCTGGTCTCCGCCCTGGTCTGTGGGCATCCTCGGGATGCCCTGACCGGTTGGGCGAACACCCTGGCCATGGTGTCGTGTTTCCTGGTGGCAGCGGGTCTGGCGCGGCAGTATCGCCATCTGCCGCTCCTGCACCTGGGGGCTCTGGCCTTCCTTCTGGCCATCGCGCCCGTGCTGCCCGCGGCCTGGTTCATGTTCATCCTGAACCCTGATCCGGACATCGCCCTCTTCGGCTCCTTCTATCAGCCGAACATGTTCGCGGGCTACCTGCTGCTGGGAGTTCCCCTGGCTTCCGCGTGTTTCTTCTTCCCCGAGGGCCAGGTCCGGGAGGTCCGGGCCCGCAGTCTTCTGGGCGGGCTCTTCCTGGTCGCCTTCCTGGTCTCCCTGTACTACACCTATTCCCGTTCCGCCTGGGCCTTCGCCTTGTTGGGGACGCTCCTGCCCTTGGCCCTGGTCCCCGGAGCGGGCGCGGCGCTCCCAGGACGACGGCTCCTGGCCATGGGTCTGTGTCTCGGGGGACTGGGAGGGGGAGCCTTGATGAGCCTCCGGGGGGAGAGCCTCTGGGCCGGCGGGCTGGTGGTCCTGGGATTGTCGGCCGGGGGCTGGTTGCTGGCCACGCTCCCCAGGGTTCGAGCCCTGGTCCCCTGGCTGGTCCTGGTCGGCCTGCTGGCCCTGGGCATGGTCTGCACCCTGGCCAAGGGCGAGGATCTGGTGGCCTCGCATGCGGTCCAGCGTGCGGGGCAACTGGCCACCGGGCAGGACAATTCGGGGGCGGCGCGAGTGGAATTCTATCGGGCCGCCTGGAAGATGGCCCTGCAGAACCCCTGGCTGGGCGTCGGCCCCGAGGGATTCCACCGCAGTTATCCGTCCTTCCAGGCCGATCTTCGCTGGTTCGCCAAGTATGCCCATAGCCTGACGATGACTCTTCTGGCCGAGACGGGTTTTCCGGGAGCACTGCTTTTCTATCTGGCGGTGGGGCTCTGGGGCCGGGTCGGTTGGAAGCGCTCATGCTCTGCCGAGTCGCCTTCGACCCTTCCCTACGCCGGGCGGACCCTGCGTCTGGGTCTGGGCCTGGGAGTCCTGGTCTTCCTCGGGCACGCCCAGTTCGACGTGGACTTCCAGTTCGTGGCCTTGCCATTCACAGCAGCCCTGATGGCAGGGCTGGCCGTGGGCCATCCTGCCGAGGGGGAGGAGATTGAAGGACCCGCCCTTCGGCCTCGCTCGCCCTGGTCGATTCGCCCCGCGCTCGGCCTGCAGTTCCTGGTCAGCCTCCTCCTGCTGGGGGTGGTCTGGGTTGGAGCCCGCTGGGGATTGGGGGATTACCTGGCCAGCCAGGCCAGGCTGGCCTCAGAGGCCCATCGGGAGGACCTGGCCTTGGACCTGTACCGGGCGGCGACCCGTTGGGATCCCCTGCAAGGGGAGCATGAGCGCCAGGCCGCCCTGATCCTCCTGGATGGAATCCTGGTCGGGCGGGGCACCCCCGAGAGCAGGATGGAAGCCTTGCAGAGAACCACGCGGGCCGTGGAACTCGATGCGGGTCGCGCGGTCAACCACAGCGCTCATGGTCGGGTCCTGGAGGCGCTGGGCCGGTTCGCCGAGGCCGAAGCCAGCTATCGCAAGGCGTTGCAGCTCGATCCGGTCAACTTCCCCTCCTTCTATCTGGATATAGCCCGGATGATGGCTCAGGGAGGAGATCTCGAAGAGGCCCGCCGGTTCCTGGAGGAGGCCCTGGGGCGCTATCCGCGAGAGGCCTCTGCGGTCATGTTCACGTTCCGTTCCGCTGCCCTGGACGAACAACTGGCCGAGATCCACCTCCATCTGGCTCTCATGCACCCATCAGGCTCGTCCGAGCGCCTGGAGAACCTGAAGAAGTCCGTGAGCCTGAATCCAGGTTCCTCCCAGGCCCGTTACGCCCTGGCTGTCGAGGATTTCCAGGAAGGGGTTCGACTCGAAGCCGCGGGACACCCCGAGAGGGCGCGCCCGGTCTTCCAGAGGGTGCACCGGATCCTGATCGATCTGTACCGAATCTCTCCCGACTTTCCCCCCCTGCAGAACCATCTCCGGGACCTGGAAGGGCGTGGATTCGGGGTGGAAGCCCGTCCCTGAAGCCCGAAGACGCGAAGGCGCACCCTCACGGGCGCGCCTTTCCCTTCAGGATGAGGTCCGTGGGTTCAGCGGGCAGCCATGTGGTTCCCATCCAGGCCGCTGCGGACCGCATAGAAGATGAAGTTGCCGTCCGGGTGGGACGGGGCCGTGTTCATCGCCTGCTTGGTGGTGGTCCGCAAGGCCCCCGTGGCCGGATCGGCAAAGGTGACCGTGTCCCCCTCGGTCTTGACGATGGTGACGATATGACCCCGTCCCGAAGGCGAGAACTCGGGGCCGTTGAGCCCGACGATGACCGGGGTCTTCTCGTTGTTGACCTTGTGGTCGATCAACTCCCAGGAAGAGGCGGAAATCTCACCGCCATCGCGCCAGCGGAAGCCTGCCGAGGCCGATTCGCTGTTCAGGGCGTTGAGGAGTTCGAAGCCGTAGCGGCCATTGATGTCGTGGTCCTGCAGGTTCTTGCCCGTCAGGCTGTTGACCGCCATCGCGACGCTGGTCTGGCCACAGGAGATGTCGTTGTTCTGGGCCAGGCACTGGAGGTTCATCGATCCGGCGCGGGTGGCCCCGAAGATCGAAGGGTCCAGGCCGGCCGGCTGACGCATCAGGCTCCAGAGCTGAGGGTTCACGCCCTGGATGCCCCCCATGGTCAGGGGCGTACTGCCCGAGGCAGAAGGCGCCAGGGCCTGAGGGATGGGGGCCCGCTCCATGCGCTCGAAAACGTGCTGGAAGGCGCCAGAATCGACCGGTGGACCCTGGCTGATCCGGTTCTCGATCTGCTCGATCCGGCTCATGACCTGGTTGATGTTCTCGAGCATTCGGGCCTCCTCGATTCTTTGAAAGCGATGGAATTCTCGCACCATGATTGTACTCCATGGGCGGGAATCTTGCCTGCGCAGGGCTGTAAATCTTTTGTGAACATGGGCTTCCGAACAGGTCGGGAGCCCCGTGGAAACGGGGTTTCTTGCAAGGTGCTATACTGGCCTGGAGGGCGCTTGAGGAGGTGGCTGGCTTGTCACGCACCTGGGTCGGGAACTCACCGGTCCGACTGGAGGGGGAGGAGTGCCCCCGGTGCCGCGACTCGGTTCTGGACCAGTTGAAGAGGACCCCCGGCGTCCGGACCGTCGAGTGCGATTCAGGGGGCAGGATCCTGGTCCAGCACGATCCCGACCGGGTCACCGGGGAGGAGCTGGACCGGATTCTCGGCGCCGCTCCCGAGGGGCTGGAGCATCGGATCGTGCCGGTCCGAGGGATGGACTGCCCCGACTGCGCGGCCACCATCGAGGCCGTGCTGGCCCGCACTCCCGGGATCCGTTTCGCTTCCCTGAACTTCGCGGCCCAGCGGCTCATGTTGGAATTCGACCCCTCGCAGATCACCCTGCCGAGCATCGAGCGGGTGATCCGGCGCCTGGGTTATCGGGTTCCCACCCCGGGTGATTCCCCGCGCGAGCGCCTCTTCGACCTCCGCCTCCTCGAGGTCCGCCTGGTCCTGGCCTGCGGCCTTCTCCTGCTCCTGGGGGTCGGGGCCTGGTCGACCCTGGGGGAGGGGGCCTGGCTTCCTGGGGGGCTCTGGACCCTGGCCGCCCTGCTCGGGGGCTGGACCCCTGCGCGCCGGGCGCTGGGGGCCCTTCGGGGCCACCAGGTCGACATGAACTGTCTGATGATCCTGGCCGTCGGGGGAGCCCTGCTCCTGGGCGAGGCCGCGGAAGCAGCAACGGTGGTCTTCCTGTTCTCGTTGGGAGAGATGCTGGAAGGCTTCGCTGCCCGACGCTCGCACCGGGCGGTGGAGTTGCTCCTCGAGCAGCGCCCGGAGGTGGCCCGGGTCGAGCGCGAGGGCCAGTTCGTCGAGGTTCCGGCACGGGAGGTCGACGTCGGCGAGTCGGTGTCGATCCGGCCCGGGGAACAGGTCCCTCTGGACGGCCGCGTGATCCAGGGGCGCTCCACCGTGGACCAGGCCTCGGTGACCGGTGAGTCGGTCCCGGTCGAGAAGGCTCCAGGGGACGAGGTCTTCGCCGGGACGCTCAACCAGGCCGGAGCCCTGCGGGTGGAGGTCACGCTGCCTTATGAGGACTCAACCCTGGCCCGGGTCCTCCAGGTCGTCGAGCAGGCCCAGACGCGCAAGAGCGACCAGCAGCGCTTCGTCGATGCCTTCGCAGCGCGTTATACCCCGGCCGTGGTCCTGGGGGCCCTCCTTCTGGCCACCCTGGGCCCCTGGTTGCTGGGCGGGAACTTCTCGGAGTGGGCCTACCGGGCCCTGGTCCTGCTGGTGATCGCCTGCCCCTGCGCCCTGGTGATCTCGACGCCCGTCTCGGTGGTCTCGGCCCTGACCGGCGCCTTGCGCCAGGGGATCCTGATCAAGGGAGGGATCTCTCTCGAGAGGCTGGCCCGGGCCCGGGTCTTTGCCCTGGACAAGACCGGAACCCTGACTCGAGGCAGCCTGCAGGTGGTCTCCCTCCACCCCATGGGCGGGCTCACCTCGACGGAGTTGCTGGCCCTGGCTGCGGCGACGGAGGCCAATTCGGAACACCCCCTGGGGCTGGCCCTGGTGCGCCACGCCCTGGACCACGGGATCCGACCTGAGCCGGCCGAGGAGTTCCAGGCCCTTCCCGGTCGCGGGGCCTGGGCCAGGGTGCAGGGCTCTTCCGTCGAGGTCGGCCGTCCCGAGCTCTTCGCTGGGAGCCTGGATCCGGAAGCCAGGGCCCTCGTGGAAGTCCTGCGTGATCAGGGGCAGACGGTGGTGGCCGTGGTCCGGGAACTCGTCCCCGTGGGGCTGGTGTCCTTCTCGGATGCGCCCCGATCGGAGGCGGCGGCAGCCTTGGAGGAGTTGCGAACCCTGGGGCAACGGCTGGTCCTGGTGACCGGCGACCATCCTCGTGCGGCCGCGCCCCTGGCCATGCGGCTCGGCATCCAGGAGGTGCACGCCGGCCTGATGCCCGAGGGGAAGCTGGCCGTGCTGCGACGCTTCGAGGAAGAGGGGCACCCCGTCGTGATGGTCGGCGACGGGATCAACGATTCTCCGGCCCTGGCCGCGGCCACAGTGGGAGTCTCGCTGGGGGCTGCCGGCTCGGCCGTGGCCCTGGAGACCGCCGACGTGGCCCTCATGGGTGACGATCTGCGAGGCCTGCCGGCCGCCCTGCGTCTGGCGCGCCGGGCTCGGGCGGTGATCCTTCAGAACATCGCCTTTGCCCTGGTGCTCAAGGCGCTCTTCCTGTTGCTGGCGCTGACGGGCCATGCGGGGATGTGGATGGCCATCGCGGCCGACATGGGGGCCTCCCTCCTGGTGACGGCCAACGGCCTGCGGCTGGTGGGTGCGGCCTCGAGGTCCGGCCTTCCCGACGGAGCAGGCCACCCGGAGGGCGCAGGGCATGAACACGGGCCAGGCAGGGCCTCAGAGGAGGAGGCCGGACACCACGAGGACTCCGAGCCTCCCCCCGGCCATGGTCACAAAGGCTGCGGCTGCAGCGGGTGCTGAACGCCTAGAGCGGCAGATCCGCCAGGAGGGGGAACTCCCTGCGGAAGCTGCCGTCCAGGATTTCTCGGACATGCTGCACCCTCTGGCCGGCCACCGGGACGAACTCCTCCCCGCCATAGGCATCGGCGTATTCGTTCCAGGGGCCCTCGCAGATCCGGAAGAAGCGACAGGAACGGCAGGGAGGGAACTTCTCCTTGATCTGGAGGCGGACATTGGACCAGTTCTCGACGCCCCGGTCGCTGCCGTACTGGTTGAGCTCGACGTAGTCCTCGAGCTGCTGGCCGATCTCGGTGATGTGGCTCTCGTACCCCTCCATGTGGCAGTACACGAAGGTCTCGGCGTCGGCGCCGCGTCCGGCAGCCCGAATCCGGTCCAGGGCCTGATGCAGGTAGGGAACGACATCCCGGTAGCGGGGGACGACCTGGTCCCAGAGCTTGCGGGCGCGTCCCTGGGCGTGGGGGAAGGCGATGCTGACGTGGCAGCTTCCCAATTCGATCAGGCGCTCGCAGGTCTCGGGCAGGACCTTGTAGTTCAGGCGGGAGAGGACCACCTTGCTGGTCACGCATTGCCCCAGCCCGACCAGGTTGGTGATGCCCTGGACGGTCTCGGCGAAGGAGCCCGGACGGGTGGTGACCGCATCGTGGATCTCGGCGGAGGGTCCGTGCAGGGCGATGCAGTAGGAGATCCCGCCCAGGGCGGCCGCCTCCCGGGCCAGTTCGGGATCGGCGAAGCCCCTCCCGTTGCTCTGGATCAGGATCTCGAAACCCAGTTGCCTGGCGAAGCGCAGGATCTCCTTGAAGTCCTTGCGGATCGAGGGCTCGCCCCCGGTGATCACGACCTGGTCCCCGCGGGTTCGGGCATCGCTCAGCTCGGCCTGGATCTCCTCGAGGGTCTTGTCCTGCCTGCGCCCGGTGTGCTTCAGGGTGTCCCGAAAATCGTCCACGACGCAGTGGATGCACGCGTCGTTGCAGCTATAACCGACCTTCAAATCGATGCGGCCCATGCCCGCTTTTTCGTGGCCAGCCCCGGAGTGCCTGCAGGGGCACCCGCCTGCGCGCAGAACCCAGGTCCTGCCGATGAGTTCTTTCAGTGCCAGCGACCCCTCCCTGATCGTCCGCAACGCGGATCTCGCCCCTTTCCGAAGGGGCTCCCGCTGGCTGGTCCTGGCCAGCCGGACCGGGGCTTCGATCCTGCTGGAAGGCCCGCGTCTGAAGCTCTTCGGAACCCTGGCCCGCCCCCTCTCCGTGCAGAAGGTGCACGAACTCAATCCGGAGCTCCCCGAAGTCGAGATCCAGGCCCTGCTCGGAGAACTCTACCAGGCCGGGATGCTGCAGGTCGCCGGGTACTGCGTCGCCCCTCCGGAACGGGAAAGGCCCCCTCTTCCCCAGATCTCGCGCCTGACCCTGAGGGTGGCGCCGGGTTGCAGCCCTTCCTGCCCGGAATGCGCGCTGCGGCACCTTGAGGGCCCTGTCCTGGAGTCCGCCGAGGCGGTGCGCCTGGTCGAGGAGGGCATGGAGAGGCTGGCGGCAGGCCCGACCTGCCTGGATCTGACCGGAGGCGAACCCCTGCGGGCCCCCGAGGCCATCGAGGCCGCCATCGTGCGGGCTCGGGAGTTGCGTCCGGGGCTGCAGGTGGCCGTGCGAACCGGAGGCTGGCTGGTCGATCCCGAGAGGGCGGCCTGGCTCGAAAGGCTCGGCGCGTGCGTGGTCCTCTGCCTGCACGAGGCTCCGGGGCGTCCAGGGCTGGAAGAAGGTCCGTTGGCTGTTCAGGCCGCCGAGGCCCTCCGTCTGCTTCCCGAAATGCTGGGCACAGGCCTGGCCTGTGCGCCGGTGGGGGTGGCCCGTCGGCCGGGTCAGGGGCAGGAGTTCTTCAACCTCTTCATGGGGATGGGCTATCGGACCATGCGACTGGAGTTCCCGGCTCCGGCCCGGGATCAGGAGGATCGCGATGGAATCCTCGAGGCCATGGGGGACGATCTGCTGGCCGTGGCGGAAGCGATCTGCCGCTATGAGGAGGGGGTTCCTGTCCGGGTCCGGGTCCATCCCCTGGAGGAGATGATCGCAAGGCTGGCCAGCGGCCAGGCGCACCCGGCCTGTGGACATCCGGAATGCTCTTCGCGGGTGCAGGCCCTGGAACTGGGGCTTGATCGCCCTGGAACCTGCCTTCGGGCCGAAAGGCCGGCCGCCGAGACCCACCCGCGCTGTTCCCGTTGCCCCTTCTGGAACGTGTGCGGGGGAGGGTGTCGGCATGACCGGGCGGATCGCGAACTGGATCCGCGCTGCCGGATGTGGCTGAGGGCCTACGAGGGCCTGCTCTGGCTCATGCACGAGCACCCCGCCTGGGCTTCTCGGCGCGAAGGGCTCCAGGCGGGGGTGGTCCAGCCAGCGTAGACCCCGAGTTTCCCCAGCAGATCCTGGGCTCGGGGTCTCCAGGCGGCTTCAGGAGTCTGCCGGAGTCCGCTCTTCCAGGGTGGTGCGGATCCGCTCGGAGACCTCTTCGATGGTCCCGGTCCCGTCGATGGCCAGATACTCTCCCTGTTTGCGGAAGTAGTCCATCACCGGCTCGGTTTCCTGGCGGTAGATCTCCATGCGGTTGCGGATCACCTCAGGGGTGTCGTCGGCGCGCCCCCGCCCTGCCAGGCGACGGGTGACCTCCTCCTCGGGGATCTCCAGGCCCAGGACCAGGACCCCGCCCCAGCCGAGTTCCTGGCGCATCTCCTCGAACTCCGCGAGCTGCTCGCCCTGCCGTGGGTAGCCGTCCAGGATGAATCCGCGGGCCGCATCCTCGCGTTCCAGGCGGCTCTGGACCAGGTCGCGGATCAGGGAGGGAGGCGCCAGCTTTCCGCCTCGGGTCTCTTCTTCCAGGCGCTGACCCAGCTCGGAGCCCGAAGCGACCTCCTGGCGGATCAGGTCGCCCACCGAGATATGGGGGATCCCCTTCTCCTGGCCGAGGAGTTGTCCCTGGGTGGACTTTCCGCTGCCCGGAGGGCCCAGCAGGACGAAGCGGAGTGCCGCTCCGACCGGTCCGGGAACGGCTCCCGCCGCGGCATCGGAGGCAAGCAGGGAGGCCGTGGGCATGCCCGGCAGGGTTCCCTGGACGTAGCGCGGGGGCGCGGCGGCCTGAGGAGTCGCCTCGAACCGGTCCGTCACGCGGGTTCCCTGGCTGGTCATCGGAGCGACGGCTCGCCAGGGGCCGCTCTGCAGGATCGAAGAAAGGGTCGGCCTGGAAGTGCTGATCGGATTCATGGTGCCTTGAGTATAGGCGGGGTCCGGGCCGGGATCGATGAACTGAAGGTGAACAAAGTCCCTGGTTGAAGACGGGGGGGGGTTCTGCTATGTTCCTACCCGGGTCTGGCCCTTCCCACCCGGTCCCCGGTGTGCGAGATGCCCGGCACAGGCCCCCAAGGTTTCTGGGAACGCAGAGGGGTTGGTCCGGGAATCCGGGCTGCCCGGACGGCGGGCCCCTGCGAGGTTGCTCTTGCCCTTCTCGAACTCCACTTCTGGCAGGGGGTGCGCCCGATTCGTGCCCTCCGGCGGCCTGCTTCCGCTCGGAAGAGGCCTGGCGGTCTGGCTGGCCGTCTTGCTCGTCGTGCTCTGGGCCCCCTCGGCCTGGGGGCAGGAACCGCCTGCCGGCATGGAACCCGGGGTCCGAGGGGGCGCGACCATGCCGGGCGGGGGGATCGAGCCTTTCGGTGGAGGGGGCGGACCCGGCCCCGGCTCCGAACAGTTGATTCCCGCCCGGGGCTCCGAGTCTTCCGGGACCGGGACCGGGACCGTGGCCTTCTTCCTGGTGGTGGTCCTGTGCCTTTTCGGTTTCCACCTCTTCACCAGTCACGGCCTGAACTCCAGGATCGATCGCCTGGAGAGGATGGCGCGCAAGGCGTCCGGGAGCCGGGAGGGCGACGAACTGGTCCCCTTCTCCTGGGATGCGGTCCTGCGCAACCTGGAGGGGGGAGCCCCCTTCCTGCCGGGGGTGACCCTCCCCCGGCCGGGCGTGGTGCTGGTCGGGGTCTCCCAACCCGAGTTGATCCCCATCCTCCTGGCCAATCTCTCGCACTGCGTCCTGCAGGATCCCGAGCTGGCCGTCCTGGCCGTGACTCGGAGCCTGGGTGCCGACGAACTGGGAAGACGCCTGCTCTCCCTGGAGACGGGGCGGGACTGGAGGACCCTGGGCCCGGAGGCCCGGCGCTCCCTGCTCCAGGGAACAGCCCGCGGCCTGCAGCGTTATGAACGCTCGCTCTTCTGCATGACCGATCTGGCCGTGTCCCCACGACAGCTCTTCGAGGCCTGCCAGGACCTGCGCAAGGAGGCGGAAATGGGGGCCGTCCTCCTGGACGACCCGGGGGTGCTGGTGGGCGAACCCGATCTGCCGGAAATCGGGATCCTGGACCATCTCCGGCTCCTGGCCGCACGCTGTCACGTGCCGGTTTATCTGGTCGTCCCGCTCGACTCGCCGGCCTGGCAGGCACGTGAGGAATTCGACTCGTACGTGGCGATTGCCGAGATACCGCCCGTCGTGGAAGGGCGTCTTGGCCTGCGCTTCCATCGTTTCCCGGGCAGCGCCCCGGAACTGGAGCTCCGCCTGGACCCGGCCTCCGGACGGCTGGAACCGGCCCGGTCGGTCGGGGACGGCGCCTGAAGTGCTCCGCCGAGTGCGTGCCTTTCTGACCCCTCGGCCCGTTCTGCGGGCCCTGCTGGTGGCGCTGGTGCCCCTGGTGGTCTTCTCCATCCTCATGGAACACCGGATCTCCACCTGGGTGGCCGGCACGGCCCGGGTCCGGAGCAGTGAGTGGACCGAGTTCCGTCCGCACCCGACGATGTTCTGGCGACTGCGCCCCAACCTGGATGTCGAACTGGCCATGCGGGGCGAGCGCTTTCGGGTCTCCACCAACTCTCAGGGGATCCGCAGCCCCGAGATCCCCTTCCGGAAGGGAGCGCGGACCTGGAGGGCCTGGTCCCTGGGAGACTCGATCACCTACGGATACGGGGTGGATGACGACAAGACCTACCAGAGCCGTCTTCAGGACAAGCTCCAGAGGCTTCACCCGGATCGGGAGATCCAGATCCTCAACGGAGGATGCCCGGGGTGGACCTCGTTCCAGGCCCGCGAGTTGACCCGTGCGGTCGGCCTGAAGTACCAGCCGGATCTCTATATCCTGGGCTGCGTCTATGCAGACCCTGCCTACGAGGACAAGTCCGATTCCGCTCGGGTGGACGCCAACCCCCTGGTGCGCTGGTTCCGCCTGGCCCTCTTCCGCAGCGAGTTCTACATGTTCTTGCGCCAGAGGGTGGTGCGGCGCAGCAACCCCGAGGGGCTCCCGCCGGCGGATTATTCCCTGGCCACGCCCCGGGTGCCCCCCGAGGAGTATCGCGAGATCCTCAACTGGTTCGTCGGTCAGGCCCGGGCCAGCGGAGGGCATGTGGTCTTCCTGAACCTGGGCAAGCGGGACCCGGATCCTCATCCGGGCTATGATCAGTTGCGCAGGATCGCCCAGGAGGTCGCCCGGACGACGGGGAACGCGTGGGTGGACGTGGACGCCATGTTCAAGGAACGCCCGGATCGCGCCAGCCTCTTTTCCGACCGGATCCACCCCAACGCCAAGGGATTCGAGTTGATGGCCGAGGCCCTGGCCCAGGCCATCGAGGAGAAGGGGTGGATCCCGTGAGGCTGCGAATCCTGCTGATGGCGCTCTGCAGTCTCCTGGCCCTGGCCAACCCCGTCTGGGCCCAGCAGCCAGGGCATCAGGCTTCGACCCGTCAGCCGCACATGTTCTATGAGCCCCAGGCCAAGTACCCTCCCCTGGGCGCCATGCAGGCCTTCCGAGAGGGGCTGCCCATGGCCATCGGGTCCGCCCTGGTCTCCCTGGTCCTGGCCATGTGGTTGACCCGCCCCCTGCCGGAGGTCGAGAGGGCCCTCTACGAGCGTCAGGCCAGGAACAGCCAGCCCGAACCCCCGAAGATTCCACCTCCCCCAGGGCCCCCGGAACAGGATGCGGTGGACCTCGCAGAGCCCCTCGGGGAGGCTGCGACGCCTGAAGCAGAGGCGGAGCCGGTGTCCGGGCCCGGATCCGAAAGCCCGCTTCTGAAGGAGGTTCCTGGGCCCGCGGACCTGCCGGTTCTCGATTCTCCGGAAACCCTTCCGTCCGTTCTCAGGCCGGCAGCGCTCGAGCCGTCGCCCCCGAGGCCGGAGGCGCTCCGTCCCGTGGAGCGCCCTCCCCAGGCCCGCCCCCTCGTCCCGGCCCCTCCCGCAGGGACTTTCGGTTCCACTCGCGGGATCCGTCCCCCCTTGGAGACCCCCCTGGTGCCGTTCGCCTGGGAACAGGTCGCCCCCGAGAACATGCTGCCCTTCCGTGAGGGGGAGTTCTGCAACCCCGGCCTGGTAGTCTACCTGGTGGAGCCGGAGCGGGTGGCGGGGCTCCTGGCAGCCCTGGCCGTGGAACTCCTGCTGGAGTCGCCCGGCAGCCTGGTCCTGGCGACGGTCTCGGCCGGTCCCCTGGAGGTGGTCCAGTTCCTTCTGGAGGCCGGTCCTGCCACCCCCCCAGCGGAACTCCTGGCCCGCCTGCGTCGGGAGGGCCGGGCCATGGAGAGGATCGTCCGCCGCGTCTGGACACCTCCCCCGGGAGGAATGCCCCTGGAGGACCTGTTGCGCCGGGCACGCGAACTCCGCGAGGGGCGCGGCGGTCTGGCCGGAGTCGTCCTCGAACCGCTCACCCGTCTGGAGTTGGGGGGAGGGGAGTTCTCCGCCTGGTTGGAGTGCCTGCACCAGGGGGCGGCCCTGGCCGGACTCCCACTCTTCATGGTCGCTTCGCGCCGGGGCTTCCCGATCGAGTCCTGCCCGGGGCGGATCCTGACCCTGGGCAAGGCCGAGGTCTCCCGGATCACGGAATCCCGAGGTCCAGGGAAGGATTCTCCCGGACCTTCGCTGGCCTCATGAGGTTTCTCTCCCGGACCGGCTGGCTGGCGGCCCTCTTCGCCGTCCAGGTCACGATGCTGGCAGCCCTGCTGGCCTGGTCGGCCAGCGTTCGCGGCGAGATCCGGATGGAACTGGAGGCTCGCCTGCCCGAGCCCGATCCCGGGATCCACCTGCCGGCCGGGGACTCCCTGGAGACCGCGAGCATCCTGGGCGGCTCAGAGTTTTTGGGGATCGAGCTGCCCACCCCGTTCCGCCGCCATCTGTCCTACCTGAACGGGCAGATGTTCTGGTTCCTTCTGAAGAGGGAGCCCTCCGCGGGAGCTCCCCTGCTGGGCCTGATCCAGAAGAGCCCAACCGAGCTGGAGGATTCCGGACGCCTCCAGGAGGGACTCCGAGACGGCGTCCTGAGTTTTCTCTATGATGTGGGCGGGCATCGGGATCTGGCCCGCCAGAACTGGTCGGCCACCGTGGTCCGCGAACTCCAGGCGCTGCCCCTGCTGCCCTGGAACAAGAAGCTGGATTTCGTGGTCCTGTCCAGTCTGGCTGATACGAGCGTCGGCGGGCTGGGTTTCATCGCCGACCTCAATCCGGAGATCCTGTTGATCATGCCGGACCACGACCCGGCCCGCCTGGAGGAGCTTCGCCTGTTCCGCCGCCGCCCCAATGCGGTGATCCTGCCCGTCGGGACCCATCCTCTGCTCCCCGGCCTGTGGGCCCAGGTGCTCGAGGCTCCCGCGGGTTCGGGACACCCGGCGGAACTCAACCTCCTGGTGGAAGGCAGGGATGGGCGACTGGCGCTCTTCTCGGGGAGTTCCCTGAATCGGCCGATCGACTCCCTGCGTCAGGCGCGGCGGAGCACAGGGCGGGAAATCCTCCGCTACGTCGGGTCGACGGGCTACACGGTCGGCACGCAGACCTCCGCACTCCAGGACGAAGTCCGGGTTCTGCGTCAGGAGTTCCCCGAGTTGGTCCTGATCCCCAACGGGGATACCAGCCTGGTGGCCCACGGTCTCCTGGAAGCCCTCCTGGGGGCGCACTATCGGCCAGGCAGTCTGGGGACGCGGGTGGAGTTGTGAATCTCAAGCGCCGTCTTTCTTTGTCGGAATGGCTGGGCTGGGGGGGGCTCTGCGTGCTGCTGGCCTTGTGGCAGACCTCCGCCTGGCAGGGACGCTGGACCACCCACTACCTGGGCGCCGGCGAACTGGAGGGCTGGCTCTGGCGCTACTGGTGGCTCAAGATGCTCATGACCGAGGCCTGGACCACGCCCGGTGTCGGTCTGGACCTGGCGATCTGGGTCTCCCTGGTGGCGGGAGCCTACCCGGAGACGGGCAACGTCCTGGACCTGCAGGTCCTCTCCTGGCCCCTGGAAGCCCTGTTCGGAGCCCCTCTCTATCACAACGTCAAGTGCGCCCTGGTCCTGGCCCTCAACGGCATGGCCGGCTACCTCCTGGGGCGGGAGGTCCTCAAGTCCCGGAGCGCTGCGGCGGTCTGCGGTCTGGTCCTGCTCTTGAGCCCCTACGCGCTGCACGAGATCGCCAACGGCAGGGTTCGCCAGGCCATCCTGTTTCCGCTGGCCCTGTATGCGCTGCACCTGATCCGGCTTTGGCGCTCGCCCGATGCGGTCCAGGCCGTCTACACCGGGATCTGGGCGGGACTGTGCTCGGCGGTCTACCTCTATTACGGGATGGGGGTGGCCTTGTTCACGGCCCTCTTCCTGGTCCTGGCCATTCCCTTGGGGGCGGGAGCGCGATTCCGGTTCCCTCACCTGGGCGCCGGAGTCCTGACCCTCCTGGTCGCGCTGCTGACGGCCCTGCCCTTTGCCTGGGCCTACGTGGACCACTTCTTCAGCGGGCACGGTCTCTTTGAACTCTCCTGGAAGCGCGATTTTCCGCCCTTGAGCCAGTTGACCTCGCCCGATGTCAACGTGCTCCTCAAGCAGAACGACCAGTTGCTCAACTCCCTGCAGCGCTTCCGCAATGACTCGCTGCCCTGGCAGTATCCCTTCATGCCGCGCTTCTACCGGGGAATGCCCTGGGTCTTCTCGGTCCTGGCGCTGCTGGCCATCCCCCTGTGCTGGCGGACTGGTCCGCGTTCGGAGGAGGAGACCTCGTTGCCCCGTGCCCGGGACCTGGTTCCCTGGCTGGGGGGGGCGCTCTTCTTCTACATGCTGACCCTGGGCCCGTATCTCATCAGCGGCGCGGAAGGTCGCTACGTCGCCTTCGAATCGGGAGGCGTGGCCACGCCCTACGTCTGGTTCTTCAAGAATCTTCCCGCCTTCTCTCGTCTCTTCTCGCCGATCCGGATGTCCGGGATGATGGTGGTCTGCGTCGGGGTCCTGGCAGGTGCCGCCTTCCAGGCGCTCGCCACCCGCCTGTCCATGCCTCGAGCCGTGCGCCTGGCTTCGCTGTTGCTGGTGGGCTTGCTGGTGGTCCACGGGATGAAGCTCTCCCGAGCCATCCCTCTGACAGAGACCGAGATCCTGATCCCGGAGTTCTATCATCGCCTGGCCGAAGAACCCTTCTGCGCCGTGGCCGAACTGCCGTTCCGAACCGGAGACTATATCCAGAACTACCAGACGGTGCATGAGAAGAGGCTTCTGGGAGGCTGGTCCGGGGTGACCACGCCTCCGGGCTTTCCCGAGGGGAAGCTCACCCGGCTGGCCGAGGTCTTCACCGGTCTTCTCGAGAACACGTTCTTCCGCTACCTGGAAAGCCTCAACGCCCATCCCGAGAGCCCATCCGAGTTCACCGAACGGGATTTCCGCTGGATCGTCCAGAGGTACGGGCTGCGGATGGTGATCGTCCACGAGCGGGGCTACTATCGGGACAGCCCCTTCGGCGGTCGGGAGCAATACGAACTGGTCCTGGCTGAGCTCCAGAAACACTTCGGCCCCCCCGCCGAGATCCACACCGAGCTGGCCTTCGAACGCCTGGGTCCGAACCATTCCCCCTGGGATCTTGGCCCCTTCGAATATGAGATGGCCGTCTTCCGGGTCCGGCCCTGACCTGGCTTCCAAGGTGGGGAACTCTTGAGAGGATGGCGAAGGCCGCCGGCATGCTGCGCTCGCTCTTGACCCTCTTCCTGCTCTTCGTGCTGACCGGGGCTTCCTGGTGCCAGGAACTCCTGGAGGTCCAGTTCCGGTTCACCCCCTCCGGGAGTCCCCGGACCGTCTCGGTGGTGGGCTCATTCAACGGCTGGAGCCCGGAGGCCCACCCCATGTCCGACCCCGACGGGGACGGAACCTGGGAGGCGATCCTGGAGCTCGAACCGGGCCTTTATACCTACAAGTTCCTGGTGGACGGAAGGGCCTGGTATCCCGACCCTGCGGCTGGAGAACAGGCCGACGACAACTTCGGAGGGGTCAATTCGCTGCTGCGGGTGGGCGAGGTGGGCCAGGGGAGCCCGGCCGTGGCCCTCCGCCACGGAGCCGGTCCGCAGTACTGCAACCGGTTGCCTGACGGAAGGGTCCGGGTGCGCCTGCGCACGCCGCCGGGAGTGCGCGCCGAGGAGTGGGAGGTCGTCACGCCTTCCAAAAGGCTCCGCCTGGAGCCGGGCTGGAGCGATGGCGTCTTTTCCTATCCCCAGGCCCGGCTTCGCCCCGGGACGCGGATCTACTGGTTCCGCCACAAGGACGCCTGGCTGGGAGCCTCGGGCCTGGGCCGCTTCCCAGGCCGCCCCTTCGTGGTGCCCCAGGGCCCCCTCTTCCAGACTCCTGGATGGGTCTCGCAAGCCGTCTTCTATCAGGTCTTCCCCGAGCGCTTCGCCAACGGAGACCCCTCCGGGGACCCTCCGGGGACGCGGCCCTGGGGCGACCCTCCCGAGAACTTCAACTTCTTCGGCGGCGACCTGGTCGGGTTGACCAGCCGTCTCGACGAACTCCAGGACCTGGGGGTCGGGGCACTCTATCTGAATCCGGTCTTCGAGGCTCCTTCCAACCACAAGTATGACACGACGGATTATTTCCGGATCGACCCGGCCTTCGGGACCGAGCTGGATTTCCGCCATCTGGTCGAAGAGTCCCGCCGTCGGGGGATCCGCATCGTCCTGGATGGCGTCTTCAACCATTCCGGGACCGGCTTTTTCGCCTTCCAGGACCTGGTTTCCCGAGGGCAGGAGTCGCCCTTCCGTTCCTGGTTCTTCGTCGAATCCTTCCCGATCCGGATGGAGCCCAAGCCCAACTACGAAGCCTGGTGGGGTTTCTCCCACCTGCCCAAGCTGAATACCGGTGAACCGGCAGTCCGCGAGTACCTTCTGAAGGTGGCGACCTGGTGGATTCGCGAGTTCGGGGTCGCCGGGTGGCGCCTGGACGTGCCCAACGAGGTGCCCCACTCCTTCTGGAAGGAGTTCCGCGCCGCAATCAAGACCGTGGACCCCGAGGCCTACATCACCGGCGAGATCTGGAGCGATGCCTCTCCCTGGCTCCAGGGGGACCAGTTCGACGGGGTGATGAACTACCCGGCCCGGGCCGCGATCCTCGACCTGCTCACCGGAAAATCTGACGGTCAGGCCTTCCTGCTGTCCATCCAGAAGACCCTGCTGCCCTATCCGGAGCAGGCCCACGGGGCCCTGCTGAACCTGTTGGGGAGTCACGACACTCCGCGGATCGCCACCCTGCTCGAGAAGGACCAGACCCGCCTGGCCCTGGCCGAGGTCCTCCAGTTCACCCTTCCCGGGACCCCGATGATCTACTACGGGGATGAGATCGGAATGGAGGGAGGCAAGGATCCGGATTGCCGCCGATGCTATCCGGTGGATCCCGAGGCCGGGGATCGCCGGCAGAGGGAGCGCCTGGCGCACCTGGTCTCCCTGCGCCGGGACCTGGCTCCCCTGGTCCAGGGGGACTTCCATCCGCTCTTTGCCGAGGGGCCCGCCCTGGCTTTCGAACGGCGGTTCTTGGATCAGGCGGTCCTGGTGGCCGTCAACGCCGGATCGGAACCGGCACGGATTCCCGGGCTTCAGGGCCGGGATCTCCTGAGCGGGGATTCCCTTGCAGGAGTCCTGCCGGGCCGTTCGGCAGCGGTCCTGTCGCGATGAGCCCGCTGGGGTGGCGCGGCTGGGCCTGGCGCGTCTCCAGGCCGATTGGCCTCCTTCCCCTGCTCATGCTGCTGGGGGCGGTGCTGGCCATCGCCTGGCCCCAACCGGGTTCCTGGAGCGGGACGGGTCGGGACCTGGGCTTGTGGGTCTGGCGGGACTGGTGGTTCCGCTTGATGATGGGGGATGTCCTGGCAGGCCGGACGCCGCCCCTGGAGGCCCTGAGCGTCCTTCTGAGCGGAGGCCTGGGCCCCAATCTCTTCAGCCCCGTGGACCTCTATCTGTTTTCGGCCCCGTCCTGGTTGATTGGGACCGGAGCGGCCGCCTGGAACCTCAAGGTCGGCCTGGTGCTGGCCGCCAATGCCCTGGGAGGCTACCTTCTGGGCCTGGGGATCACCCGGGACCGCTGGGCGGCCCTCCTGGCCGGGGCGGTGCTGGCCTTCAACCCCACGGCACTGGGCTTGATCGAGAGGGGGGATCTGCGCGACGCCTTGTGGGTCTTCCCAGCCCTCTTCCTGGCCAGCCTCTTCCACCTGGAGAGGCCCGGGTCAGGCTCCCGATCCTGGTTGCTCTCGGCCACGCTGGCCGGTTGCTTCCTGACGACCTGGTTGCAGGGCCTCCTGGCCCTTTTCGCCCTGGGCCTGCTGGCGTTCTCGGGGACCTTGCCGGGATTCCGGAGGAATCTCCGCTCCCGGCTCTTCAGTCTGCTCCCCGGCATGCTCCTGGCCGCGATCTTCCACGGTCCCGTCCTGGCGGCCATCCTGGAGGGGGCCTATCCCTTCTCCTGGCCGGCGCCTCTGGCCGGTCCCCTGGAAATCCGCATGCTCGGCGAGCATCGGGCCTTGCACGAGAGCTCGCGGTCCCTGGATTTCCTGGCAGACCCGCAGCATCCGGAAGGCCTCAACCCGTTGCTGCTTCTTCTGCTCGTGCTCCCCCTGGCTCGAAGAACCCGGGGTTGGTACCTGCTCGCCTTCGCGGGTCTGGTCCTGGTTGCGGGACCCTATCTGCGTCAGGGCCTCGCGGGGCAGCCGGTCCTGTTGGGGGGAAGCCCCGTCCCATTGCCCTTCCTCCTCCTGTATCGTTGGATTCCGGGGATGACATGGGTCGAGTCTCCCGTCTGGTTCGCCCCGCTGCTCTATCTCGGTCTGGCAGCGCTTGGATCCCGAAATCTGGTGGCGATCCAGGGTTGGTTCGCAGAGCAGGCCTTCCTGGCCCCCCTGATGGCCCTGGTGGTGCTCGGAGTCACGGCCATGGACGCGACGCATCGGGGCAGCCTGCCCCTGCGCCACGTCCAGCTCGAGCCACCGGCCCTCTATCTCGGCCTGGAGCCTGGGGAGGGGGGCTTGATCGAGTCTCCGGGGACCGGGGATCGCAAGACCCTGGACTTCTATCAGGCCGCAACCGGACTGGTGGTCCTGGGCGGCGCCGCAGACCGCGAGGCTCTTCCCGGTCTGGCCAGCCCGGCGGCCCGAGTCTATCGGACCCCGGTGGAGGTTGCCCAGGTGCCGTTCCTGCGTCACCTGCTGGAACCCGGACGCTTCCCTCAGGGGCCCGATCCCCGAGGCGACCTGGAGCGACTGCGCCGGGCGGGGTATTCCCACGTGATTCTTCACGAATCCAGGATGGAGGGGCTGGCTTCCGGTCCGAGGACCTTCCTGTACCTGGTGGCCAGGCTGAGCGCCTTCACGGGGCCTCCCCGCCTGGGCCTCGAGGTGCGCGAGGACTTCCCGCAGCGGGACGGAAGCCTGGTCCGTTCCCCGGAGAAGCGTCGAGGTCGGCTGGCCATGTTCTCGTTGGGGAAGGGGAGCACCGCGGTGGGTGCGAACGGGCCGTGATGAGCACCTGCAGCCTGATCCTGCTGACCTACAACGAGATCGCCGGGAGCCGGGCCCTCCATCCCAACCTGCCGCTCTCGCTCTTCGATGAGGTCCTGGTCGTGGATGGCGGATCGCAGGACGGAACCCGGGAGTTCTTCGAAGGCCAGGGGATCCGGGTCGTCGGGCAGCAGCGCAGGGGCCGGGGCGAGGCCTTTCGGGTCGGGGCTCGGAATACCACCGGCGATCTCCTGGTCTTCTATTCTCCCGATGGCAACGAGGACCCCGAGGACCTCCCACGTCTGCTGGAATGCCTGCGGGCGGGAGCCGACCTGGCCATCGCCTCGCGTTTCGCCCCGGGGGCGCGCAATGAAGAGGACGACCAGCTCTTCCGCCCCCGAGCCTGGGTCAACATGGCCTTCACCCTGATCGCCAACCTGCTCTTCGGGCGGGGGGTCTTCCTCAGCGACACCATCAATGGTTTTCGGGCCATCCGCAGGCCGGCCTTCGAGAGTCTGCGCCTGGACGAGCGCGGCTTTCCGATCGAGTACCAGATGAGCATCCGGGCCATGAAGGCCGGCCTGAGGATCGTCGAGATCCCCACCCGGGAAGGAGACCGGATCGGCGGGGCCTCCAAGGCCGAGTCCTTCCCCGTGGGCCTCGGCCATCTCAAGGTCTTGATTCGCGAGATCCTGCGATTCAGGAGTTTCTAGCTGGCCTGGTTGCCTCGGCCCAGGTTTGGCGCCAGGGCGTAGAGCAGCCCGCCACCGACTCCGGTGGCCAACCTCAGGGCGTGGAAGAGCATGGACAAGGCCATGGCCTGGGCCGGGGTCATGGCTTCTCCCAGCAGCGTCACCATGAACCAGTCCTGCAATCCGAATCCGTTGATGGTGACCGGCAACTGGGCGAAGACCGAGACGGTCGGCACGAACAAGAGCAGGGGCAGCAGCGGAGGGTTCAGGCCCAGGGCCCTGGCCAGCAGCGCGTGGATCCCCACCAATGCCAGGGGAGCCACCAGCGAGACGACCAGGCAGCCCCACCAGACCGTCCGCCGCCCCCGATAGGCTCCCACCGCCAGACGCAGGCGGTGCAGCCATTCCGTGAAGCCCGTCCCGGAGCGGCGTCCCCCCGGCCGGACCCCTTCGAACCACAGATAGCCCAGCACCAGGGCTGCACAGAGTCCCGCCGAGGCCAGGGTCAGCGGCCAGAGGGCCTCCGGGGCCCTCAGGAAGGCGGCCAGGAGCGTGACCGAGGCCAGGGCCACCTGGCCGACGGTGCCCGACCAGCGCTCGGCCAGGACCGAGGCCATCACCTGGGGGAGGGCCTCCTGCTCGCGGCCCAGGTCGGTCGCGCGCTTGAGGTCTCCGGTTCCCGTCAGGAAGGAGTTGAAGAAGTAGCCGACCGCGTAGTGGTAGGCCAGCCTGGCGAATCCTGGCCGGATCCCCTGGACTTCCAGCAGAAGGCTCCACTTCCAGGTGTTCACCAGCACGATTCCGGCCATCGTCAGGCCGGCCAGGCCCAGGGGGAGCCAGTGGACCCGGGTCAGGGTGGGCAGCCATTGATCCGGGGGGACCTGCGTGAGCACCAGGGCCAGCAGGCCGGCCGTCAGGAGCCAGCGCAGGATCGCCGCCGCCTTCACCTCTTTCGCGGCCTCGGCCTGGGAAAGAGCATGGGGGTCTGCTGGCGGTAGTCCAGGTATTCCTGGCCGAAGACCCGGATCAGGTCCCCATCCTGCCGGGAACCGTTCCAGGCCAGGGACCATGCGAGCAGGACCGGCAGGATTCCGGCCAGGAAGCTCCAGGAGTTGAAGACCAGGCCCAGGCCCGTGACGCCCAGGAGCTTGGCCAGGATCGAGGGATGGCGGACCACCCGGTAGGGGCCAGTCCGGACCAGGCGGCGGGTCTTGGCCGAGAAGGGGGGGACGGGACCGCCTTCGCCTTCCAGGATCAGGAAGGTGTAGCTCCAGAACAGGAGCCCCCCCCCGGCTCCCAGCAGAAGACAAGCCAGTGCGAGGTTCCAGGGGAAGGGCAGGACCTCGGGCAGACCCAACAGTTCGTCCACACGACAGCCCGCCCAGGCCAGCAGCGAGGCAAAGGGGATCAGGACGAGCCCATAGATGGGCAGGATCACCAGCATCTCCGGGCGCAGCGCACAGCGCAGGCGGTCGGCCGTGGTGAAAGGTCCGGGCGTCCAGGAAGGGTCGAAGGCGAGGCCCCGGAGCACGGCGACCCGTCGGCCTTGGGCCTTCGGGGTTTCGGGATCTTCTCGGAATCCTCGGGATTCCAGTGCGTTCCAGGCCTCGGTGCGATCTTCGGGCAGTCCGACCCGGATCTCCCGGGCTCCTTGTCGGCTCAGCCCATCCACTGCCGCTCTGAGAAGCCCGGTGGCCAGTGCCGGGAGGGGAGGTTCCGGGCCGAACCCGATGGCCAGGATCTCGGCGGTGGTCCCGGGGCGTTGCAGGCCGCCCAGAAGGAAGCGCAACGTGCGCAGAGTCCGCCTGGGGGAGGTTCCCAGATGGGCCAGGAAGGTCCCCGGGCGGCGGGACCACAGGTCGCAGGCCAGACGCTGGCGATCACTGGTGGCCAGGACGAATCCCTGGATCCGTCCTTCCTGGGTCACCACCGTGGCCAGGGCCAGGGGGCTCTGCAGCAGGACCTCCCAGAGCGATTCCAGGAGGGGCAGGGCTTCCGCGGGAAGGCCCAGTTCCCGGGCATGCATCCGGGCCACCTGGGGAAGGTCCGCGGCTCGGAGCGGCCGCACGGAGGGGGGCGGAGCCTCTCTCATGGCGCGGACGAGTCCGTGCCCAGGCGCACCGGTTCGGGGGTCTTCTTCCGGAACACGTCCAGCGTCAGGTACAGGATCAGGTCCAGGCAGCGCAGGTAGTTCCAGATGGTGGCCAGGTGGGTCAGCTTGCGAAGTTGTCGGCGGAGGGTCTGCGGTCTCCAGTAGAAGCGGCGGTAGAACTCCTTGTGGGCGTTGAGCAGGTCTTCCCGGGTCAGTCCGTGGGGAATGAAGACCGCGTCGAAGAAGGAATACCTCGAGTAGTCCACGTCGTTGAGGGTTCCGTACTTGCGGGCGTGGGAAAACTGGGGGGTGTTGGGCAACGGCGTGTTGATCTGGACCGTCACGTCGGTCAGGGGGAGCGAGCAGGCGAAGTCGATGGTCTCCCGGATGGTCTCCAGGGTCTCCTTGGGATGGCCGATCATGAAGAACGCCTTGGTGTGGATTCCCACCTTCTCGCACAGCTCGATGGCGCGACGGACCTGCTCCTTGGTGATTCCCTTGCGGATGAAGTCCAGGATCTCCTGGTTGCCGCTCTCCACCCCGAAGCGGATGGAACAGCAGCCGGCCCTCTTGAGCCGACGCAGCAGGTCCTCGGTGACCATGTCGACACGGGTCGAGCAGGTCCAGGCCAGTCCCAGGTTCCGCTCCAACAACAACTCGCAGAACTCCTCGGCATCCGAACGGCGGGCGGTGAAGGTGGTGCCCACGAAGGCGATCTCCCGGGCTCCGAACTCGCGGACCAGGTGCTCCATCTCATCGACCATGTAGCGTGGACTCGGGGTGCGATACTTCTTGCCTTCGGCGGCGTGGTCGCAGAACGTGCATCGGAAGGGGCATCCCCGGGTGGCCAACTGGGTGAATTTCGGCAGGTAGCGGACATCCGTGGGAAGCGAGGCGTAGAGTTTGGGGTTGAGCAGGTCCCGGGCCGGAAAGGGGAGGGTGTCCACGTCCACCTGCGAGAGCCGGGGCGGGGTGAGTTCGATTCCTCCTCCGGGGTGGCGCAGGATCAGGCCTCGGACCGTGCCGGGAGACTCCCCACGGTTCAAGGCCGTGAGGAGTTCGTAGAAGGCCTGCTCCCCCTCTCCGGCGCAGCCGATGTCGAAGCAGTCGTGCTGCATGGCGGCGATCGGCGTGGCGCTGATGTGTGGGCCGCCGACGACCACGGGCATGCGGGGAGACCACCTCTTGACAGCGCGGGCCAGTTCGATGGCCCGGTGGAAGACCGGGGTGGTCGTGGTGATCCCGACGACGTCGGGGTCGGCCTTCCGGATGCGGGCCATGGTCTCTTCCAGATCCAATCTTTCGGCAGGCCCATCGATGGCCGCCACCTGGACCCCTCGTTCGCGACAATAGGAGGCGATATAGAGCAGCCCCAGCGGCATGGCGTTGGAGAAGAGGTTGGCCACGACCGGGTTCTTCAGCTCCGTCCGCGACAGGGGCGGGTTGATCAGGATCGCTTTCACGGGGTTGGGTGGACCTTCAGGGAAAAGGATTTCCGGTCCGCGGCGGGTTGCGCCGCGGACCGGGCAGGGGCGGAGGGCACCGGGGAATCAGTAGCCCGGAAGGCGCTGGTCGCTCTCGGGAGCGGGCGTGGGATAGCCGCCATCGGTCGGGGGGGCATCCAGGTTCGGGCGGCCCGACGGGTCGGAACCGCCGGGCATGCTCGCGTTGCCCGGTGCGTGGCCGCCTGAGGGCGCCTGGACGGTGGGAGCGCTGGGGTCGGCACGGTAGGTGCCCGAGTTGGTGGCGTCCTCGATGTGGACCTTGGGAGGCAGGGGGCGATCCGATCGGATCAGCGGCGGGGGAGCGTGCTGGGGCTGTGGCTCCGGGCGCGGAGCCGCCGGCTTCTGGACGGGGCGCGTGGGCCGGGCAGGCGCAGCCCTGGGGGCCGTCGGTTGGATCAGGGGCGGCTCCTTGTGAGGCTGGGGTTCGGAGGGCGCGGAGGCCGGCGCCTGCACGGGGGGCGGAGCCGGCAGGGGGGCGGGAGGCGGAGCCTGGACCGGTGCCGGGGCAGCAACGGGGGCCGGGGCAGCCGGGGCGGGAGTGGCGGCGGGAGCAGCGGTCCGGGTGGGTTCGGCCGTGGGCGCCGAGGCCGGAGCGCCCGTGCCAGGGAGCTTCTCCAGATCGGTCCAGCTCGAGTTCCAGGAGAGCCAGTCGTCGGGCTTGTCCGGCTTGGGGCTTTCCAGGACCAGGGCGCCGGCCGTGGCCTGCTCGTTGGTCTTCACGATCACGTTGGCGGAGGTATCCTCCAGGTGGGTCACCCGGACCGAGCCTTCGAACACCTGGACGGTGGTGGTCTCGGTCAGGTCGGCCTTCTCGATCTGGCTGACCGCATAACGGGTTCCCACCGGAACCACGTTGACGTACTTGGTCTCGATGGAGACGTCGCTGTCGGGGCCTTCGCTGACGAAGACCCGACCACGGTACAGGATCAGGTGGACCTTCTGACCTTCTCCTTGCGCCTGGATCGAGACCAGCTTGATGCTGGTCCCGCGATCCAGGCGCAGGGAGCCGCCATCACTCATGGCCAGGACGTTGCGGTTGTCCCGGCCCGTCTTGAGCAGGGTGTCGGCGGAAACCGTGCTGGGCAACGACAAGCTCGCCCAGTCGGCACCGGACAGGTTCTTGCGGACATCCCGTCCCACTCGCAGTTCCAGGTGGGAGTCGTCGATTCGGGCGGGGGGCCGGATCACGTTGGTCCAGATGGCCAGGAGCGCCAGCAGGAGGACGGCGGCTCCCAGGGAGCCGAAGAGAATCCGCCGATCCACGTAGACCGGTTGGGAGGTGACCTGTGAAGGGGGGCGGTAGTTGGCAGGAGGGGCTGGCCTGACCGGGCTCGCAATGGCCGAAGGAGGCACCCGCGTGGGGATGGATCGGACGCCCGGAATCGGCCTGGAGGGCGGAATCGGAGCGTTGACTCCGCCAAGAAACGGACCCGAGGGGGAGGGAGTCGGCGGCCTGGTGGGTTCGGGTTGATGATTCTCCATGGGGACCTCTTCGTTCCGGTCTGGCCTCTCCTCGACGGGGAGGCCCGCGCGCTAGATTATATCACCCGATCTGTCGGACTGCATCCGCTTCTTGTTCCCTTGAATTCCAGGAGATTTTTGGGAGGGGTCCTCAACCAGGCCAGGCCGGTTGTCGAAACCTCCTCTTGTGTGTTATGTTTGTTCGCGTGACCAGCCACCCCCTCTCTCAGAATCCTCCCATCCCAGGCGTCGGACCCCGGCCTTTCGACCAGGTCCCCGACGGGCCTGTCCTGGAGGCCCCAGGTCCTCACCTGGACGGGTGCCGTGATCTCTCCCGATGAGCCTCGTCCTGCTGATCCCGGTCTACAACGAATTGCTGCATCTGCCAGGTCTTCTGGCCCGTCTTCCCGAGCAGGCCGAAGTCCTGGTGGTGGATGACGGTTCGCGTGACGGGAGTGCCGAGTTCCTGGACGGCTGGGCCCACAGTCGACCCCAGGTGGAGATCCTGCATCTGCCTGTCAACCGGGGGAAGAGCGAGGCCCTGGCAGCAGGGCTGGAGAGAATCTCCGCGCGCCTCGAGGCAGGTCTGCTCCGGGCGGAGGATGGCCTGGTCCTGCTGGATGGAGACGGGCAGCATCCCCCCGAGCTGGCCGGTGAGCTCAGCGCCCAGCGGCTCCACAGAGGTCTGGACATGCTGGTCGCCTGTCGCGACTTCTCGCGCTATCCGTTCTGGAAGATCCTCGGCAATCGCTTCCTGACCTGGCAGGCCAGGCTGCTGACCGGAGTCGCCTGGAGGGATACCCAATGCGGGATGCGGGCCCTTCCCGTCGGCAGGGTCTCGGAGGCCCTCTCGGTCCTGGGCCGGGAGCGCTACTGTTGTGAGCAGGAATGGTGCGTGGCGCTTCCCCTGCGCGGATGGAAGGTGGCCAACGACTTCCCGATCCAGACCCAGCACTATCGCTCGAACAGCACCTTCCTGGATGCCTGGCTGATCTTCCTGGCCGCCCTGCGCGTCTGGGCCCGACGCGGGACCCACGCGGACAGGCGGTTCACCGGAACCTCCTCGTCGAGAACCTGAGCCACAAGACCATGGATTTGATCTCCCGCTGGACCCAGGCACTCGTTGCCCACCCCGATTTCCGGACCCCGGTCGAATTCTTCCTGGTCCGGGGCACCCTCCCGGTCTTCATCCTTCTGCTGATCCTGACCTTGCTCTTCTGGTTGCCGCGCCTGGCGGACTTTCGGCGGATCCTGGGGGAGATGCCTCGTTGGAGTGGCCTGGCCCTGGGAGGAATCTGTCTTTTTGGGGCCGGACTGCGGCTGGGATGGACCCCCCACGCGCCCCAGGTCTTCTTCGATGAGTTCAACTTCCTGGAGCTCGGGCGCGGGATGGTCCAAGGGAGGGAGGCCCTGCTGCCCGGATGGTTCGGGGCCGGACCTGCGCTGGTCCCCATCCCGGCAGCCTGGTCCTTCTTCCTGGCATTGGTCTTCGCCCTCACCGGACCCAAGCTCGCTTCGGCCCTTGGCATGGCCTTGTTCTTCGCCATCCTGAGTCTGCCACTGGCCTTCCTGGTGGGCTGGCGTCTCTTCGGCCGCCCCCTGCCGGCCCTGTTCTTGACCCTCCTGCTGGCGGTGTTCCCGGTCCACCTTCGCATGTCCGGCAGCCTGGCCCTGGAGACCGGATCCTTGTTCTGGCTGCTGGCCACCTGGGCGGCCCTTCTGTGTCATCAGCAGGACCGGCGTCCGGTCTGGCTGTACTGCGCCGGAACCGCGGCGGCCTGGTGTGCCAACTGGCGCATGGAGAACCCCTTTGCGGTCCTCCCGCTCCTGCTGGCCTGCTTCCTGGTCCTGGATTCTCCGAGGTGGCGTCTGCTTCGCGAGAGGCATCTCTACCTGGTCGGGATCGGGGTCTTCCTCTTCTCCCTGCCGGGGCTCTTGAACTATATCCTGGGCACCGGGCAGGGGTTCTACCTCTTCTACGGCTCGGAGGCGATTCGGGCCGAGCAGGTGAGGATGAACCAGGTCAACAACCTGCTCTACTGGTTGGAGGGGCGGATCCACCCCCCGGAGATCACCGCCCTGGCCCTGCTCGGGGCCTTCACCTGGAGGCCCCGACGCAAGGCGCTGGCCTGGGGCTTGTGGCTGGTGGCGCTGCAGCTCTTCTACTCCCGGATCCCCTCCGCCGATTTCGGCCTCCACCACACCCTGGATTCCTGGCGCAACGCCGTCCAGCCGGCCCTGGGACTCATGATCCTGGCGGCGGCAGGCCTGGACACCCTGCGCGAGAGTCTGGCCGGAAGAACCTCCAGGGGCTGGGTCGTCGCCGCGCTGGTCGCGGCCTTCCTCATCCCCTGCACCTGGCCGTTCCGCTTCGGTGGATTCGTGCATTCCCGGCATGTCTGGCAGGAAGAGTTCTACTTCATGCAGGAGGTGGCCGCGCGTCTGCCCGAAGGGGCGCAGGTCCTGGCCGACGGCCATGGCCAGCACCTGCGCAGCCTGGAACTCCACACGGCGGAATTGGGCTACGCCTCGGGTCGGGAATGGGAGCGTCTGGAAATCTCCCAGGAGGCCTTCGACATGCCCGGTTCGGGCCAGCCCCCGGCCTTCCTGGGCAGACTGGTCGACCCCGGAATGGCGGGCCGGCGCACCTTCCTGTACTACTTCGGGATGAAGGGGAGTGAATGGGACCACCAGAGGCGGACCTGGCTTCATGACCATCTGCAGATGCGGGTGGTGGCTGGTGTCTGCTTCCCGGGATCCTGGATCTCCTTGACGCTCTACGAGGTGGAGGGCCTCTCGGGACGGGCCATGGGGTGGCTCGGCGCTTCGCGGGGCCAGGGCACCGGGGAACCTTGAGGACATGCGCCTCCTCCTGGTCTGGCCCGCCCATCCGCACATCATCTCGCCTCCCCATATGAAGGCGATCCAGGAGGGCCTGGGTCATCTGCCCCCCATCGGGCTGATCGGCCTGGCCACCTGGCTGCGGGAGCACTCCGAGCATCAGGCGGAGGTCCTGGACGCCCTGCTGGGGCGTATGACTCCCGAGCAGGTTGCCGAGCACGCGCTTTCCTCCGGGGCACAAGCCGTGGGTCTCTCGGCCATGACCCACACCTGGCTGGATTGCCTTCTGGTGGCCCGGGCCATCCGCAAGGCAGCTCCCGATCTGCGGATCATCCTGGGCGGCCCCCACGCGACCCTCTTCCCCCTGGAGACCCTGGAACATCCCGAAGTGGACTACGTCGTGGCGGGAGAGGGCGAAGTCCCCCTGGCCGCCCTGCTGGATCGCCTGGCCCTGGGCCGTGAGGATACCGAGGGGTTGCCCGGGGTCATGCGTCGGGGGGATCCCCCCCGCCCCCGATACCTCCACCCCGACGTTTCCGAGTTGCCGATCCCCGATCGCCGTCTGACGCCGTGGAGGCGCTACGCCAGCGTGGTCAGCAGGCGCCCGCCCACGACCGTCATCATGTCCAGCCGGGGCTGCCCCTACCGCTGCACCTTCTGTTCCACCGCGGGAGGCAAGAAGTTCCGGGCCAATCCCGCCCCCCGTGTGGTGGAGGAGCTCGAACACTGCGTCAACCTGGGGATCCGGGAGTTCCTCTTCTTTGACGAGCTCTTCACCTTCGATCGCCAGCGGGTCCTGGAGATCTGTCGGCAGATCCGGGCTCGGGGACTGGACATCGCCTGGGATGTCCGCTCCCGGGTGGACCGGGTCGATCCCGAGATGCTGCAGGCCATGGCGCAGGCGGGTTGCCAACGCGTCCAGTATGGGGTCGAGTCGGGGACCGAGCGGGTCCTGGCGCTCTTCGACAAGGACATCTCGCTGGAGCAGGCCCGCCAGGCCGTCCTGTGGACCCGTCAGGCGGGGATCTCGACCTATGCCGACTTCATGATCGGCGCTCCTGGAGAGACCCGGGAGGAGGTCCTCGAGACCCTGAGGTTTGCGCACAGCCTGGACCTGGACTTTGTGCACTTCTCGATCACCATGTTGCTGCCCAGGACCCGGCTCTATGCCCAGGCCCTCAGGCAGGGCCTCCTGGAACGGGACGTCTGGAGGGATTATGTGCTGAATCCTTCGGAGGGCTTCCATCCGCCCTATTGGGAGGAGGTCCTCGATGCCCGGGAACTCGAGGCCCTGCTGCGCCAGGCCGTCCGCTCCTTCTACTTCTCGCCTCGCTTCCTCTGGCGCAGTCTGGCCAGCCTGCGTTCCCCGGGGGAATTGCTGCGCAAGGCGCGGGCAGGCCTGAAGCTGGCCCTGGGGCTCTAGAGCCTTGACGCGATTCCTGATCGAGGGCGGCTACCACGGCGTGCTGACCTGGCATCTGGCAGCCCTGGCCGGGCTCAGCGCCTGGGCCATCCTGGGCTGCATCCGGGGACTGAACCGGGCGGGCCTGGCCATCCTCCTGGGCCTGCTCCTCCTGGGGACCCTGGCAGCCGGCGACCTCGGGGCTCGACCCGCGGTCTATTATGACGAGTTCTTCTACGTGGCCATTGCCGAGAACATGGCCACCAGCGGAACGGCCGAACCCCTGCTCTACCAGGGTGTGCCGGCGCAAGTCCTGCCGCTGGGGCATTTCCAGCCGCCCTACCCCCAGGGCTGGCCCTATCTGCTCTCGTTGGCACTGGACCCCGTCGGGCCGCCTCAGCCCGGGAGGATCGAGGTGCCCGCCTGGGAGCGGGTTCTTCCGGTCAGCCGGGTCCTGTGGGCGGCCCTGGCGCCCTTGCTCTTCCTGGCCCTGGCGCCCCGCTTCTCGTTGTCGGTGGCGGCCGCTTCGGCGATGGTCCTGCCCATGCTGGCCTTCGTCTTGCGCCTGGCCGGATCCGCCGCCGCCGAGAACGGCTGGCTGGCCCTGGAGCGTTTCCGGCGCGAGCCGGGGTCGCTGCACCTGGGCTGGCTGGTCCTTTCGGTCTGTGCCCTGGCCGAGATGCGACCCGAGAATCTGCTCTACGTCCTCTTCTTCCTGGGAATGGCGGTGCGAGGAATCGGGCAGGTCCGAGGAGTGGCCCGGGTCGTCTGGCTGGTGTTGGGGGGCGGTCTGCTCCTGCCGCCGGTCCTGGTCTTGATGGGCCATGACCCCAGCCTGGCCCACCACTTCGAGGTTGTCCCTCGTGGCGGTTTCACCCTCTGGGGGAACCGCCTGGCCAACCTCTTCAACAACGCGCTGTACTTCCTGGTCCATCGGATCTGGCCGGTCGGCTTGACCGTGCTCGCGCTGGTCGGTCTGTCGTGGTTGGCTTCCTCCTCGTCGCGTCGGGTCGCCCTGCTGGGCCTGGGTTGGATCGGGGGAAGCACCCTGCTCCTCTCCTGGCTTCCCTTCGGCGACTATGGCGCGGTGAACTCGCTGGACACCTGGAGATTTGGCCATCATGTCGCCCTGCCCGGGGTGCTGGCTGCCGCGGCTGGAGCCGAGACCCTGGTCCGACGGGGAGGCACCGCCCGCGTGGTGGCCGGACTGCTCTTCTTGTGGGTGATTCTCGCCCCTTGGATGAATCGGGCCTTCATGACGGCCTCCCACCCCTTGCTCCGCCAGGATGGACTCGTCGAGACGCTGCGCTCGGAGCTGGGGGACGGGATCGCGGTGGCTGAAGCCCCGGAGTACTTCTGCTATCTGCGCTATCGGCACGGGCTTCCCGCGACCCTGGCCCCCATCTCCGCCCTTCCGGAGGGTGGGGCGGTGCTCTTTTCGGTCGAGGAAGGGGTGGGATTGCCGGATCTCGAGTCGTGGAAGGCCTTCGACCTCGAGCCGTTGGCCCTGGATCAGGAACTCCGCCCTCCTGCAGCCCTGTTCCGCCTCCGCCCAGGCTCTGCGGGGGCCGAGGGGGGAAACGGTCGGCGGGTGGGGGAGGGTTCCGGATTCCCCGAATGACGCCAGGGGTGGCTTGAAGCCTTCAGGCGCTGCTTGATATAATCCCCCAGGTTCCGGCCGGCATTCGAGGGGACTCGCTTTCCGGGCCGGAGAGGACGGAGACCCGCATGGCCAAGCCCGCCATCCCTCCCCAGGTCCCTGAGCTTTGCCTTGGGGACGAAGTCCTGGTGGCTCGGACCGAGGGGATCCAGACCATCCGCCGTGGCCGCAGGATTCTGGCGATCGAGCCGGAGACGGCCTCCTGGACGGTCATGGACCCTGGCTCCTGGGAGGTCTTCACCCGCCTGGAAAGGCCTGTGCTCTTCTCGGTCCTGTGCGCCGGCCTCCCGGGGCTCGGTCGGGGGTTCGTGGCCTCGGTGGTGGAGCAGTTGCATCGGCTGGGCATGGTCGCCCTGAATGGCCGACCCTACCATGACCTCGGAACTCTCTGGCCCGACCGCGATCCTTCAGGCCCCAGGTTCCTGGCTCTCCATGTCACCCACGGGTGCAACTTCGCCTGTTCCTACTGCTACAACGCCTCGGGGGGCAATCCGCGGAAGGGCATGACGGCCGAGATGGGGCGTCGGATCCTCGAGAAGGCCTTCCAGGAGCTTCCCGCATCCCAACTCTCCTTTGATTTCCTGGGCGGCGAGCCCCTGCTGGCCTTCGAGACGATTCTGGAGATCATGGCCTTTGGCCGCGATCTGGAGCAGAAATATCAGAAATCCGCCTCCTTCCTGATGCAGACCAACGGGGCCCTTCTGACCCCCGACCGGGTCCGGTGCCTCCGCGAGTTCCGGGTGGGAGTCGGGGTGTCTTTGGACGGCCCGGCCGAGATCCATGATCGCAACCGCTGCCTGCAGGGTGGAGGACCGACCCATCACCGGGTCGTGACCAACCTGATGAGGGCGCGGGAGCAGGGGCTGAGCGTCACGCCCCTGGGGGTCATCAGCGAGCCCGCGGACTTCCCCAGGGTCCTGGACTACCTGGTCGAAGAGCTGGGATTCGAGGTCCTGCGCCTCAATCCATGCAGTTCCCTGGGTCGGGCCCGCGGCAGATTCGAGGCGGGGGGAGAGCGCGCCGAGTCCTTCCATCGGGGGTTCATGGAAATGGTGGACAAGGCCTGGCACCACTCTCGTCGGACAGGGCGCCCCCTGGCGGTCCTCAACCTGTCCGAGATGCTGGTCAACCTGATCTCCAAGCGCCGGGACCAGATGTGCATGCGCTCTCCGTGTGGACTCGGGGATGCCATCCTTTCCTTCTCGGGCGAGGGGCAGGTCTTCGCCTGCGAGGAGTATGAAGAGGCGACGAAGGGAACCTTCTACCTGGGAGAACTCGAGGAACTGGAGCTGGGCGCCCTGGCCTCGGGTTCGACCCGGGTGCAGGCTTTGCGGCGCCGGCGGGTCGAGAACATCCCCCGCTGTTCTCGTTGTCCCGTCCGCCGTTTCTGCGGAGGCGGGTGCGCCCACAAAGCCCTGGCCTGGTCGGGTGAATTGCTGCGCGAAGACCCGATGTGCCGCTTCTACGAGTTGACCTTCACGGAGTTGATGTGGAGGATCTCAGACGAGCCGGAAATCGTCCCGGCATTGGGAGGTCTTGGGAATGCTTCGAATTGAAGGACCTGCTGGATCGGAACGCCCCAGCCTTCCGCAGGGGGGGCTGCTGACCCGAGCCGCCGGGATCCGCATGCGCCGACGGGGGGCGAAGGTGCTCTTCATCGAGCCGGAATCGGCCTCGTGGATCGTCCTCGAGGAGCCCTACCTGAGCTTCTGGCAGAAGTTCTCGAGGCCCATGACCTGGACGGAGGCCGGCGAGCTCGAGCACCCGCTGAAAACCTCCGAGCGCGAGGCCTTCCTGGTCCGGATGTATGAGCTGAACATGGTCCGGGTGAACGGCCGGTCCTGTCTGGAACCCACCGAACTCTGGAAGCCGGTCCAGCACTATCCGGCCTATTTGTGCCTGCACCTGACCGAGGCCTGCAACTTCGGGTGCCTGTACTGCATGGCCGATTCCTTCCCCAACAAGGGGAAGATGCCGTTGGCGACCGGCCGGCGGATCGTCGAGAAGGCCCTGCACGAGATCCCCAGCACCGGGATCACGATCGACTTCCATGGGGGCGAGCCGCTCCTGGCCTGGGATGAAATCCAGGATCTGGTCAAGTGGGCGCGTCACGTCAACCAGCGCGATGGCCTGGAAAAGAACGTCTGGTTCATGTTCCAGACCAACGGGGCGCTCCTGACGCCGGACAAGGTGGAGGTGCTCAAGGAGCTGGATGTCATCGTCGGGGTCAGCCTGGATGGCCCGCGCGAGGTCCACGACCGCAATCGGGTCTTTGCCGGCAGCGACCAGGGGACCTTCGAGACCGTCGTCCGGAATGTCCGCAAAGCCTGGGAGATGGGTTTCGAAGTCGGTCTGCTGGGGGTGGTCCACGAACCCCAGGACTACCTGAAGGCCTTCCGCTTCATGCTCTACGAGATGGACCGGCGCTCGTTCCGGTTGAACTACTCCTCGTACATCGGCCGTTCCCATTATCGACTTCGCTTCCCCGTGGATCGGACCGAGGAATTCGCCCACGCCTGGCTGGAGATGGTCGACGAGGCTCTGGCCTGGTGTCGCGAACATGGCCAGCCGTTGAGCATCTCGGACGTGAACAACCAGATCAACAACCTGCTTTCCAAAGACCGACCCTTCATGTGCTATCGCTCGCCGTGCGGCGCCGGGAACTCGGTGCTCGGTTTCGGAATCGACGGCGGCATCCACGCCTGCGAGGAGATGGCCAGCCTGGACATGTTCCGCATGGCCAACATCCATGACGAGGGCCTGAACCTCGCCCGCATGGTGGAGTCCAACCCCATCAACCGATTCCTTCAGTCCAGGACCGTGGACACCATCCCCAAGTGCAGCCAGTGCCACCTCAAGAGGTTCTGTTACGGGGGATGCACCTCCAAGACGATGGCTCGCTTCGGAACCGTCATGCGCGAGTCCCCGATGTGCGGCTTCTACCAGGTGGTCTTCGAGGAGCTGATGTGGAAGATCCACGAGAACCCCGACATGGTCGGCCACCTCGGGATGCCGGGGCTCCAGTACCGCCCCTTCCCGGGGCCTGCTCCGAGCTGAGGGCTTCTTGCTCTCCTCGGGAAGGGAAAGCAAGACGCGGACCCGAGAAATCGGATCCGCGTTCTTGTTTCGTGGCGTGCCCGGAGGGACTCGAACCCCCAGCCTTCTGGTCCGTAGCCAGACGCTCTATCCATTGAGCTACGGGCACATCTTCAGTTTTATCGGCGATTCAGCGCTCCTGCCCGCCCTGGACCAGCTCCACCAGGAGAACCGGCCAGGCCAGGACCAGCAGGGTCAGGCAGGCGGCACAGTAGGCGCGCTTCGACGCGACGCCAATCCGACCCTCCCAGGCCTGACACTCGAGCATCAGGCCGGCGATCGTCTCTTCAATGCCACTCCAGACCAGGACCATCAGGCCCATGACGATCCAGAAAGTGGCAAAACCCACGATCGATCCGGCCTCCCGAAAAGACCCGCCTCGGAGGCGGGCCGCTCGCACGTGAGAATCTTATAGCACGGGCCGCGGTGCCTGTCAACACTTGTCTCCCCGCCCCCGCTCCTCAGCTTCCCGGTCCTGGGAATCCCGGCAGGTTGAGCTCCTGACGCCGTGCGCGCCTCGCGTCTTCGCCTGTTCGGGAAAAGAAAGACCGACCCCGGATTCGGAGTCGGCTTGAGGGCCTGAGCCCACCTTCACTGGCATGATGTCAGAAATGCGCTCCGGGGGCATCCTGCAAAGGGCCCAATCGCGGGATAAGGCGATCTTTATGGCTAGAAAAGGTTGTTCCTGTGTCTGGCTGGTAGCTTGTTCAAGCCGGGGTCGGCCTGTCGGGAGAGGCCGGCCCGGGGGCGGGAGGAGCCCCATGGGATTCGGCGAAATCGGGGGCGCGCCAGCGTCCGCTCGCCACGAAGAAGCCGGAGTCCCGGATTCCAGGGACGCTCCTGAGCCACCAGACGAGGAACCCAGATGCAGCCATCCAGGAGGACCCATCGAGTCCGGGTCGGGACCGTCGAGATGGGCGGTGGAAATCCGGTCCGGATTCAGAGCATGACCAATACCCCCACCGCCGACGTCGAGCGGACGGTGGCCCAGATCCTGGAGCTGGTCGCGGCCGGCTCGGAGCTGGTGCGCTTCACGGTCAAGGATGAGGAGGATGCCCTGGCCGTTCCCGAGATCGCCAGGGTCCTGACCCGCCAGGGTTGTCGGGTCCCCCTGGTGGGGGACTTCCACTACAATGGCCATCGCCTGCTGACCCGCCAGGAAGCCTGCGCCCGGGCCCTGGACAAGTATCGCATCAATCCCGGCAACGTGGGAACCGCCGACCAGCATGACTCGAACTTCCAGACCATGATCGAGGTCGCAATCGAGCATGGCAAGGTGGTCCGGATCGGGGTGAATGGCGGCTCGCTGGACCAGGACCTGTTGGCCGACCTGATCCAGGAGGATCTGGCCGCCGGGCAACCGCGAGGGACCCGGGCCGTCTTCCTGGAGGCCATGGTCGAGAGCGCCCTGCGCTCGGCCCGGCAGGCCGAGGCCTATGGCCTGCCGGCGGAGCGGATCGTGCTTTCGGCCAAGGTCAGCGAGGTCCAGGAGGTGGTCGAGGTCTACAGGAAACTGGCCGAGCGGAGCCGATACGCCCTGCATGTCGGCCTGACCGAGGCCGGGATGGGCCTGAAGGGCACGGTCAGCTCCGCCCTGGCCCTGGGGATCCTGCTGGCCGAAGGGGTGGGGGATACCATCCGGGTCTCCCTGACTCCGACTCCGGGAGAGTCCCGCGCCCGTGAGGTGGAAGTCGCCCGTGAAATCCTCCAGGGATTGGGTTTGCGGGATTTCTACCCGCGAGTCACGGCGTGTCCCGGGTGCGGCCGGACCTCCAGCACCCTGTTCCAGGAACTGGCCCAGCAGGTCCAGGGCTATCTCCAGCGGAGGATGCCGGACTGGCAGGCCGCTGGCCTGGTCGGGGTGGAGGCGATGAAGGTGGCGGTGATGGGGTGTGTCGTCAACGGACCCGGTGAGGCGCGTGGCGCCGATATCGGCATCTCGCTTCCCGGCTCCGGCGAGAGCCCCTCCGCCCCGGTCTACGCCGACGGAGAGAAGATCGACACCCTCAAAGGCGAGGGCCTGGGATCGCGTTTCCTGGAGCTCGTGGAGGAATACGTCCGAAAACGCTACAGCCCTGGCACCCTCACGGGTGAGGGCGGCTGTGCCGGCCCCGGGGCTCGGTCTTGACCTGGGCTCCTCCGGGCCGGACCGAGGAGCCGACCGCTTCATCCCGAAGTCTGCAGGCCGGGCGCTCCAGAAGGGGCCGCTCCGGTTCGAGCGGAGGGTTGATGATTCGTCTTCGCGCCGGGTGTCGCGACGAGATTCGGGAACATGGACGTCTGGAGTACCCTCAGGAGTGCTGCGGTCTTGTGCTGGGAAGTCGGGGAGGGTCGGACGGGCTGTGCTGGATCCGTGGGATTGAGCGCGTCGAGAACCTCTGGTCCGACCCGGCCCGGCGCACGGAGCGCTTCCTGGTTTCGCCCCAGGACCTTTTTCGGGGCTCTCGGAAGGCTCGGAGGCTTGGGCTTGAGGTGCTGGGTCTGTATCATTCCCATCCGGATCGCCCGGCCCGGCCCTCCCAGACCGATTCCAACCTGGCCCGCTGGAGCGGTCTTCATGCGATCCTGTCGGTCTGGCAGGGGCTTCCAGGGGAGTTGACCTGGTGGTGCTCGGAGCAGGGGGACTGGCGGGCACAAAGCGTCGAGGAGGTGCCTGAGCTTCTTGGCTGATCTCGGATTCCTGATCACGCGCTCGCCCCACACCAGCCCAGGTGCGCGTTCCTTCTATCTCCTGGCCCGGGCGGCCCAGCAGGGAGGGCACACGGTGCGGGCCTTCTTCTACATGGATGGGGTCTATCAGTGCCTGAACGCTCAGGCGGCCGTCGCGGACGAGGAGGGACCGTCCCGGTGGTTGGAGGAGCTCCTGGAACAAGGAGCCCTGCTGGTGGCCAGCAACCGCTGCATGCGGAGTCGCGGCCTGGAGCCTTCGGCCTTGCTTCCAGGGGTTCGGGTGGGAACCATGGAGGACCTGGCCCTGCTGGCAGCCCAGGCGGATCGAGTGGTGTGCCTGTGAGCGCTGCGCGCAAGAAGATCGTCCTGACCGTGCAGAGCGTCCCACGCGATTGGGGAGCGCTGCGCGAAGTCCTGCACACCGCGGTCGGTCTGGCATCCGGTCCGCCCCGCCATCACGTCGTGGTGATCCTCTTGGGGGATGGGGTCGTCCACGGCCTGCGCGGGCACGATCTGCCCGGGACCGAGGTCTACATGAAGGCGGCCCGGGCCCATGGAGTGGAGTTCTTCGTCGAGCAGCAGGGGATGTTGCTGCGCGGCTTTGCCGAAGACCAGTTCCGGGAGGAGTTCAAGGTCGTCTCTCGGGATCTGTTGCTCTGGAAGCTGGGAATGGCCGAACTCCATCTGAGGATCTGATGATGAACGAACAAAGACTCTGCCTGGTCTCCCGGGAGACCGTGGTGGAAGCGCGAAACCTCCTGGAGAACGTCCCGGACACTGCCGTACTCCTGCTGGGGCGGGCCGTGATGCTCCCGGGCAGTCTCTTCGGAGAGCGGGAGGTCTTCGCCCTGGCCGAGGAGATCCGGGACCTGGGTCTGGAGGGGAAGGTCTCTCCGGCGGTGAAGGCCCTGCCGGCTCGAGAAATCGTGGATCTCCTGCTGCAGAGGCGTCTTTTCAACCTGGGGTGATCCGGACCGCCAGGCTTCAGGCGGAGGCTCGGGAGGCACAGGATATGGGTTCGCTTTTCGGTCAAGGTGAGACTCGCAAACCGCAGGCTTCTCGTCGTGCGTCCCGGAGTCTGGACGAACTGGTCCCGCCTCTCTCCCGGGAGGTCGAGGACCGCAGCCGTCCCATGACCGCGCCGGAGGTGGATCTCAAGGGAAAGCTGCCCGCCGAGGTGGCCGACCATCTTCCCGGACTTCTGGGAGCGGGCGGCCGGGCCATCCTGGCCAACCCCGAGGAGGAGGAGGTCCGCTGGTTCGGAGTCCATGAAGACCACGTCGAGGAGATCGGCCGCAGCCCTGTGGCCGGCTACTCCGAGCTTCTGCTCCTGCTGGATTCCTGTCGCGGCGGGGCCATCACCCTTCCCGAGGCGCGCTATCGCATCGAGGCCTTCAAGTCCTTCAATGAGTTCGGGGACCGCCTGGTGCTGCAGTTCTTTGAGGAAGGGCGCTTCACCAGCGATGAGGCCATCGAGCGTCGGCAGGAGAATATCCGCCTGGTCAACCGGCTCAAGCCCGCCACCTCGTTGACCGCCCGCAACGAGAGGGATATCGCCCGGGCCATCACCATGAACCCCAGAGCGCGTCCCTTCGTCGAGATCCTCGTGGAGGAAGGCGTCCTGACCCGAGAACAGATCGAGGAGGTCCCGGCCGGCGAGGACTTCGAGTTGAGGCTCCTGCAGACCCACATCTTTCCCCGGAAGGTGGCCGCCCTGGCCCTGGCTCATTATCTGGGGGTGGACTATATCGATGTGGAGGCCTGCGCCTTCTCCAAGGAGACGGCTCGCCTGCTCGACAAGGACTGGGAACTGGATCGCCAGGTGGTTCCCTTCGCCCAGGACGGCGAGGAGCTCAAGGTCGCCATGGCCGACCCCACCGATACCGGACTGCTGGCCGAGATCGCCGAGCGCACCGGTCTGAGGATCCGGCCCTATTGTTCGGCCGCCCAGGATATCGTGGGGATGATCCACAAAGCCCACAAACGGGATGACTGAGAGTCCCAGAAGGGGTCGGAATCCTGCCTTGGCATGGTTTCATGAGACCAACCCGTTCGTGGTCCAGCCCGAGAAGGCGTCCTCCGGACTGACCAATCAATGGAATCTCCTGAATCCGGGAGGCGTCAAGCTGGCTCGGATGCACCATGCCCCGGATTCCCTGCTGGTGCGGGCTTTGCGCTCGGCGGGCCTGGCAGCCCGCTACCCCGCTCGGATCACCATCCAGGATCTGCAGGGAAGGCCGCTTCTCTCCTTCCGCAAGAACTTCACCTTCGGCCTGTTTCGGGCACAGGTCTTTGACCAGGACGGGTTCCTGGGAACCGTGAACGAGCAGAAGCTCGGCCTGGAGGGGCGCCAATACGTCCTGTCGGATGCCCGGGGAACCGTCCGGGGGCTCCTGGAGGGGGATTGGCGCTCCTACAGCCTGCAGATGAAGGATGCGAAGGGCTCGATCCTCGGCAAGATCAGCCGCAAGTCCGACCACGTGAACAAGGTGATCTTCAGCGACAACTCGCCCTTCTACGTGGTGCACCTGTACGTCGACCAGGAGGATCCGGCCTGGCGGCGGCTCCTCCTGGGAACCGCCGCGGCCATCGCCCTGCTCCTGCGGTGAAGGGGATTCCTCAGGGGGTCCTGTTCGGTGCCCGGTAACGGGCCAGGTCGATCAGCGCGTAGCGGGTCACCGTTCCCCGCTTGAGGGTGATCAGGAACCGGGCGCGGCGCTGGAGATCGCCAAGCTGGTTGCGGAAGTCTTCTACGGTCCGGATCGGGGTGCTGTCCACCCGGATGATCACGTCGCCGACTTCGAGGTTGGCTTCCTGGGCCGGGGAACCGCGGGTGACATAGGAGACCAGGACGCCTTCCCGCTGGTCGAGTCGGTACTCCAGGAAGAGGGCCTGGGTGATCTGCTTGGCGCCAAAGCCGAAGTCCGTGTCCACCTCGGTGGCGTCCACCGGCGGCTGGATTCCCACGGTGAGGTTGCGCTCCAGGACCTGGCCCTGGCGATGGATCTGGATGGGGATCCGGGTCTTGGGCTCCAGGCTGCTGACCATCTGGATGAACCGGTTGATCGAATCATCCGAGTCGGCGTCCAGGTCGACCTGGTCAAAGCGGGTCAGGACATCCCCGCTCTTCAGGCCCGCCTGGTCGGCCGGTCCGCCCTTCACCAGGTCGCTGATCAGGACCCCCCGGAGTCGGGCATGGCCCAGGTAGTCTGCCATCTCCGGAGTGAAGGGCTGCAGGTAGATTCCCAGCCAGCCCCGTTGGATTCGGCCTTCCACCTCGGTTCGGGTGATCACGTCGCGAACCACGTTGGAGGGGATCGTGAAACCCTGGCCCCGGCCGATGCCGACCGAGTTGATCCCGATGACCTCGCCGTGGAGGTTGACCAGCGGCCCGCCCGAGTTCCCCGGATCGATCAGGGCGTCGGTCTGGATGAAGTCGTTGAGAAGGGGAACTCCGCTGTCGAGCCCCGGGATGAAGCGACCCTTGCCGCTGACGATTCCGAACGAGACGGTGCGGTCGAATCCGTAGGGGTTCCCGATCGCCAGGACCCACTCACCCACCCGGACCTGATCCGAGTCGGCGAGCCGGGCGGCGGGGAGGGGACGCCCGGCCTGGACCTGCAGGAGGGCCAGGTCGGTCTGCTGGTCGCGGCGCAGGACCTGGGCTTCCAACTTGGTCTTGTCGTCCAGGATGACGGTGATCACCTGGGCGCGGTCGATGACGTGGTGGTTGGTGACGATCTTGCCGTCCGGGCTGAGAATCAGCCCGGAGCCCAGGCCCTTGTGGCGCTGTTCTCCGCGCTTGGCCAGGACTTCGATGTGGACCACCGAGCTCTTGACCTGATCGGAGGCCGAGCTGAGGTGGTTCTGGAGGTCCTCGAAGAGCTTGAGCCCGTCGCCTTCAGCGAAGGCCGGAAGGATCAGGGCGGCTACGAGGAGGAGGGTCGAGAAGAACGTCTTGGCAGGGATTCTCTTGTATTTCACGATCCTGGGCTTTCGACCCACCTGGGGAAATCCTGCAAGCCTGAAAAGCAGCGCACCCCCGCCGGGAGGGCGAGGGTGCGTGGCTTCGGCGCCCGGCCGGTTCAGCCTTTCAGGCGAGTCGGTTTCCAGCCAGGCTGTACAGGCCGGCCGAGGCCGTGGAAGGACCGTTCAAGGAGAGATCCGGGAAGCGCAGCAACTCCGGGGACGGTTCGTCGATCACCGCAATGGGTCCGGCGCCCAGGATCGAGCCGACTTCGGCCTTCCGGCCAGCAGGGGAGGCGACCTGGGAGGTCCCGGCCACGATGAACCCGTCCACCTCTTCGACCTGCGAAGTCCCGCCGTGGGGAGCCGGCCGGTGGGCGGGCAGGGGAGCGGGGACCTGGGCAGCATGGGCAGGAGGAAGGTCCGACGGACCGCCGCTCATCTGGACGGCGTCGCTTCCGAAACTCGATGGGGCCTCGATGGGGATCTCGGGCCGGGCCAGGCTCGTCCGGGTCGCGGGGACCGCCGGACGGAGGTTCTGGGAGGCGCCGAGGCCCTGGATTTCGCTCATGATCTTCCTCCAACCAACAGGGGACACTCAGGGGTCCCCTCCAGGGCTGAGCCGGAAGCCTTCAGGGCGTCCGGCCAACCTTGGGGCCATGCTAGCATCGGGCGGGGGGGGGCACAATCGTCTCAGGACGGGGATCTCGTCAAAGGAACCATCGTTTACAGGCGCGTAACAAGCAGGCCACACAATCGCGGAGGACGGAAATGGCCGCCTGGATCGACGTTGCTGCCCGGGACGAACTGGTCTGTGGCGCGAGCATGTCCGTCTACCTCGAGGACGGTCGCGAGGTCGCCCTCTTCGACGTGGAGGGGGTGGTCCACTGCACCGACAACGTCTGCTCCCACGTCAAGGGCCCCCTCGGAGAAGGCCATCTGGAGGGGGAGATCGTGACCTGCCCCTGGCACGGTTGGCAGTTCAGCGTCCGTACGGGGGAGTGTCTGGATCGCCCCGATCGGCCCGTGGCGGTCTTCCCGGTCCGCCTCGAACAGGGACGGATCCTCGTGGATCCGGATGGGGCCTTGGGAGGCTCAGGTCCTGGAGGCCCCCTGGGCGTCTGAGGTCTCCTGGAAGCGGTTCAGGACGTAGACCGTGATGTTGTACTCAGGCCAGAGTTCCTGGCGATCCGCCCGCACCGGTTCGCTCAGGCGCTCCACGGTGTGGTTCGTCAGGGCGATCTCGCCTCCGGTGATGCCCTTCTGGAGCTTTCCGGAGAGATCCAGGGTGTAGTCGTACAGGCTCCGGGTCATCCGGTAGTCCTTGAGATCCCGGGTCAGGACATGGCCTGTGTTCAGGCCGATCCGCAGGGCCAACGGGCCGTTGAGCCGGTTGTGACGGCGGTTGAATCCAGGCAGGTTCTCCTGCAGTTCGACGGCGCAGCGCAGGGCCGAATCGGCGTTGGAGAAGATGCACATGACGCCGTCGCCGGCGGCATCCTTGACCTGTCCCCCCCAGCGGCGGGCCAGGTTCTGGACATACTGGAAATACTGCTGGAAGGTATAGGTGACGGCGACCTTGTCCTGATCCTGCTTGAGCAGGGTGGAGTCGACCACGTCGATGCTGACCGCGGTGACCTCCTGGCTTTCCACCGACCGCGCCGACTGGTCTGCATCGGGGGAGGAGTCCACGTCCGGGACATGCTCGCCCTCGCGCTCCGAGAAGAAGTTGTTCAGCAGCAGGTCGTGGTAGATCCGGTTGCGGATCTTGCACGAGCCGTCCTTGGCCGGTTTGATCAGTCCGATCAGCTCCAGGCGGGCCAGGCGTTGATTCGTCATCCGGTTGAAGCGGATGCTCTCCTTGCGGATCAGGATCCGCTCCAGCCAGGGAACCAGTTCGGCCTCTTCGTGCAGGCGGTGGATGATGTGGTCGAGGTTGTTGTCGTCCATCATCAGGTCCTGGATGGCCCGCTCGACCACCTCGGGTCCGGAGATCGGGATCTTCCACTCCTCGAAGATCGCGCAGAGGCGCTGGGTCAGGTAGGGCTGCCCTCCGGTCCAGTCGTGGACCACGTCGGGGATGTCCTCGTCGAAGTAGACGCCCATCCTCTCGAGCATGCCCACCAGGCGGCGGACGCCGTCGCGGGTCAGATCGCTCATCCTGAGGGTCTTGGAGATGTTGAAGGGAGAGTTGGCCGGATTCTTGATCAGGTCGCGGGGCTGGAAGGTTCCGCAGAGCACGAAGTTGGTGAAGCGGAACTCGGGCTTGACCTGGCGATTCGAGAAGACGTAGCGGACGTTCCCGAAGAAGGCATCGGACATGTCCTCGGGGACGGTGCCGACCTCGTCGAGCATGATGCACAGGCGGGTGTTCCCCAACTGGGTGCTCACGGCCCGCAGGAACTGGACGAACTCCAGGTGGGAATGGGGCAGGGGAGGATGGTCGCCTCCGGGCAGCACCTGCTCGGCGATTCCCGTGGACAGGTGGGCATACCACGATTCCAGGGACTCCTCGCGGGCTGGCGAGAGGTCCACGTAGGCGATGGCCATGCCGGCCTCGGTCAGCAGCCGCCGGACTCGAAGCAAAAGGCTGGTCTTGCCCATCTGACGAGGCGCCAGGACGGTCACGAAGTCGCCGGCCGCGATGTGCTCGGGGAGCTTCTCGTCCTCAGGCCTCTTGATGTAGACGGGCGAATTGGGGTCGAGATTGCCGCCCCAGTGAAAGAACCTAGCCTCCATGCATCATCATCTCTTTGTGCAGTTGAATCTCCTCGGCGACGTCCATCACCTCGCGCATCAGGTGGGGCAGGTGACGAGCCGCAAACTGATAGCGGGAGCCTCGCTTTTCGAGGATCCCATAAAGGCAGAGGTTCTCCATCGCCTCCACCACGGATGGGGCCGCCAGTTCGATCTCGAAATCCTCCTGCAGGCGGCGCCGGAGTTCGGGGGGAGAGGCGGTCTCGTCCGGTTCCAGGGCCAGGATCAGGATCTTCTCGGTTTCGCTGGCCCGTCCCCAGAGCGTGTCCAGGTAGTCCTCCAGGAAGCTCGGGTCCGCGACGACCTCGTCGAGGTGTTCTCCCTTGATCCTCCGGGTCCTTTCCCGATTCAGGACCTCGACCAGATTGGCGCAGGTGCGCTGGATCAGGTTGGGGTGGCTGCTGGTGATCTCCAGGATCCGCTGGATGGAGCCTTCCCGGTCCTCCCAGCGGACCTCCATCTGATCCAGGGGTTCGGCGATCAGCCGTGCGGCATCCCGAGGGTCCAGGAACTGGACCCGCATGGTATGGCAGAAGTTGAACAGGGCCGAGTTGGGATCCCTCAGCTTGTGAAGCAGCGTCCGCTCTCCACAGAAGAGGAAGTGGGCCGCCTCCTCCCCTTCAGCCACCCGGAAGGCCCGGAAGAGCCCTTCGGCCCCTTCGGGATCCTCGCGCAGGACCAGGTCCACTTCGTCGAGGATGAACTGGACCGGGGCTCCCGCGTAGCCGGCCCGCAGGGCGTCGAGAAGTCCCCGGAAGGCGGCTGGAGAGGAAAAATCCTCCTGGGCCTGCGAGGGGACAGACTCGGCGGCCAGGGTCAGCAGGAAGGAGGACGCGTCATAGATGGACTGGCAGTCCAGGTAGACGATCGGGCGGGGTTGGTTGCGAAGTGACCCCAGGACCCTCTGGAGGATCGAGGTCTTGCCGATCCGCCGGGGGCCGACCAGGGCCAGACTCGAGGTCTCGATGCGGTGGACGATCTCCTTGATCTCCCCTTCCCGACCGAAGAACATCGAGGACGGCACCGGCCCTTCGGTGACGAAGGGGGAGACGACCGTCAGGTCCACCTGTTCGAGGATCCGGGCCACCAGGGCCTTCAAACGCCAGCGAACCCGGAGGACCTCGCGCAGATCCTTCTGGGTCAGGACGATCACGTCGTAGCGCAGCAGGGTCCGCAGGTGCTCGTCGATGATCCGGATGTTCTCGGGGGCGTCCCCCAGGGTCAGCAGGAGGCCGAAGCGCGAGTCGGGTCCTCCCTGTTCCATGAGGGAGCGCAGGGCCTCGACATCCCCTTGGGAGAGGACCGGGACGCGGCTGACCAGGATCGGGATCCGGTTGGGGATCTTGATCCGCAGTCCATGGGTTCCCACGCGGAGCCCCCGCAGGTTGCCCAGGCCGATCCCTTCGCCCGGAGTGAACCCCAGGCTGGTGCACAGAAAGCCGATCAGGGATCGGGCGTTCTCGGCGAAGGCCTCGGGGCCCGCCTCGGCGGATTCCTGGACGCGGCGCCAGGCGCGCTCCAGGGCCTCGACGTCTCGCGCCGAGACCAGCTCCAGCCTTCCCGAGACGGCGTGATAGGTCAGGTTCTCTTCGGGGTGCTCCTGCAGGAAGCGCAGGAGCGCCCAGCGCCGCACCCCGACGGGAACGCTGATCAGGTCGCTGGTGGCCACCGAGGGTTCCTGCTGAAGGGCGCGATGGATGGCTCGGGACCACTGGGGCCACTTCTCTTCGAGCCTCTCGTCGAAAGAGGCCACCCCATCCTTCAGGGACTGGTCGAGATCCAGCCCCAGGAAGCGCAGCGCTCTCAGGTCGCTGGTGAGGCTGCGTCGGTAGCCTTCGGCGCCGGTCTCGTCCAGCCGCTGGTCCTGCCAGCGGTGCAGGGCGGCCAGGAAGTCCCCCTCCACGTGGAGGGCTTCGAGCGGGTCGGCATAGAGCCGCAGGCAGGACTTCAGCGCCGTCAGGTCCGGCCAACGCGGGCTCTCCAGGCGGTCGATCTGGTCGCCCGGGCCTCGGGTCCTCTCGGTGAGCATCCCCAGGTGCAATCCGATGGCCAGGCTCTCGCGCAGGTCTCGGAGCTGCCCGGAGGAGGGGCGCCCCAGGGGGCGCCAGCGGACGTCCGCGCGGACGTGGAGGCCGCGCCGCCCCAGACGCAGGGTCTGGAGATAGGCGCGCCGGAAGGCGTGCAGATCCAAGGCGTCCAGAGGGAAGCCTCCGCTGATCCGGATGAAGGCCACCCGCTCGGGACTGGGAAGGGGCAGGACCTTGAGGAGGATGTCCGTGGGGAGTCGGGAGAGGTGCTCGAGGAAGGTGCGGCCCGCCTCCGAATCGGGATTCTCGCCTCCCTGCAAGCCGACGTAGGCCGCCCGCAGGCTGGTCCCGGGCTCGTAGTCGGGAATGGCCAGCGAGGAGGCCATCGTGGGCCGGGCCCTCTCGAAGAGGATGCGGATCTGGTCCCGGGCAGCCTCGCCGGGGTAGCGTTCCAGGAAGCTGGCCAGCACATCGGGTTCGGGTGTGGGATTCCCCTCCTGGAGGACCTGGAGGATTCGACCCAGCCAGGCCGCCCGGGGGGTCGTCCGGGGGACGGCGAAGAGGTCCTGGCCCACCTGCGCCAGGAGCTCTTCGGTGGCCCGGGAAACCCGGTCTGGGGAGCATTGGGCCTGGAGGAAGTCCTCCACCTCGGAGGGGGTCAGCAGGACCTCTCCGGGCACGGCGAAGAGCCTTCCTCGCGCCCGGGCCTCCTCGGATTGCAGGTCCGATTCGACGGCGTCGAGGTACTCCAGCAGCTCGTTGACCCCGTTGGAGAAGCGCTGCAGGGTGTCCAGCAATCCCAGGTACACGTTCAGGGCCTGACGGTCCCGGCAGAGTCTCAGGCGGTTCTCGTGATAGTCCCGAAGCGCCTGGAGGCACTTCTCGACGGGTTCGTCGCCGGCCTTGCGAAGCCAGCGGTCCAGCCACCCCGGCTGGTGGCGGGCCACTTCCTCCAAGGCCCGCTGCTTGTCCTCGATCAGCCGCATCTCGGCGGTCTCGCCGCTGTTGAGGGCCTCGTGGAGATCGTTGAGGCAGTGTCCGATCCGCTCGGAGAGCTCGTCGAGGAAGACGCAGAACCCGAGATACTGCTCGCGCCCTGCCCGGAAGAAGGAGGAGAGTTCACCGACCAGGTCGACCGAGCGCTCCTCCAGGAGCCGGCCGGTCAGTCGAGCCAGGAAGCCCACGGCGCCCTCGGGTGAGTCGGAAGCCATCTCCCGGGCCAGCTCCTCGTCGAGTTCGCGGAGCTTCTGGAGCAGGTCGGCCCCGAATCGAGGGCTCCGCCGGAGGTCTTCACCCAGTCGGCCGATCCGTCGTTCCAGATCGAAGCGGCCATCCCGGGCCGAGACCAGCTCCTTGTCCAGGATCCGCCGAAAGCTGCTGGTGAGCAGCTCCTGGCCCTCGAGGAAGGTTTCGGCGTGGGCCCTCTCCTCGTCGCCGCTGGTGCCGGTCCCGGCGTGGAAGAGGGTGGTCCGCCAGCGATTCACCACCTGGGCCGCCAGCCTGGCGTGGGCTGCCAGCCTGAGATCCCCGCGCGGCAGGCTCAAGGTCGCCGAACCGCAACTGAAGTAGGAGACGGGATTCCCGCGCAGGTCGGTGCCGGCGAAGAAGGTCTCGTAGCGGCCCTGGAGCTCGGCGCGCAGGGGGGCGAAGTCCTCCCAGAGGAAGAGCCCGACCTGGGCGGCCAGCTGGTCGAAGAGGGGAGCCCGGGAGGTCTCGTCCCCCAGGTCGTTGCCGGCCAGAAGGAAGACCTGCTCGAAGGGGGGGCGGTCCGTCTCCCATCGCTCCCCCGAGCTGTATTCGTAGGGATAGCGGGAGTCCTGGGCCATCCAGTGGTTCAGTTCCACCATGCCCGCAAAGACGTTGGAGGCGACGGCTTCGTCGCGCGGGGGACGGGTTCCCATCAGGAGCAGGGCCGAACAGGAGCAGGGAAGCGTGGTGGAACCCACCAGTCGGTGGATCAGATAGGCCAGATCGCAGAGCATCCCACTGCCGGTGCCGCCGCCCAGGCTGGAGACCATCAGGACCTGGAGGTTTCCAGGCCGGCTCTCCACGGGATGGGCCGGGTCGGCTCCGCCCAGGCGGGCCAGGGTGGAGGCGATCCGACGCTCCAGTTCCCGACGATGCAGGAAGAAGGCCAGCCTTCCCAGAGGGCGGCTGCCGCGGACACCTCGCCCGGGATCGATGGCCGGCACTTCCTGGGGCAACCAGTCCTTGACCGGAGGGTAGTCCTGGGGCCGGGCCATGACGGCCGCGAACTCGGTGGTCTCGAGGAAGAGGCCTTCAAAGGCCGGCAATCCGCTTTCAGCGGAGATCGCCCGGTCGGTGTCGATTCCCAGGCAAAGAACCGGACCGGGGTGTCCTCCGGGACCTCTTCGGGCCAGAAGCCGGCTGGCATGGCGCACAGCCTGGAATCCCAGACCTCCCAGGCCGACCAGGAGGTAGGCGTTGGGTTTCTCGGCAGCGCTCATTCGTCTTGGATTGAAGCCGGCGTCGGGACGCGCATTCGGTTGCTGGATCGCTCCGGTTCCGGATACTCGATTCGGGTCCCCTCAAAGCCTGGAGGGGACGTCCTGGCCACGCCACTTCGGGACAGGGGGGGCGGTTGCCTGTCTTGACCGCAGGTTCTCGCGTCGTGATGAGGGAAACTGGGGGGCGAGCGAAGAATCCGCCTGGCGAGGTGACCCCACTGCCTACCTACAAATACAGGGTCCTGGACAAGAATGCGCGGATCAGCGAGGGGATCCTCGACGCTCCGTCGGCGCTGATGGCCCGGACGCGTCTGCGTCAGGATTATGCCAGCGTCCTGTCGCTCGAAGAACACCAGACGACCGAAGATTTGCGGAATCTCGGAACCCGCCGGGTCTCGGGCGAGGACCTCGCCATCGCCATCCGGCAGATCGCCACCATGATGGCCGCCGGGATTCCACTGGCCAGGGCCCTGAGGCTCGTGGCCAGCGGGGGAAGCGGCGCCATCAAGGAGGTCTTCTCCAGCATGTCGCTGCAGGTCGAGTCGGGAGTCTCCTTCTCGCACTCGATGCGCCGCCATCCTGGAGCTTTCGACGATGTCTTCATCCGGATCGTCGAGTCGGGCGAGGTTTCCGGCCGGATGGACTCGGTGCTGGGCAAGCTGGCGGATCTCCAGGAGAAGAGCGTCCGACTGCGCAAGAAGCTGATCGCCAACTTCGCCTACCCATCGGTGTTGGGGGCCACGGCGCTGGCCACCTTGTCGGTCTTCGTGTTCTACGTCCTGCCTCTCATGCAGCCGGTCTTCCACTCGCTGGGCGTCGAGTTGCCCCTGGCCACGCGGATCGTCCTGGTCCTGGCCAACTCGGTCCAGAACCCCTGGATCGTGGGGCCTTCCCTCCTGGTCCTGGCAGCTTTGACGGTGGCCGGGGTTCTGGCCTGGCGGACCCTCTCCCGTTCGGCGGACTTCCGCTATCAGGCTCACGCCTTCGTGCTGGCCGTGCCGATTCTCGGCGGCCTGCTCAACAAGTCCACCGTGGCCCGGGTGCTCTTCACCCTCTCCACCCTTCTGGAATCGGGGGTCTCCTTGGGCCCCTCCCTGGCGGTGGTCGAGAAGGTGGCCGGCAACGAGGTGGTGGCCCGCCGCATGGGCGAAGCCCGCAAAGCCATGGTGGCCGGGGGAGGAGTCTACGAGTCCCTGCAGATCTCGGGGGCCTTCCCCGAGATGGTGCTGCAGATGATCCGCGCCGGCGAAGAATCCGGAAACCTCGACACCATGATGCGCCGCGTCTCGGTGATGTATGAAGAAGAGGTCGATCTGGCCCTGGGCTCCCTGGCCACCACCCTCGAGCCGCTCATCCTCATGGGGATGGGTGTGGTGGTGGGCTTCATCACCCTGGCTTCCTTCATGCCGATGGTGAAGCTTCTCTCGGAGATCTGAGGCCCCGCCCGATCCTCAGTCGGCCTGGGGCAGATCCTTCAAGGCGGATTCTTCGTTGGGGTGGATGGCCAGGAGCCGGTCCAGCCCCGTCAGGCCCAGAACCCGAAGGACAGGACGCACGTTGCAGACCAGGCGCAAGGAACCCTGGTTCTCGCGGACCCGGCGAAGAGTGCCCAGGAGCACGGCCAGGCCGCTGGAGTCCAGATAGCCCACTTCGTTGAGGTCCATCATCAGGTGCTTGTGCCCGGCTCGAAGGACTTCGGCCAGGTGGTTGCGCAAGACTTCTGAGGTGGCCAGCTCCAGGTTCCCGCGCACGCGGATGCGGTAGACGCCGTGGCCAGCCTCTTCGCCGATGACTTCCAGGTTCTCGTCGGTGGGGTTCGTGTCCATCTAGACCCTCAATCGGGCTGCGTCGACCTGGCGGACCGGCTGCGGTCCACAAGCTCAGGGCAGCCTTTCGGATGATATGCTCCCCCCGCTTCGTTTTCGGCACGAGGTTCCCCTCCAGGCCAGGGCGAGTTCTCCGGGAACACTCCTGCCGAAAGGCGGCGGATCGGATTGCTGAAGGAACTTCCTCAAGCTTCGGCGAAATTTCATCAAGCCTGAAGTGTCGAATTCTTCATTGAAGCGCCCCCAGCCCCGGCGTCGGGGTCCCTCTCGCCCGCCTGTCAGGGAGGCCCGGGTCGGTTTGGCCATTGGCCTGATGCTCCTGCTGGGGGGGCTGGCCTTCTACGTGGGCTGGGCGGGCGCCCTCCGCGAAGGAGTCTGGTCCCCGATTCCGGATTTCGCGGAAGTCCGCATCCCGGCCCCGGATCTGGAGCAGAGCCAGGAGTCCCGGCCTCCGGCGCCCTCCTTGTCGGGTGAGGCGCAGGCTCGGCCCGAAGCAGGACCCCGGCCGGCGCCCTCCCCCGAAAGACCGGCCCCACCCCGAGCCCTGGTCTCGGTGGTGATCGACGATTGTGGGCAGGACTTCGAACGGGAACGAGGCTTCCTGGAATTCGAGGACCCCCTGACCCTGGCCGTCCTGCCTCACCTGCCGGATTCCTCGAGGCTGGCCGGGGAGGCGACCTTGAAAGGGAGGACGGTCCTGCTCCATCTTCCCATGGAGGCCTTCGGGGGAAGAGACCCCGGTCCGGGAACCCTGCGGGCGGACATGGACGACGAGGAACTGGCCCGGGCGGTGCGCGAGAACTTCCAGGCCGTGCCCGGTATCCGGGGGGTCAACAATCACCAGGGCTCCCAGGGGACCACCGATCTCCGCCTGGTTCAGGCCGTGCTCGAGGAGGCCTCCAGCCGAGGCCTTTTCGTCCTGGACAGCCGCACCACCGCCGCCACGGTCCTGGCGCAGCGGGCTCGCGGGATGGGCCTGAGGGTGCTCAGCCGGGACCTCTTCCTGGACAACGAGGATGAGGTCGAGCAGATCCTGCTCGAGATCGATCGCCTGGCCGAGCTGGCCCTCCGACAAGGACACGCGGTGGCCCTGGCCCATCCTCGAGCCGCCACGCTGGAGGCGCTGCGCCGGGGGCTTCCGCGCCTCAAGCAGGCCGGAGTGGCCGTGGTCGGACTGGAGGAACTGTTCGAGGCCACCCCGATCGGGACCGATCCGGAACATTGAGGGGTCCGCAGAGTTTGAATCCTGCGCGGCGGGCGGAATCCGGGGAGAGAGGGAGAGGATGATGAGGAGAATCTGGCCGGCCTGGACGGCGATCCTTTTGGGCTGCCTGGTGTGGGCTCTTCCCGCTGCGGGTCAGGGAGCCTCGGAACCTCAGGCCTCTCCCTCCGAGTCGTCGCTGGTGGTCGGGGAAGCCCGCCCGCTCAGCCTGAAGGCCCTGGGCACCTCCATCTCCCTCAAGGCGCGTTCCACCGGGGTGGAGGACGAGTTCCTGGTGGCTGCCACGGATCCGGGCCTCTCCCGCCTGGCCTCGCTCTTCGGGGCAGAGTGGGCCTGGGAGGAGCCCGGCGTGCTCATGGTGCGTCGCGGAGACCTCAAGATGGAACTGGCCCTGGGCCAGGAGGAGCTTCCCCAGGCTGCGGGGGGCAGGCGTCTGGAGGTGCCCGCCCGGCTGGTGGATGGGACGCCTCATGTCCCGATGTCGTGCCTGGAGGATCTCCTGGAGGTCCGCATCACCCTGGCCGCCGACGGCAAGACCGGCTGGGTCGAGCCGTTGATCCGGAGCGTCCGCCTGGAGGGCGATGCCCGGCGCCCGAAGCTGGTGATCCGCAGTTCGGCTCCTTTGACCTTCAAGACCTTCAGCCTGCGTCAGCCCGATCGCTACGTCATCGACCTGGCGGGAGGGGTCCTGGATACCCCCTCCCTGCGCGTGACCCATCCCGAGCTCGGCGATATCCGCCTGGGTCAGTTCCAACTGGGGCCGGCCGTGACCCGGGTGGTCATCCCGGCGGTCCCGGGCCTGGCCATCGTCGCGCCTCGTGCCGGGCCTGGCCGCGAGCTGGCCTTTGAACTCGGCCTGCAGGGAGTCACGGCTCCCGCTCGGGATTTCCCGGTCCAGAAGATCACTGCGGTGCGCGTCGAACCCATGGCCGCAGGGCAGAGGGTGGTCCTGCAGTTCAGCGGACCGGTCCAATACGAGTGGAGCCGTCTCCTTCCGCCGGACAACCGCTTCTTCCTGGATCTTCCCCAGGCCATCCTGGTCGGGCCCAAGCAGGAGTTCCAGGTGCAGGATGGCTCTCTGCGTTCGGTCCGGATCTCCCAGTTCCAGGCGGATCCCGCTCCCATCTCCCGGGTCGTGGTGGACCTGGAGAAGGCCGTCCAGACCCGCCTGGGTCCGGGCGAGACGCCCCATAGCCTGGTCCTGGAGATCCGTCACGAGGCGATCGAGCCTTCGATGGCCATGCTCAAAGGTTACGGGACGACTTCCTTCCCGTCCTCTGGGGGCGTGGTCTGCCTGGATCCCGGGCACGGCGGTTCGGATCCCGGGGCGGTCAATCGGGCCCTGGGCCTGACCGAGAAGGAGGTGACCCTGGATCTGAGCTTGAGGCTGGCGAAGATCCTTCGCTCCCGGGGATGGAACGTGGTGATGACCCGGGAGGACGATCGGGATGTCTCCTGGGCCGGTTCGAGCGCTCGCGAGGAGCTCGGATCCCGGGTGCAGATCGCCAACGACCTGGGAGCCGACGTGTTCGTCAGCATCCACTGCAACGCATCGGTGAACTCTGCGGTGAAGGGGACCTCCCTGCACACCTTCAAGGGAAGCGACACCCTGCTGGCGCAGGAACTGCACCCGTCCCTGCTGGCCGCCTCGGGGCGGCCGGATCGGGGCATCCAGAAGGACCGCTTCTACGTGCTGGCCCACTCCAGGATGCCCGCAGTGCTGGTGGAGGCCGCCTTCCTGAGCAACCCCGAGGAGGCGCGATTGTTGGCGACACCGGAGTATCGCCAGCGACTGGCCGAGGCCCTGGCCGACGGGCTGGGGCGCTACGCGTCGCGCTATCTCAGGCAGACCACCGCAGGGCCCTGAGGTTCATTCCACCTCGAGGCGGATCTTGACGGTGTTGATCCGCTTGCGGCCGGTCACCGTCTGCATGAAGGTCAGGTCCCCGGAGCCCCTCGCGAAGCTGCCCGAGGCGTCGAAGTAGAAGACCTTGCGCCCGGTCTCGGTCGCGCTGGTCTCGGAGAGCTGGAACTTCTCGACTCCGGCCAGGGGGAAGCGGCGGCTGGTCTTGACCAGCTCGGTCTCCAGGTTCTGCTCGCCCCCGGCGGGAAACTCGATGCCGAAGAGCCCCGTGCCGAAGTCGATCTCCATGATGCCTCCCAGGCCCTGGTGGATTCGGGCCTTGCGCTGCAGTTCGCGGTACAGCGGCGAGGGGGGGCGGTGCAGGGCAGAAGGGTTCGTGGCAGGTTCGGCCGACAACTTGGTTCCTCCAACGAGCGGGGAGCCTGGCCCGGCAGCCCACCTGGCCCGTTCGAGCAGGTGTCTGCAGCGAGGGGGCGGGCTCGCCTCCAAGGTTCGACCCAGGATACTCGGGTCGCCCTGGCTTGTCAAAGTGGTTGGTGTTTCCCGTTTGTAACCAATGGGATCGGAGCGACAGGGAGTCGGGAGGAGTTCGTGGAACCGGCCCGGGCGATGAGCGAACTTCCCCTCTGGTTCCAGGCCGTCTTGCTGGGAATCGTCCAGGGCCTGACCGAGTTCCTCCCCGTCTCCTCCTCGGCCCACCTGGTCCTGTTGCCGGCCCTGGGAGGCGGTCAGTATTTCGGAAAATCCTTTGATGTGGCCCTGCATGGGGGGACCCTGCTGGCGCTCCTGGTGGCCATGCCTGCCGAGGCCCGTGCCTTCTTCCGGGTGATCGCGGGGTGGCCCCTGGGACGCTTCCGCCCCCGGGACCCTCTCGAGCGCCTGGCCCTCCTGGCCCTCCTGGGTGCCCTTCCAGCGGCCCTGGTCGGGCTGGCACTGGAAAGGCGGGTCGAGGATCTGCTGCATGGTCTGCCCCTGCTGGCCCTGACCCTGGCCGGATTCGGAGCCCTGATGGCCCTGGTGGATGGGCGCAGTCCCCGGAATCGGGAACTGTCGGCCTGCGGATTGCGCGAGGCCTTCCTGGTCGGGATGGCCCAGGCCTTGGCCACCGTGCCGGGAGTCTCCCGGTCCGGGGCCACCCTGACCGCGGCTCGGGCCCTGGGGGTGCCCCGCCCGGAGGCTGCCCGGCTCTCCTTCCTCTTCGCCTTCCCCGTGCTGGGTGGAGCCACCCTGCTCAAGGCGGTCAAGGGTTTCGAGTTGCCGAACCCCGAGATGCTCTGGCCCCTGGCCGCCGGGGTGGCCGCAGCGGCCATCAGCGGGACCCTGGGCCTGGGCATTCTGCGTCGTCACTTGCAGGGGGGAAGCCTTCTTCCCTTCGCCTGGTACCGGATCGCCTTGGGGATCGCCCTGGCCCTCTGGGTCGCGCGGCAGGCCCTGTAGCCCGGGCGCCGAACGGAGGCTCCCATGCGCCAGTATCTGGACATGGTCGAACGGGTGCGTCGGCAGGGCAAGCCACGCGAGGACCGCACGGGTACGGGGACCCTGAGCCTCTTCGGTCATCAGATGCGCTTCGACCTGGCGGAGGGCTTCCCGGCAGTCACCACCAAGAAGCTCTTCTTCAAGTCGGTCCTTCACGAGTTGTTGTGGTTCCTGAAAGGTTCCACCAACCTGGCCTACCTGCGGCAACACGGCGTTCCCATCTGGGATGAGTGGGCCGACGAAGACGGCGAACTGGGTCCGATCTACGGGGCCCAGTGGCGTTCCTGGCCCACCTCGCAAGGAGGTCGGATCGACCAGTTGGCCGAGGTGATCGGACAGATCCGGACCCATCCGGAGTCCCGGCGTCTGCTCGTCAGCGCCTGGAACGTCGGCGAACTGGAGCGCATGGCTCTTCCTCCCTGCCATGTCCTGTTCCAGTTCTACGTGTCCGAGGGCAGGCTCTCGTGCCAGTTGTACCAGCGCAGTGCGGATGTCTTTCTGGGGGTGCCCTTCAATATCGCCTCCTACTCGCTCCTGACCATGATGGTGGCCCAGGTGGTCGGGCTGCAGCCCGGGGAGTTCATCCACACCTTCGGAGATTTTCACCTGTATCTGAACCACCTCGATCAGGCCGACGAGCTGCTGAGCCGTGAACCCCTCGGACTGCCCCGGCTTCGCCTCAACCCCGAAGTCCGGGAGATCGATGGTTTCCGGGCCGAGGACATCGAATTGCTGGACTATCGGCACCACCCTCCGATCCGGGCGCCGATCGCGGTGTAGGGGATGAAACTCTCGCTGGTGGCCGCCATGGCCCGAGGGCGGGTGATCGGCCGGGAGGGCCAACTGCCCTGGAACCTGCCCGACGACCTGCGCAATTTTCGTCGACTGACATTGGGGCAGGTGCTCCTGATGGGACGTCGGACCTTCGAGTCCCTGGGACGCCCCCTGCCGGAGCGCAGGAACCTGGTCCTGTCCAGGCGGCCTGATTACCGGCCCGCCGGCGTCGAGGTGGTGGGCTCGCTGGAAGAGGCCCTGGCCCTGACGGGCCGAATCCAGGAACTCATGGTGATCGGGGGGGGCTCGCTCTATGCCCAGGCCCTGCCTCGAGCTCATCGTCAGTATCTGACCCTGATCCACGAGGAGTTCCCCGGCGATGTCCGCTACCCGAGGCTGGAGCCCGGGCTCTGGCGCCCGGTCCATCACGTGTTCCACCCTCGCCGCCCTCCAGGGAGCCCTCACGCCTGGAGCTATCTCGTCCTGGATCGACTGGAGGAGCCGATGATCCGCCCCCTTCCCCCCGGAGTCCCCGAGGAGGCCAGGACCCGCCTGGCAGAACTGCTTGAAGACCCCCCGATTCCAGCCGAAGAACTCTTCGACCAGATCGAGGCCTGCCTGGGCCGGATCCGCCAGGTGGTCATGCAGGGAGCCCCCCTGGATGTCTCCGCCGCCGAGCGTCTGGCCGAGCTCTCGCGGGGGCTGGTGCGTCGGATGGGCTCCCTGCCTGAAGAGAAGGACCGGCGACTGGTCCAGGCGGGGGTCCGATACTTCGTGCTTGAGGATGACGCCGAGGGAGACCTGGTCTCGATTCTCGGGCTGGATGACGACGAGCAGGTGCTCCGGGCGATCTCTCGGCATCTGGGAGACTGAAGCATTGCTGGCCGGGCCTCTCTTTACAACCCTCAGCCCCCCCCCTATAATGGCTCAGGCGTCGGGGGCCCTTTCTTCCTTTTTGCCCGGCGCCTGGTTTTTTGAGTCGGCGTGCCTGAGGCACGTGAGGTTTTCGTTCCGGTGAAGATCAACGTCAGCGAAATCAGGCGAAGCCACGGGTTGTCCCAAAAACTGCGCCTGGAGGATTGGGGCTCCGTCGCGGAGCTGGAGCTCACCGCTCCGCTCGAGGTGGACCTCAAGCTCACCCATGTGGGCAGTCGGATCCTGGTCGAGGGCACCCTCCAGACCCGAGTCCGGCTGGCCTGTTCGCGTTGTGCCGGGGACTATGACGAGCCGCTCGAGGTCCGGGTGGAGGAGCAGTTCCTTCCGCACGACAGCCCCGAACTGCCTCAGGGGGAGGAGTTCGAGGTGGAGCAACTCTGCATCTTCACCTATGAGAACGACTTGATCGAGATCGACGAGGTGATCCGTCAGAATCTCGTGGCATCCCTTCCTTGCAGGCCCCTGTGCGCAGAGGCCTGCAAGGGGTTGTGCTCCCAATGCGGGGCCAACCTCAACGAAATGGCCTGCAAGTGCGAGGTGGAACCCCGCATCGATCCCCGTTGGGGAGCGCTGGCGGAGTTGCATGACCGCGCCCAGAGCGGGACCGTCTGAGCCCGAATCTCTCCCAGGAGGAGTCCGAACATGCCAAACCCGAAGTACAAGACCCCCCGCTCCAAGACCCGCAAGCGCCGGTCGCATCTGCGCCTGGAACTGCCGGCCGTGGCTCCCTGCCCTCACTGCAAGGAGCCCAAGCTCCTGCACCACGTGTGCAAGAGCTGCGGACAATACAAGGGACGCGAGATCTTCAAGCTCGAGGCCTAGGAGTCTGTGTGAGTATCCGGACCGAGCATCGCCGAGGGATCTTGTGCACCCCGCAAGGCGCAAAAAGTCGTGGTTTGCTGGAGGCAAATGAGAC
>JALHDH010000205.1 GCA_022839105.1 bacterium
AGACCAGGTCGGTCTGCCCCCCGTCAGCGGTTGGGCTTCGGTGACGGTGTGAGCGACCTCCGCTCTTTCGTGTTCGGAGCCTCGGTGATGGGCCCGGGCCACGAGCAGAGCGGCCTCCCCTGCCAGGACGCGCACGCCTGCGCGCTCCTGGAGGGGGGAGGGGTGGCCCTGGCCGTGGCCGATGGGCTGGGCTCCGCTCCCAACAGCGACCTGGGGGCGCAACTGGCGGTCCAGGCGGCCGTCGACTTCCTGAGCTCGGCTGCGGGGAGCCTTGGACAGACCCCCTCCCTGGTCGAGCAGGCTGTCAGGCAGGCCCGGCTGGCCCTGGAACAGGCGGCCTCCACCCAGGGCCTGGACCTGCGGCACCTGGGGACGACCCTGATGGTGGCTCTGGCCACCCCCGAGGGGGTCGAGGTGGCGCACGTCGGAGACGGGGCCGTGGTCGGCCGCAGGGGGGAGCGGCTCTGCCTGCTGTCGGCTCCGGCCGAGTCCGACTTCGTCAACATCGTGACCCCCCTGACCTCCAGCCGCTGGGAGCGGCACCTGGAAGTGCTGACGGCCGAGCCGGTGGATGCCCTGTGCGCATTCAGCGACGGTTGCCAGTTGTCGTTCCTGACGCGCGACTCCGAAGGCTACCATCTGCACGAGCCCTTCTTCGGGCCTCTCTTCAGGCTGGCCGAAGGCCTGCAGGAACGCCAGGAGGCCGACGAGCAGATTCGCCGCCTGCTCGGTTCCCAGAGGCTGGCGTCGGTGTCGGAGGACGACAAGACCCTGGTGGTTGCGGTCCTGGGTGGGCCCGTTGCCGCCTGCGAAGGCATCGGGGCGGCGTCGCCATCGGGGACGCACGCAGAACCGGACGAACCCGTCGAACTGCCGGCGGTCGGCACTGAAGTCTCCGAAAGCTCCGACGGCTGAGCCTGGCGGCCATGCTCGTCCTCTACGAGTGCGAGACCTGTTCGAACACCCACAGCCGGCGGGTCTCCACCTGCCGCGCCTGTGGGGGTTCGAGGATCCGGGCCGTGACCGAGGTGGCCCTGCCGCGGGTGCCCGGTGCCCTGGTCGGTGCCAACCTGCTCCCCGCCAGCCTGGTCGGCGCCGCCTGTCTGGGGGGACTGCGCTGGCTCCTGGCCTGGGCCTTGGGTCTGCTGGTGGCGAGGGATGCCCATCAGGGCCTTCCGTGGTGCCCCGCAGACCCCGGCCTGACCGGCCTGGGAGCCTCGCTGTGGACGGGGCTTGCGGTCGCCGCGTGCGGGCTGCGGTGGCTGGGCCGGGGCCTGCAATCTGGGAGGAGTTGACCATGAGGTTGTACGACCACAAGGGGAGACCTGTCGACCTGGGCCCCGAGTTGACAAGGGGCGGGGAAGGCGGGATCCATCGGGTGGCGGGGTCCTCCATGGAGGTGGCCAAGGTCTACCACCCCCCCTGTCGCACCGGGGAGCGCTCCGACAAGGTCCTGGCCATGATCCTCAGCCCTCCGGACGAGCCCCACCCCCGCGAACCCTCTCTGGCCTGGCCCCGCCGAGGCCTCTTCAACGATCCGCATCAGCGCAGCTTCGTGGGGTTCACGATGCCCATAATCAAAGGGGCGGCGCTGCACAGACTCACCTCGACGACGGACCGGACCAAGGCCCTCGGGGGACAGTTCAACTGGCGCTACATGTATACCCTGGCCCTGAACCTGGCCTGCGTGGTGGAACGGGTCCACCGGGCCGGGCACCGGGTGGGCGACCTGCGCGAGACCAACATCAGCGCCTATGCCAATGCCCGCCTGGCCCTGCTCGACTGCGACTCCTTCCAGATCCGCGAGTCCCAGGGGGGCAGGGTCTTCCACTGCCGGGTCGGCACGGCGGAGTACCTCCCCCTGGAGGCCTTCGGGGTCAACTTCGGCAGCACAGACTATGAACGCTACCACGCCGATCTCTTCGCATTGGGGGTCATGCTCTTCGGGTTGCTGATGGAAGGGTACCACCCCTACGCGGCCGTGTTCGGCCCGGGGATTCAAGACGCACCGATGAGCGTGACGGGCAGGATCCGGGCGGGCAGGTTCGCCTTCGGCGGCCGCGTTCCGGGGGTCACTCCGCCCCCCAGCGCTCCTCCCTTCGCGATGCTGCCACCCGAGGTCCAATGCCTGTTTCTACGTTGCTTCCAGCAGGGGCAGGGGCACGGGAACAAACACCTGCGCCCCAGCGCCCGCGATTGGCGCAAAGCCTTGGAACGGGGTGCCCAGGGCCTGAGCCGGTGCGGCCGCAACGTCAACCACTGGTTCTACCAGAACGGG
>JALHDH010000206.1 GCA_022839105.1 bacterium
TTCTGAATTCAGATTCGTGGTGATAATGAATCCTGTATTTCTATTCAGCTCTAACACTTTCAAGAAAAGGATTACTGCATTGGCTACTTTAGCCGCATCCTTATCTTCTTCCGTTCCTATATCATCGAGGATAATAGTGCCTAAATCTTGTTTCAATCCTTGTTTTAATGGACTGTAGAGTAAAAACTTTCTCCCATCCTGGGACTTTTACCATATAGCCATAAGTTTCAATCCTTAATTTAATGGACTGTAGAGTAAAAACACAGATTATTTGGATAAAAACTGCAAAAACTGGAAGGTTTCAATCCTTGATTTAATGGACTGTAGAGTAAAAACTTGTTTGATTTGTTTTTGTTTGAATTGTAAAATATGTTTCAATCCTTGATTTAATGGACTGTAGAGTAAAAACAATACCGTTAATGCCTCTCCTGCCTCAATCTTTTGGTTTCAATCCTTGATTTAATGGACTGTAGAGTAAAAACCTATCCTGAACGCAAATCAGAAAAGCCCTATCTACGAGTTTCAATCCTTGATTTAATGGACTGTAGAGTTAAACGCTTTTCGGCGTGCTGACCACGCTTACTCTTCCCTGTTTCAATCCTTGATTTAATGGACTGTAGAGTAAAAACGCATTCATAAGCTTGGGCGAATTCTTCCGGGTCAAAGTTTCAATCCTTGATTTAATGGACTGTAGAGTAAAAACTTGTGGAGAGATCGATGTGAGCTGGATCAGACATCAGTTTCAATCCTTGATTTAATGGACTGTAGAGTAAAAACCCAAGTGTTATGCCAAGACCATCCCTCCGTAGATTGTTTCAATCCTTGATTTAATGGACTGTAGAGTAAAAACAAAGTGGTATTTTTATATCGGGACGAGCTCTATAAGTTTCAATCCTTGATTTAATGGACTGTAGAGTAAAAACAGGAGAAATCAATATGATACCAATCTATGGAAGTATGGTTTCAATCCTTGATTTAATGGACTGTAGAGTAAAAACAAGAGGGCAATAAGTTCGTATTTGAAGCAAAGACATGTTTCAATCCTTGATTTAATGGACTGTAGAGTAAAAACTAGAATGGAACAATTATTATAATAATTGGATGTTTTGTTTCAATCCTTGATTTAATGGACTGTAGAGTAAAAACGAAACTTCCGAAAATAGGGAAAGATGAATTGGGTTTGTTTCAATCCTTGATTTAATGGACTGTAGAGTAAAAACGCGGAATTATACATTCATTTCGGGGCGGATCCTATTCGTTTCAATCCTTGATTTAATGGACTGTAGAGTAAAAACAAACGGGAGAGAGGTGCAATTCCTCTCTCCCTGATAGTTTCAATCCTTGATTTAATGGACTGTAGAGTAAAAACGGAATGCTTCCCTTAGACTTCATCAATATTGATTAGTTTCAATCCTTGATTTAATGGACTGTAGAGTAAAAACAGCTACAGAATACCACTGGAAAGAACATCACTACAGTTTCAATCCTTGATTTAATGGACTGTAGAGTAAAAACTTAACGAGCTCGAAGCCAAGCGTTTGCTCGGCATCAGTTTCAATCCTTGATTTAATGGACTGTAGAGTAAAAACAGTTCATAGGGTGTTTGCCATTTGGATGCGTTCATAAGTTTCAATCCTTGATTTAATGGACTGTAGAGTAAAAACCGTCGGCGAAAGCGGTGTGCTATGCTTAATATTCCGAGTTTCAATCCTTGATTTAATGGACTGTAGAGTAAAAACACGGTAGCGGTTTCACACAGATGAGCGGTACGCCTGGTTTCAATCCTTGATTTAATGGACTGTAGAGTAAAAACTTGAGCTCTTTGTGATCACCGAGATTCTCTCTGAGTAGTTTCAATCCTTGATTTAATGGACTGTAGAGTAAAAACTTGATCTGCCGGATGTTGAGCGCGATTACTTCAAGCTGTTTCAATCCTTGATTTAATGGACTGTAGAGTAAAAACAAGCATATCGTATTTGAAGGCTCTGGCAATCTTTCCGAGTTTCAATCCTTGATTTAATGGACTGTAGAGTAAAAACTCCGCCACGGTGGTCGCGTTGTTGATTGAGTTTACCGTTTCAATCCTTGATTTAATGGACTGTAGAGTAAAAACATTTTATCTTCCCCGCAGCAGGGATAACACCAGCTGGTTTCAATCCTTGATTTAATGGACTGTAGAGTAAAAACACTTGCTTCAGATTCTTCATGCGCCAAGAATCGTTCGTGTTTCAATCCTTGATTTAATGGACTGTAGAGTAAAAACACGG
>JALHDH010000207.1 GCA_022839105.1 bacterium
GTCCTGGAGGCGGTTGTTGAGGTCCCCTCCGCCCAGGATGGCTTCGCCTGGACGGGCCTGGGCGTCCAGGAAGTCGACCAGGCGGACCTGCTCGGCGGCCCGGTCGGAGGGGGTGGCCGCTCCGGTCGAGAGATGCGTGTTCCAGACCATCACCTGGCGTCCATCCGGCAGGACCAGGTGCACGACTTGGGCCTGTCGGGGTTCTTGGCCCCCGTAATGGCCCAGGTGACCCACCGCGTCGGCCAGGCCGTCGATTTCGGAGTTCAGGAGGGTCTTGGCCTGGCCGGTCACCTGCAGGTCGGGGTGCACCAGGACCAGGTTCCCCTGGGTCGAGGTGGTCTGGGCGTAGTAGCCCACCATCCCGGTTCCGTCCACCAGATGCTGGGCATGCCAGGGCGGGACCTCCTGCAGCAGGACCACCGGGGCCTGCTGGTCGTTGATCTCCCGAAGCATGCGGGCGGACTGATCCCGCGAGCCATCCTGGTTGGGGCTCTGGAGGTGGTGGAGGTTCCAGGAGACCACCCGCAGTCCGCCCTCCGAGGGGAGCTCGGCGGGCTTGTGGCTGCCCGTGGGCTGGAGCACCCGACTCTGGTTGGAGGCCAGATCCTGGACGGTCCGGGCGGTGTGGGAGGTTCCCTGCACCTGGCGCCAGACGGTGGCCGCGTCGTTGGCGGCCCGAGGCGAGACGCAGATCCCCTCGCGCGAGATCGAGATGGGGGAGGTCTGCCCCGGACAGATCGGAGCGTGGATCATGACCGTGCCTGCCACTCCACCGGCCACTCCGGCCAGGGTCAGTCCGGCCAGGGTGGTGGCGAGGACCTTGCGCTTCCAGTTCGAGGAAGGCCGGGCCTCGGGGGCCTCGGCGGCCCGGGCCTGGAAGGTGTCCTGGAGGTCGGAACCCTCCGAGGATTCCCCGGGGGGCGAGGCGGGAGGGGCCGGGGCTCCGGGAGGGGCCGAGAAGACGGAGAGGCGGGAAGAGGTCGGCTGGATGTTCATGGGTTTGTTTGAATCTCCCCTCGGGAGGTCCGCAAGTCAAGAGGGGATCGTGAACGGGTGAGCTTCGCCGGCGCTCCGGCTCTCCAACGCAATTCTGACACAACTTCAACGCTTTTCCGATACGCCCTGTTCAATAATGGAAGGGCCGCAGACGCGGCAGGGGGCCGCGGACGCGGCCAGGAAGGAGCCCTCAGATGCGCATGGATCGCTTCACCCTGAAGGTCCAGGAGGCCCTGCAGGCTGCCCAGGCCCTGGCCCGGGAGCACAGCCACCAGGCCCTGGAGCCGCTGCACCTGCTGGCTGCCCTGCTGGACCAGGAGGACGGCGTGGTGGAGCCGGTGCTGCAGAAGCTGGGAGTCTCCCCCCAGGCCCTCTCGCAGCGCGTCCGCTCGGAGCTGGAGCGGATGCCCAAGGTCTACGGAGCGGATGCCGGCTCGCACCTGGGAGGTCGCCTCCAGCAGAGCCTGGAGAAGGCCTGGAGCGAGGCCGATCGCCTGAAGGACGACTACCTGTCCAGCGAGCACGTCCTGCTGGCCCTGGCGGCCCGAGCCGACGAGCCGGCCGGGCGTCTGCTCAAGGAGGCCGGCGTCACTCCGGACCGGATCTACAAGGTCCTGGTCGAGGTGCGCGGCACCCATCGGGTCACCGACCAGGATCCCGAGGCCAAGTACCAGGCCCTGGCCCGCTATGGTCGGGACCTGACGGAGCTTGCCCGGAAGGGCAGGCTGGACCCCGTGATCGGGCGCGACGAGGAGATCCGCCGCTGCATCCAGGTCCTGTCCCGCCGCACCAAGAACAACCCGGTCCTGATCGGCGAGCCCGGCGTGGGCAAGACGGCCATCGTCGAGGGCATGGCCCGACGCATCGTGGCCGGCGACGTCCCCGAGGGCCTCAAGGGCCGCCAGCTCTTCGCCCTGGATCTGGGCTCGCTGATCGCCGGGGCCAAGTACCGCGGCGAGTTCGAGGACCGTCTCAAGGCAGTCCTCAAGGAGATCATCGCCTCGGAAGGGCAGATCATCCTCTTCATCGACGAGCTGCACACCCTGGTGGGAGCGGGGGCGGCCGAGGGCGCGGTGGATGCCGCCAACATGCTCAAGCCGGCCCTGGCTCGGGGCGAACTGCGGACCATCGGGGCCACGACCCTGGACGAGTACCGCAAGCACATCGAGAAGGATGCTGCCCTGGAACGCCGCTTCCAGCCCGTCTTCGTGGCCGAGCCGTCTCTTCAGGACACCATCGCCATCCTGCGGGGACTCAAGGAGAAGTAC
>JALHDH010000208.1 GCA_022839105.1 bacterium
TCCTTAAGCTCCTGCGCCACTCGCCTGGCGATGAACTCTTTTTTCGATCCGCTTTTCATACTGCTCTCCCTTGATGACCATGTTGACGAAGATGCCGGGCGTCACGATGGACTCGGGGTCCAGGCTGCCCAGGGGGACGATCTCCTCGACCTCGGCGACGGTCAGGTCGGCGGCGGTCGCCATCATGGGACCGAAGTTCCGCGCCGTCTTGCGATAGACCAGGTTTCCGTGGGGGTCGGCCTTCCAGGCCTTGACGAAGGCCACGTCGGCCCGCAGGGGGCGCTCCAGGACGTACTCCTTGCCGTCGAAGACGCGGACCTCCTTGCCCTCGGCCACGACCGTGCCCACGCCCGTCGGGGTGTAGAAGCCGGCGATCCCGGCGCCGCCGGCGCGGATCCGCTCGGCGAAGGTGCCCTGGGGGACCAGTTCGACCTCGATCTCGCCGTCCACGAACTTCTTCTCGAGGATCGAGTTCTCGCCGATATAGGTCGCGATCATCTTCTTGACCTGCCCGTTGCGGATCAGAAGCCCGATTCCCGCATCGGCCACGCCTGCGTTGTTGGAGAGGATCGTCAGATCCTTCACGCCGCGCTCGACCAGCGCCAGCACGGCCTTTTCGGGGATGCCGCACAGACCGAAGCCGCTCATCATCAAGGTGGCCCCGTCCTGGATCCGTTCGACCGCCTGTTCCATTGTGGTGACTTTGTTCATGAATCGTCTCCCGTCGGTGGCGCCGGGCCGGGGGCTGCGGCGCTCTTCCCCTGCGCCTTGAAGAAGGGCGGGGGAGGAGGCGGTTCGTGGCCTCTCGGAAGGGATCCTCCGTCGGGAGGGGTTTCCGGCTTCAGGGCCAGGGGCCGGGTCGGAAAGCGTCGAAGTTCCTGCGGATCACCCTTTCTGGAGGAGAGAATGCCCCACTTGAAGAGGTTCCTTCTGGCATCCCTGCTTGTCGTGGCGGTCCTGATGGGCTCGCTGCCGGCGTTGGCGGACGATGTCTTCATCGCCAACCGGCCCTTCCAGGGCCCCGTCAGCGGCTCCGGCGCCGCCACCTACGTGGGAGCCGCGGCCCTGGCCAAGGCCCTGGGCTTCAACCTGGTTCCCGCCCAGGGTTCCTGGGTGGCGGGTCCGGGCGCTGTTCCGGCTGGCACGCCGGCCGGCAGCGTCGTCATGGCCGGCAAGGTCATCCCCAGCCGCCCCGGCCCCGGCGGCGCCCCGATGGTCCATCTGAAGACCGCGGCCGAGGCCCTGGGCTACGTGGTTCGGGTGAACCCCCAGATGAAGGCCATCGACATCAACCGCGCCATGGCCCGGGTGACCCCGACCCCGCCGCGCCCGGCCTCCGCATCCCAGCCGGCCAGCGCCCCCTCGGGCCCGATCCTCCTGAACAAGGGTCGCCCCGGCGCGGAGGTCAACATCGAGGCCAACCTGGTCCCCGGGCGGGTCAACGTGGTCGACTTCTATGCCGACTGGTGCGGGCCGTGCCGCGAGCTGGCCCCCCGACTCGAGGCCCTGGCCGCCAAGAACGGTATGGTCGTGCTGAAGGTGGACATCGCCAAGTGGGGCTCGCCCGTGGCCGAGCAGTTCAACATCAACTCGATCCCCCACCTGATGATCTACGACAAGAACGGCAAGAAGATCGCCGAAGGCGGAGAGGCCATGGAATACCTGCACAGGCTCTGAGCCGGAGCGGGGGGGGGCTCCCGGAGAATCTGCCGCCCTCCCTGAAGCCTCTTTTGCGGACAGTGGAGTCCGCGGAGGCGCCCCAGGTCTTGATTCGACACCTGACGCAGGTCCTGCTGCGAGCGCTGACCTCCCTGAAAGGGGGCTCGGGAGCCCTGGAGGTGGTCAGCCAACTCCTCCTGGCTCTCATCCAGAAGGTCCATCGCGGTGCCGTCGAGCCCTCCCCGACCGGTTCCCCTGACTCCCAGCGTCCAGGGCCCTCCTTGGGCGCTTGTTTTGTTGCAAGCCACCAGACTCCTCACCTGTCCCGACATCAAAGCAGATGATAGAATCGGTGCAGAAATGGGGTTGTGACCCTTGCTGCATCCAGAAAGGGTTCGAACCACGGTGGCCTTCGAGCCCGGCGTCCACGCCGAGGCCAGCCGTCTTTATGGATTGCTGGGCTACCGAAAGATGGGTGACCTGGTCAACCAAGCCGTGCGGGAGTACCTGGCGCGCCAACAGACCCTGCTCAAGGATCGGGCCATGGAGGAAGCTGCCCGGGATGAAGGATACCGGGCAATCCTGCGGG
>JALHDH010000094.1 GCA_022839105.1 bacterium
CCGGACCTCGAAGACCACCAGACCCCGCAGGGAATAGTGCAGGGTCGGCCGGAACTTCACGGCCGTGCTGGTATCCGAGACGATCACCACGTCCGGGGCGATCTCCGGGCCCAGCCGGGTCAGGAGATCGGGAAGATGAGGGCTGCCGATCTCCTCCTCTCCCTCGATCAGCACGCTGAGATTCACGGGAAGCCCGCCCCGGACCGCCTGCAAGGTCCTCAAGGCGCAAAGCCAGGCCCAGATCTGGCCCTTGTTGTCGCTGGCCCCGCGCCCGTACAGGCGTTCTCCCTCGACGTAAGGCTCGAAGGGCGGATGGGTCCAGAGGGTCTCGTCCTCGGCCGGCTGGACATCATAATGCCCGTAGACCAGGACCTTGGGGGCTCCGGGAATCTCCGGCCCGCGCAGGAGCACGCAGGGGTGGCCAGGGGTCTCTACAATCCGGGCCTCCAGGCCCAGTTCCCGCCCCACTCCGGCCAGCCACCCGGCACAATCGACCAGGTTTCCGGCAAAGGCCGGGTCGGTCGAGACGGTGCGGCGACGGACCAGCGCGCACAGGCCATCCAGGAAGTCCTGGCGATGCTTCTCGATATAATCCAGGCAGGCGTCGGAATGATTGCTCATGATGGAGGCCCGCTTCCACGCCCGGCGGGGCAACCCTGTCGCCCCTTCAAAGGACTGTCCGCACGCGATCTGCGCCGATTCAAGGAAGCCCTGAGGACGGCGCTTCCTCCATGAACTTGCGAAATCTTGTTCCCCGCGGAAGGAATTGAGATTCCTGCGCAGTAGAGGCGCGCGATCGGAGGAAGAGACCTTGATCAACTGGACCGAGACAGACCGGCGCCCCACCCGGAGGATCTGGTTCGGCAGTCTGGAGGACACCGTCGGGGGCCTGGAGATGCGGGGGCTGGTGCACCTGAAGCCCTTCCTCCTGCGCACAGGACCCGAACGCTGGTCCCGCGTGGATGTCGAAGAGGTCCTGTACCTCGAACAGCGCGGAGACCAGGTGGACTGGTTCACCGTCCGCGGTTGCTTCCCGGATCTGGACAGTTCCGACCTCGACTCGACCCTGGCACGCGCCCAGCGCCGCGGGGTCTTCCTGAAGCTCTCGCCCCGCCACGCCGTGGCCGCGGCCCGAATCCGGGGGCTCTGCCCGGACGGGCGGGGAAACTTCCTGCTGGAGACCGAGGGCCCCTCGGGAGAGACGGTCCTGCTTCCCCTGCAGCGGGCCTGCCTGCCGGCGGTGGAGGAGTGCCTGGAGGCCCTCTCCCTGGGAGGCGGGTTCCTGATGCAGGAACCCGAAGAGACCGAGACCGGAGACCTCTAGACCGAAAGCCCGCCCCGCCAGGCGGGCCTTTTCGTCCGTCCGGGCGACCGGAACGGAGGACTCGATCCCGAGCCTCCGAAGTCCGCCCGCCCAGACGGAGGTTTCCATGCTTCTACAGGACAAGAAGGGCCTGGTCTTCGGCCTGGCCAACAACCATTCGATTGCCTGGGCCATCGCCCAGGAAGCCCGCGCCCAGGGCGCCGAGCTGGGCTTCACCTACCTCAACGAGGCCATCGAGAAGAGGATGCGCCCCCTGGCCGAGAGCCTGCAGGCCTCGCTGGTCCTGCCCTGCGACGTGGCCTCGGACGAGCAGATCGCCCGGGTCTTCGAAGAGGTGGAGCGGACCTGGGGCAAGGTGGACTTCCTGGTCCACTCCATCGCCTTCGCCCGCAAGCAGGACCTGGAGGGCCGCTACGTCGACACCTCCCGCGAGGGATTCCGGATCGCCCTGGACACCAGCGCCTTCTCGCTGGTCGCCCTGGCCCGGGCCGCTGCCCCCCTCATGAAGGAGGGCGGCAGCATCCTGACGCTGAGCTACTACGGCGCCGAGAAGGTCGTGAAGAACTACAACGTCATGGGCGTGGCCAAGGCCGCCCTGGAGGCCTCGGTGCGCTACCTGGCGGCCGACCTGGGCCCCCAGGGGATCCGCGTCAACGCGATCTCTGCCGGAGCGATCAAGACCCTCTCGGCCAAGGGAATCCGGGGCTTCGGCGAGATGCTGGACACCTGCGCCGAGCGCACGCCCCTGCGCCGCAACGTCGAGCCGGCCGAGGTCGGACGCGCGGCCTGCTTCCTGCTTTCGGAGGCCGCCAGCGGGATCACCGGCGAGACCCTGCACGTGGACACCGGCTACAACATCATGGGGATGTAGCCCTCCCCGGCCGCCGGCGGACCGAGACCCGGCCCTTCGGTTGCGGCTCAGTCCGTCGGGGCCCTCCGGGCGGGTTGCAGACAGGCTCGAAAAACATGTTGACCCGCGCCGGGCGAACCCCTATAATCGGTTGGCCAGCGGGGGCCTATAGCTCAGCGGTCAGAGCAGTCGGCTCATAACCGATTGGTCCCTGGTTCAAATCCAGGTGGGCCCACCAGGCGCCGCCCCTGGGGGGCAGCAGACAAGAAACACGGCCCTGTAGTCTAGCGGTGAGGACGTCGGCCTTTCAAGCCGAAGATCGCGGGTTCGAATCCCGTCGGGGCTACCAGCAGGGCTGCTCAGCGATGAGCGGCCCTTCTTCATGGCCGCCCGATGCCGGCGCACCGGGCGGCCCGGACGGGCGAGTAGCTCAGTTGGTCAGAGCACCTGCCTTACAAGCAGGGGGTCGGCGGTTCGAGCCCGTCCTCGCCCACCAAGAGAAACCCGCGTTTGTGCGGGTTTCTTGCTTTCAGGCGGGGGGCATCGGTTTTCTCCACATGCCCCCGGCGATGGACATCGCCTCCTGGGCGCAACAGCAGGGCCTCGCGCAGTTCGCGGGGCACGTCCTCGCCCTCGGCCAGGTGGGCAACCTCCTCCGCGAAGGTGCCCGGCTCGCCGAAGCCTCCCTGGGCCTGCACCAGGTGCAGGTTCTGGTTGTCGTGGTCAGGCATCGGCGTCCTCCTGGAAATGCAGAAGGCCCCGGGTGGTGGGGCCTTCGTGGGGTCTGTTCTGGGGGCCGGGGGCTACCCGGCGGGGTGGGGCTCGGACTGCAGCAGGCGGAGCAGGGCGGCCCGAGCTTCGGCAACCGCCTCACGGGTCATCGGCTGGGGCTCGGTTTCGGGCTCGGCAATGAAGTAGGCGCCTTCTCTTCGCCACTTCGTGGGCCGGTTGTTCTCCGGAGGCGCTGCGATGCAGCGGCGGCACCTGGGTTCGAGCGCGAGCCTTTCCGGAGGACGCCGAACGGGTCTGTCGCACACCGGACACAAACCAGGGGTCACGACATCACGTGAGGCAGGGAACCTTCCAGTTCGCCCTGACGCTTCACGATCAGTGCCTTCATGTGCTTCAGCAACGCTGAACCCTTCGTCGGCTCGGTTTCATAGATGCGGCTCAAGCGCAAGTCCGAGACCGTCACGTAGCCTGGAAAGTCATGGGCGGTAAGGCCGTCCAGGCGTCCCCCTATCGGACTCTGCCGGTCCACAACATAACGCGTCAGGCTGCCATCGGACTCCTCGAAAATCACCCCAAGTACCGCCGGAGTGCCAGCCTGATTACCTTCCAGGAACCGGTATCGCATCGAGGTCGATGTCCTCCAGTCTCAGCCGGCCCTCGTAGATGTCGGCCCAGAAACGGTTGGCCTCACGTAACCGAGCCTTCGCTTCCCCGAGAGATCCGGTTGTCATCGGGTGGTGAACCGCAGCTCGGTCCAGGTTTTCTCTACGAGCTCGCCTGAGTTGCTTTCTGGTGGCAGAGCCGGGGGTTGAGTTGCGGTCTGCTGCGATGAGTTCCCAAATGTCACTCACACCATAGCCCTTCTGTTTGGCCACGGCAAGAAGGAAGGAATGCTCAAGCACCGTTGCTATCCCATGGAACCTGTCATAGCTGGGGTTCCAATCGGAGTAGACCCAAGGGTCCAGGCCGTTGTCGAAGTAGAACTGAAGCTCATGCATCTCGTGGATCATGAGAGCCAGTCCGTCAACCTTCCCGGCCTTCATTCGGTTCCAGACATACTCGTTATCTGCTGCCCGGAGAACATATCGCCCAACAATCTCAACATCTCGATTATCCATCCCCGGAAGTACGGTGTGCGCGGATCTTGCGTAGAGGTTTTCGACAAAATCGATATCCTCCAGGTCTACGTCAACGCGGCGACCCTGTCCGGTGATTCTCCTCTTTGTAAGGAACTTACCGCCGAAGATGGGCCGCTGCTCTGGTTCAATCTGCGGACCATCCGAAGTAGGCGCCTGAATTACCGAGGGTGCCGGAGTCGATTTGACCACCACTGGCCCCGCCCTCTCGGGTCCGCTCTCCTTCGGTTCTGCCGGTTTGGAACGCGACGTCCGTTCTGGCGTGACCGCTTCGTCGCCTTCTAAAGTCTCCGTCGGCCTCTTCGAACTCCGGGCAGGCTCCGTCTCGACCCGTCCGGCTTCCTTCGCCCTCGGTTCCGGCGCCCTCGCCTCGCCCTCATCCCCGCCCTTTGGCCCGCGCGGCGTGCGCTCTGTCCTCGCCGCCTCGCCTCCCCCCGCAGGCCCCTTCGGTCCCACCGGCTTCGCTCTCGGCATCGGCGCCGCACCGTCGCCACCCTGCACGTCTGGCCACGGCTCGTTGCCAAAGCGGCCGGTCTTGGTGCTCTGGGGGCCGGGCGCGGTGGCCATCCTCTGGCGATTCCGCTCCAGGTCGGACTCCTTCAGGGCCGTCACCGGGACCGGGCTCAGGATGCTGCGGCACTGGTAGTGCAACGGCGGGGTGTTCAAGCGGATCGCCGGGTCGTCCAACCGGAAGACCAGGCCGTCGCCCTCGGTGTCCAGGAACATGGCCAGGCGCCCCTGGTTGTAGGCCGCGGTGGCCTCGGTCCTGGCGATGTTCTCCAGGCGCGACCGGCCCATCTCCCCCGGCAAGGCCTCCTCCAGAGACCCCATGACCTGCTTCAGCGACTGGCCCTGTTCCAGTCCCTCGGTGATGACCCGGCGCACCGTCTCGGCCTGGTCCTTCTCGAAGAAGCGGGCCAGGTCGCGCCGACTGCGCACGAAGCCCACGGCCGCATCAGGGACCACCGGCTCGCCGTCCACCTCCGCAGCCAGGCGAGTGCGCGCTGACCATCTCGAACCCGCCCCAGGTCTCCAGGTTCGGCCCGAAGTTCCAGGTCAGCAACGGGCGGATGAACTGCTCGATGGTGCTGACCACAGTGAATCTGCAGGCCATATCGCGACGCCAGGGCCCTGAACCGGGGCGCATCCGAGGGTGGTTCGGGGAGTGGCTCCTTCTACGATGCCCTCCGAGGGCGGAACGACACCTCGAGATCGTGCCCGAAGGCCTGGGCTATGCGGTCCAGCGTCTTCAGGGTGGCGTTGCATTTCTCCGGGTCCTCCCACTTCTGGTAAGTCCCCAGGGCGACGCCGCTGCGACGTGCCGCATCCTGCATGGTCAGGCCGGCCTTCTTCCTCTCCCATCGGATCGCGAGGGCGACCTCGATCCGGATGTCCGGGCAGACCCACTCCCACTCCTCGCCGAGAGGCAGATCTCCAACCGTGGGCGCGTCGGGCTCCTGGCCCAGGTCCATGGCGGCCAGGAGCATCCCGCTCACCGCGTCGCGAGCCATCCTTCGTGCCTCCTGCCGGGTATCACCACAGGTGAGGGTCCCGTCCTTTCCTCCAACGTGCGGGACGTGAGCATACCAAACCCCGTCCTCATGATAGAACCTGACGCTGTAGCGCATCCTCACGTCAGTCCTCTCCCTTCTCGTCGGCTTCCCGGTTGGCCGCTTCCCACTGCCGGGCGATACCGGGCTTCACCTCGTTGTGACGGGGAAGAGCGAACCGGACGTCGTTCTTCAGCCAATAGGCATGGGATCCGCCCTCCCGGAGGAGGCTCCAGTCGGCCTGCCGCATCTTCCGCTCGAACTCGCGCCGCTTCATCGACCAGTTATGAGCCCACAGACGCAATCACATCAACGCCTTTAGGCGTAATTGGTCTGAAAGGACAAGGCCGGATGGGAGTTGTGGCGAACTTCCCCAAACACGAACGCCCGGACCGGAGCCCAGGCGCCGTCCACGCGCCGTCCGGTCAACCAGGCCGGCCCCGGCCGCCATCCCACGCCGTCCACCCCCCCCTCGGAAATGCCGATGCCCCCGTCGGGTGGATCCCGTCCGGGGGCATCGGTCTTTCGAGAACTACAGCTTGCCCAGGGCCGCCAGGATCTTCTCGGGGGTGAAGGGCCAGGTGCGGATCCACACCCCCACCGCGTCGTGGATGGCCTCGGCCAGGCAGGGGGCCGCCCCGTTGCAGGTGATCTCGGAAATCGACTTGGCGCCGAAGGGGCCGTAGGGGTCGTCGGTCTGGATCAGCTCGGCCACGAACTCCTCGGGCAGGTCCTGGATCATCGGAACCTTGTAGTCGATGAAGTTCGGGTTCAGGCAGCGCCCGTCCGGCCCGTAGATCATCTGCTCGTACATCGAGTGTCCGATGGTCTTGAGCACCCCGCCGTACATCTGGCCCAAGGCCAGCTCCGGGTTGACCGGCGTGCCGCAGTCCTCCAGGGCGAAGTACTTCTGGATCTTCACCTCGCCGGTGCGCTGGTTCACCGCCACCTGACAGAAGTGGGCCCCATAGGGGAACGAGGCCTTGTCGGCGATGAAGTGCCCGGTCGCGATCAACTGCCCGCATCCGGTGCCGGTCTCGGCGAAGTGGGCGATCTCCCGATAGGTGATCGTCTTTTCCCGACCCTGGACCTGGGCCGGGTAGACCAGCTTGAGGTCCTCGATCTTCTCGCCGGTCAGGCCGGCCGCCACCTCCAGGATGCGCTGGCGCATGTTCTGGGCGGCGTTGCGGGCGGCGCCTCCCGAGAAATAGGTCCCGCTGGAGGCGTAGGCCCCCACGTCGAAGGGAGTCACGTCGGTGTCCCCGGCCAGGATCGAGATCTTGGTCATGTCCACCGCCAGGATCTCGGCGGCGAACTTGACCGACACGGTGTCCAGGCCGGTGCCCAGGTCCGTGCCTCCGGAGAGCATGATGAAGGTGCCATCCGAGAGCATGCGCATCTCGGCGTTGGCCGAGTCCAGCCCGGGAAGACCCGAACCTTGCTGGATGATGGCAAAGCCCTTGCCGATCTTCCAGTCGGGGTCCTCGCTCTGGACGCGCTGGCCCCACTGGCTCAGCTCGCGCCCGCGCTCCAGGGCCGGCCCCAGACCGCAGCTCATGACCTTCTCTGGCTGCCCTTCGCGGCCCTCGCCCAGGCAGCGCAGGATCTCCAGCATGACCCCCTCGCGGACCCGGTTCTTCTCGACCAGGTCCATGTGGTCCATGCCCAGTTCCTTGGCCAGCTCGGCCACGGCCAGTTGCAGGGCGTAGGAGCCCTTGGGCGCCCCGTATCCCTGATAGGCGCCCGTCGGAGCGATGTTGGTGTAGTAGGTGTGCACGTCGAAGCCCATGTTGGGACACAGGAACAAAGGCAGGGACTTCGAGCAGGCGTTCATGGGCACCGTCAGGCAATGTGCCCCATAGGGGCCCGTATTGGCCTTGACCCCCATGTACACGGCCGTCAGCGTGCCATCCTTCTTGGCGCCCAGCTTGACCCGGATCTTGATCACATGGCGCGTGCGCGAGGCGATGAACTCCTCTTCCCGCGTGAAGCGCTGGAAGATCGGCCGGCCCGTGATCCAGGTCAGGTAGGCCACCACCTCCTCCAGGACGATGTCCTGCTTGGCGCCGAAGCCGCCGCCGACGCGCTCCTTGATCACCCGGATATGGTTCTCGTCGGTCTGGAGCAGGCGGGCCACGATGCGCCGCAGATGCCAGGGCACCTGGGTCGAGGCATGGATCACCAGGCGGTCGCCGTCCATCCTGGTGTAGACCACGTGGGGCTCGACGGGCGTGCACTGGACCTGGGCGCTCTCGTACTCGCGCTCCAGGATCACGTCGGCCTCGGCGAAGCCCTTCTCCAGATCCCCGATGCCTCCGTGCACGCTGGCCGCCAGGTTGCGTCGGGGATCGGCGTGAATCGGGAACTGGTAGAGGATGCGGCCGTCGCGAGGGTCGGCCTGGCGGTTCTGCTCGTCCAGGCCCTCGGGTGCGCCGACCACGTACTCCTGGACGCTGTTGTGCAGGATGGGGGCCCCCGGAGCCGAGGCCTCGTCGGCCGTCAGGACATGGGGCAGGACCTCGTATTCCACCCGCAGCAGCTTCTCGGCCTCAACGGCGGCCTGCCAGGTCTCGGCCACGATGGCCGCCACCCGGTCGCCGACGTGGCGGACCTTCTGGCCGAACATCTTGCGGTCGTAGGGCGAGGGCTCGGGGAATCCCTGACCGGCCTGGTTGTAGTAGATGTCGGGGCAGTTCTGGTGGGTCAGGATATAGACCACCCCGGGGACCTTCTCGGCCTCGGAGGTGTCGATCGAGGTGATGTAGGCATGCGCATGCGGCGAGCGCACCATCTTCAGGACGCAGGCCCCGGGCTCGACCATGTCCTCGACGAAGGCCTTCTCGCCCCGGGCCAGCTTCGAGCCGTCCACCTTGCGGGCCGGCTTGCCCACCACGCGCATCTCTTCGCGGAAGGACGGGGCCACCGGGGGGCACTTGAAGTCCGGATCGGCCAGCCTCTGTGCGGCCAGCTCCACGGCCTGGAAGAACTGTTCATAGCCCGTGCAGCGACAGAAGATCCCCGACAGCGCGTCGGTGACCTGCTCGCGGGTGGGGTGGGCCGAGCGCTGGAAGAGGCTTTCGATGGCCACCACCATGGCGGGCGTGCAGTAGCCGCACTGCACCACCCCGGTGTCCACCAGGGCGGACTGGATCACGCTCAGGGTGCGGTGCTTCGAGAAAAACTCCACCGTCTGCACCTGACGGCCGTCCAACTGGGCCGCCACCAGCAGGCAGGAGTTGACGGTGCGCCCGTCCACCAGGACCGAGCAGGCCCCGCACATGCCCTCGCCGTTGCAGCCGTTGCGGATCGAAATCACGCCGATTCGCCGCAGCAGGGCATCGACGGGCTCGCCGGGCTCGACTGTGAGCTCCCTCTTCAAGCCGTTGAGTTCAAACGAGATCTTCATGCCTTGTCTCCCCGGCCCGCGGCCGCATGGTGAAGGGCCCAGCCGACCAGGGCCGCACCCACCTGTCGCTTGTAGGCGGCGCCGCCGCGCACATCGTCGATGGGGTGGATCATGCCCCTGACCCAACCCTCGAGGGTGTCGCGATCCGGCAGGGCCTGGCCCTCCAGCCTCTCCTCGAGATCGTGCAGGCGAACGGCGGTCGGAGCCACGCCCCCCAGGGCGACGGCCACCTTTCGCAGGGATTCCCGGCTGCCCTCATGCACCACCGCCACCGAGACGATCGAGAGATCGTTGACCGTGCGGCTGTGCTTGCGGGTGGCCCAGGGAGCCTCCAGGCGCTGCCGGGGAACCCGCACCGACACGAGGAGCGAAGCGGGGTCATGCCCGGCCACATACTGCTCGAGGGGGACCGCCCTTTCGCCCTCGGGGCCCAACAAGGTGATTTCCGCCTCCAGGGCCAGAAGCGAGGGGATCAGGTTGGAGCAGGAACGGTTGATGGCCAGGTTCCCGCCCAGGGTCGCCACGTTGCGGATGTTGCGGTTGGCGAACTGGGTGGCCGCCCGGGCCAGCAAGGGGGGAACCTCAGGGTTCTCGATCAGCTCCTGGATCACCGTGCCGGCGCCCAGGAGGACTCCGTTCCCGGTGGAGTGGACCCCTCCCAGGGGAAGGTGGGCGATCTGGATGGCCCGGTCCACCTCGACCCCGGGAGCGCAACGGGCGTGGCCTCCTCGGGAGTTCACCTCGGCCCCGCCGGCCAGGTACAGGCTGGTCGGGTATCTGCGCCTCAGTTCGACCGCTTCCGCCGCGGTCGCGGGCTTGTAGAATTCACGAAACACTGTGTGGACCTCCACCTGCTTCAAGCGCTGGACCCAGCCGGAAGGTTCCCGCCTGGAACCGGGTCGGGGAACGCATGTTCCGGTGATTCCCGGGATCGGGCCTTTTTGAAACTACGGGCCGAGCCGGCTCCTGTCAACCTGGGCCGGCGTGAAATCCGCAACCTCGCGCCGGGAGGTTCCCGAGAAGCCGCGAAGGGAAGGCGCGTCGGAAGACCCACCAGGCTGTTCCGGCGACATCCCCCACGCAGGGCAGGAACTGACAGGTGTCCTTGAAGGCCTCCGACCCCGAACTCCATCCCTTCGCGCGCCTGGCGCTGCTGGTCGGCGAACAGGGCACCGAGACCCTCCAGCGTTCCCATGTCCTGGTCATGGGACTGGGCGGGGTGGGTTCGTGGGCTGCCGAGGCCCTGGCCCGCTGCGGGGTGGGTCGGCTGAGCCTGGTGGACTTCGATCGGGTCTGCCCCAGCAATACCAACCGCCAGTTGCCGGCCCTGCAGAGCACCCTGGGGCGGCCCAAGTGCCAGGTCATGGCCGAGAGGCTGGCCCAGGTGAATCCCCGGGCCCGGGTGGAAGGCCTGGAAATGGCCTACAGCGCGCAGACCAGCACCGAATTGCTGGCCGAGCGTCCCGACTTCGTCCTGGACGCCATCGATCAGATCACCGCCAAGTGCCACCTTCTGGCCACCTGCCGCCAGGGTGGGATCCCCGTGGTGACCAGCACGGGCGCTGCGGGCCGGATGGATCCCGGCCGCATCCGGGTGGCCGATCTGGCCCGCACCCGCGTGGATCCCCTGGCCTTGGCCGTGCGCAAGATCCTGCGCGTGAAGTACGGCTTTCCCCCCAAGAAGGCCTTCGGCATCCCGGCGGTCTTCTCGGAGGAGGAGCCCGTGATCCCCCGACCCTCAGGAGACGAAAGCCAAGGACAAGAACCCGCTCCTCCCCCGGATCTGGAGGAGGAGGAGCGGATCCGGGTCGTCTACGGCACGGCCTGCTTCGTGACCGGGGCCTTCGGGCTGATGGCGGCCAGCCTGGTGGTGAGGGGGCTCTTGGAGGGGCACGGAGCCGACCCCCTCAAGACTCGGCCTCGGCCTCCATCATGGACACCATCCTCTTGAGCGTCTCGTCCATGGCCTGCTGTTCCTCCTGGCCGAGGCGCGCCAGGCTCTGGGCGAAGCGCTCCTGAAGGGGCCTGGGGGCCTCGGCCAGGAGCTTGCGGCCCTGGTCGGTCAACTCCACCACCAGGCGTCGGCCATCCTGGGGGTGCCGGGAACGGGCCACCAGGCCCCGGGCCTCCAGGCGATCCAGGATTCCCGTCACCGTCGGAGGGCTCAGGGCCACCGCCGAGGCGATCATCCCGGGAGAGGAAGGACCGCTGGCGATATGGCGCAGGCAGATCAGTTGCGGGGTGGTCAGGTTGCAGCGCGCGGCCAGGTGACGGCTGTACAGGTCGATGGCGCGGCTGATCCGCCGCAGGGAATGGAGGATTGACTCCTCATGGACCGGGTTTCCAGAAATCGACATGTCCCCCTCCGAGATTCACGTGCCTCCAAGCTTCGGGAGATTCGTGAGATTTCTTGCTTGACAAGCCGAAATTCTCGCGCCGAAAACCTGGGCTTCAAAACCTACCTGTTCTCATGATTCCCGTCAACGCCCTTTTTCTCCCTGGGCGGCGGCGGCCCCAGCACCTGATGGAGCGTGCAGGGGATCATCCCGTTGTACAGCTTGCGACGCCGGGTCACCGGCCAGCGGAAGTGGCGAGCGAATTCGGGATGGGAGGACAGGACATACAGCGACCAGGTGGGAAGCCCGGCAGCCACCCGACCCAGTCGGGCGTACAGCTCCTCGGCCTGACGACGCTCCAGCATCCGCTCGCCGTAGGGCGGGTTGGTCACCATGACCCCGTATTCCCGATCCTCACGGAAATCGGCGATGTCCTGGCGCTGGAAGTGGATGCCCCGCCCCTCCAGGCCGGACTGACGCAGATGGACCCGGGCCAGGGCCAGCACCTCAGGGTCGAGATCCGAGCCCAGGATCTGCAAGGTGGTGCGACGATCGAAGGCCTCGTCGGCCTCTCGACGTGCCTCCTGCCAGGCCTTGCGCCCGACCAGGGGCCAGTCCTCGGCGGCGAAGGCCCTCTGCAAGCCGGGGGCGCGCTTCAGGGCGATCATGGCCGCCTCGATGGGAATGGTCCCCGAGCCGCAGAAGGGATCCACCAGGGGACGGTCGGCCCGCCAGTAGGAGAGGAGCACCAGGGCTGCGGCCAGGGTCTCGCGCAGGGGGGCCGGAGCGTTCATGGTGTGGTAGCCGCGCCGATGCAGCCCGGTTCCGCTGGTATCCAGCATCAGGGCGCAGCGATCGCGGACCAGGAAGGCCCGGATCGGAAAGGTGGCCCCGCTCTCGGGCAGCCATCCGACCTGGAAGCGCTGCTGCAGGCATTCCACTACCGCCTTCTTGACCGTGCGCTGGACCGCCGGCAGGCTGGTCAGGAGCGAGGCGTGGACATGGGCGTCCACGGGGAAGCACGCCTCCCGGGGGAGGATCTCGGCCCAGGGCAAGGCCTTGGTCCCCTGGAAGAGCTCTTCGAAGCTGGCCGCGGGGAACTCGCCCAGTCGCAACCACACCCGATCGGCGGCGCGCAGCCACATGTTGGCGCGACACAGCTCTTCGGGGCCGCCTCGGAAATGGATCTGCCCGTTCTCGGACCGGGAATCCGAAATCCCCAGGTTGGCAAGCTCGCGGGAGACGACGGCCTCCAGGCCCAGGGCACAGGTGGCGACAAGATGCAGGCTCAAAGGTGGGGCATGACCTCCGCAGCAAATCGTTCCAGGGAATGGCCTTCAACCGCGTCCGGGAAGTAGACGTGGACGTACTCGATGCGCCCCTCGTCGCGGAAGCGGAGCAGTTCTTCGACCATGGGGCCTGCTTCGCCGATGAAGGCCGTCCGGAGCCAACCCTCGACGTCCTGCTCGGTCCGGCCCTGGTCCACCATGAAGGCCTTGACCTCCTCACGCGAACCGAACATCACGTTGATGCTGGCGCTGCGGCGAAGGCTGGCGGGATCCCGACCCAGGTCCCGGCAGTGCTGGTCGAGCACCTGGTTCTTGTGCAGGATGACCTCCAGGGGGCCTCCGTAGTTGGACCAGTCGGCATGCCGGGCTACCACCCGCAAGGTCAACTGCTCGCCTCCCCCCCCCACCCAGATGGGGGGATGGGGCCTGTGCACCGGCTTGGGATGGTTGATGGCCCCGGCGATCTCGACCTCCTGGCCCCGGAAGTCCCGGGCCCGCCCCTTGCCGATCGTGTAGAAGCGCCCCTCGAACTGGAAGTGGTCCTCGCTCCACATCCCCCGGATGACGCTCAGGGCCTCGTCCAGCTTGCGGATCCGCAGGGCCGGGCGCTCGAACTCGAAGCCGTAGGCCACCGTCTCGTGCTCGTACCAGCCCGCCCCCAGCCCGAAGTCCAGCCTCCCATCGGAGATCACGTCCAGGGTGGTGGCGATCTTGGCCAGGACGGCAGGGTTCCGGTAGATGTTGCACCCGACCATCTGGCCGATGCGGATCGTGGAGGTGGCCTCGGCCAGGGCCGCGCACGAGGTCCAGCACTCGAAGGTGGGCTCGAGCCGGGCCTCGGGGATGGTGTGGAAGTGATCATACAGCCACAGGCCCTCGTAGCCGGCCTTCTCCAGGCGCAAGGCCACATTCCGCATGGCCAGGTACTGGGAATGTCCCGGCTCGACCCGGGTCAGGTCCAATCGCCAGCCCTGCGGAACAAACGCACCGAACTTCATGGGCCACCTCCGCTGGCCCGGGAACTTCGAAGCCTCGTCCCCGGGCCCTCCCTGGAGGGAGGCGCTCAAGTGCAGGTCTGCTGCGCACACAGGACTGTTGAACCCGGCCCCGGAAACACCCGTGCGCCGGCCCCGACCAGCGGTCCGGCCGCGAAGGGGGCCCCATGCCGCAGGACAGGGCCGAGGAGATGGTCGAACACGTCCTGGAACGGGGACGAAGGCTTTCGGAGTCGCTGCTGTGGCGACTGCAGCGGGAGTTCTACGACCAGAACGGGGTGGCCGCCTGGGACTCGGGGACCGTGCCCCACTACGTGACCAACAACCCCCGCCTGGCGCGAGCCTTCTGCCGGGTCTTCCTGGGCTACCTGCGGGACCTGTGCCGGGCCCACGACCAGCGTCCCCCGGATTCCCCGCCGGTCCTGGACCCCGAACAACCACTCTACGTCCTGGAGCCGGGGGCCGGGGCCGGCCGCTTCGCGTACCTGTTCCTCAGGGCCCTGGCCGACTTCCAGGATGCCGAGCCCCTGCGCCGCCTGAAGGTCTGCTACGTCATGACGGACTTCACCCGCAGCAACCTCGAGTTCTGGGCCTCCCACCCCCAGTTGCGGCCGTTCGTCGAGGCCGGCAGGTTGGACTTCGCGGTCCTGGACGCCGAACAGGACCGCGAGATCCGCCTGGAGCGCTCCCAGACGGTGCTGTCCGGCCAGACCATGCGGAATCCCCTGGTTGTCATCGGCAACTACCTTTTCGATACCCTGACCGTGGACGCGTTCCGGGTCCAGGACGGGCGCCTCCTGGAGGCTCTGGCGACGGTCTCGTCCGACCGGCCGGAGGACCTCCAGGGGGACCGGGCCGAGGTCCTGTCCCACCTCCGGATCCGCTACGAACACAGGGAGGCGGAGGACGACTACTACGCCTCGTCGGACTGGAACCGGATCCTGCGCGAGTACCGGGACCTGCTGGGCAACACGTCGCTGAGCCTCCCGGTGGGCGGCTTCCGCTTCGTGGACAACCTGCAGGAGCTCAGCAGGGGGCGCCTGCTGGTGCTGGCCTCCGACAAATCCTGGAACCGGGTCGAGAAACTGTCGGGGCTGGACGATCCCGGGCTGGTCCTGCACGGCAGTTTCTCGTTGACCGTGAACTTCGACGCCCTGGGCCGGCTGTTCCGGTTGAGGGGAGGAACGGTCCTGCACTCGGACGTGCGCGACTCGCTGCTGGACTACGTCCTGTTGCTGCAGGACCCCGCCGTCGGCGAGCCCCGGGAGACGAGGCTGGCCTTCCGGGAGTCCCTCTCCGCCTTCGGCCCCCTGGACGGCTTCCACCTGAAGGTGGCCCTGGAGCAGCAGATGCCCCGCCCGACCCTGCGGGTGGCCCTGGAGCTGTTGCGCCTGTCGGACTGGGACCCGGACGTCTTCCACTCGCTGGGCGAGGCCCTGATCGACCAGGTCCCCGAGGCCCCTCCGGTCGTGCAGCGCGAGATGGCCGACGGCCTCGAGCGGATCTGGGGAAACTACTACCACTTCGGCCTGGGCAAGGACGTGCCGTTCAACCTGGCCCGCATCTGCCATCACCTGAACCGCTACCAGGACTCGCTGCGCTTCTACCGGCTTTCCCTGGAGCTCTTCGGCCAGCACCCCAGCACGCACTTCAACATGGGCCTGGTCTACGACTCGATGGGCGACCTGGAGTCGGCCCTGCAGTGCTTCCTCAGGGCCCTGGAGCTGGACCCCAACTACGCCCCTGCCCGCGACTGGAGCCTGAAGATGCAGGCCCGGATGGCGCCGAACCCCTCGTGGCATCCCATGCCCTCGGCGAGGCTCGGTCCGGAGACTCACACAGGCTCCTAGGAGGAGCCTGCTGCCTCCAGAAGATCCGTCCATGCGAAAGCTTCTGATCGCCCTTCTGGTGATGTTCTTCCTGGCGGTGCTCCTGGTCGTGGGGGCCTGGTTCGCCTTCCTGCAGGTCCCTGACCGACACCCGGGCCAGGCCGATCAACTGTACGAGGAATACCAGGAACGTTTCCAGGCCCTCCAGGCCACGCCCCCCGAAGAGAACGGCGCCACCCTGCTGCATCCCCTGCTGGTCGGCTCGCGCGAGGAAGCCGAACTGGCTCCGGTCGAAGGGCCCGGGGGAAAGGTGGAGCCCGACGACCTCGTGAAGCCCTCGGAGTTCTTCACCGGTGGAGGGCTGACCCGGAACAAGGCCTTGTCGGCCGAAGAGCAGCAGCGGGCAGTGGAGGAGGTCCGGGCCTTCAATCCCGTCGTGGCGCTGGCGCAACAGGCCATCCGTCGCCCCGTCTTCGTCTGGCCGGCCCGGCTGGAGGATGGCCTCAACCGATCGGTGCCCAACTTCATCCGGATGCGAGCCCTGGGCCAGGGCTTGATGTTCTGTGGCCTGGAGGCCTGGCGAGAAGGGCGCCTGGCGGAAGCCCTGGACTCCTTCCTGCTGGTCGCTCGGTTTGGCCGGCAGATGTCGGGCCAGGGGCCCCTGATCCAAGAGATGATCGCCGTGGCCATCGCCCAGATGCCCATGGAGGCCCTGACCGAGCTGCTGGCTTCAGGAAAGTTGGGCCCGCAGGACTACCGGACCACCCTGGCCGGTCTGGAGGAGGTCCGCTTCAGCCCGGAGGGCTTCGGGAAGGCCATGGAGGGCGAGGTTGCCGTTGGATTGTCGACCTTCAACGGACTGCGCGAAAAGGGGGTCAGCGCAAGCACCCTGGGCGAAGACCTCCACGACCTCACCCGGGTCGTGCTTCTCAGGCTGCCCCCGGTCCGCGAGCGCGAGCGTCGCCTCTACACCAACTTCATGCTGGACCAGCGGCGCTACTTCCTGGACCTGATGCTGGCCTCCTCGGCCGAGAGGTCTGGAAACATCGGTGCCGACATGGAAGAGGTCGAAAAGGGTGTGCTGGCCCCGTTGATGGTTCCCAACTACTACCGGGCCCGCATCAGCTACCGCAACCTGCTGTCCTGCCAGGAGGCCAATCGCCTGCTGGCGGCCCTTCAACTCTACCGGGCTGAACGCGGCGGGTGGCCGCCGAACCTGGAGGCCCTGGTCCCGACCTGGCTGCCGGCAGTTCCTCGCGACTTCATGGCCCCTGACGGGCAATTCCGCTACCGCGTGCAGGGACGGGACATGGTCCTGGAGACCGAGAGTCCGTTCCTGAAAGGCTTCGGCCACCCCGAAAACAAGCGGAGCTACCACCCCTACCTGCCCACGAGCGACAGTTGGTGGTAGCCCCAAGACCCATGAATTAGGCCACTGACCGCAGTCCTGACGGGCAATCGACCAAGCGCAGGTGCTTCCTGAAGTCGACTCTTTGGCTGCGGTCGTTCGG
>JALHDH010000095.1 GCA_022839105.1 bacterium
CCTATACCACCATCGATGACCATTGCCGGCGCACCTCCCAGTTCTCCTTCCTGGACCTGGTGGCCAAGGGCCTGGTCTACCACGCCGAGCTTCCCACCGCCTGGGACACCGGCTTCGGTACCGCCGTGGCCCAGGCCGAGATGGTGGACAGGGAGGGGGAGGGCCGCTTCCACGATCTGCGCTTCGAAGTCCAGGGAGGAGGGGAGTTCACCATCTCGACCACCCGCCCCGAGCTGCTGGGCGCCTGCATCGCCGTCGTCGCCCATCCGGACGACGAGCGCTACCAGCACCTCTTCGGCCAGACCGCGATCACCCCGCTCTTCCGGGCCCCGGTCCCGATCCTGCCGGCCTCGCACGCCGACCCCGAGAAGGGCACCGGCATCCTGATGGTCTGCACTTTCGGCGATACCGCCGACGTCGAGTTCTGGCGGGCCTTGGAGCTGCCCTTGCGGCAGTTGATCGGCCGCGACGGGCGGATGCAACCGGTGGACTTCGGCGCGGCTCCCTTTGGCAGCCTGGACCCTGAAGCCGCCAATGAGGCCTGGTCCCACCTCAAGGGCCTGTACGTCAAGCAGGCCCGGACCCGGATCGCCGAACTGCTGCGCGAGGTCGGCGCCCTGGTGGGCGAACTGCGGCCCACCCGCCAGTTCGTCAAATACTACGAGAAGGGCGAGCATCCCCTGGAGTTCGTGACCACCCGACAGTGGTTCGTGCGCCTCCTGGAACACAAGGAGGCCCTGCTGGCCAAGGCGCGGGAGGTCCAGTGGCACCCCGAGCACATGCGCACTCGGATCGAGCACTGGATCGAGGGTCTGCAGTATGACTGGTGCATCAGCCGCCAGCGCTTCTTCGGGGTCCCTTTTCCTGTGTGGTACCCCGTCCTGGCAGATGGCACCGTCGATCACGCCAACCCGATCTATGCGACCCCCGAGATGTTGCCGGTGGACCCGCTCTCCCAGCCCGCCCCGGGCTACGACGAGTCCCAGCGCGACCAGCCCGGTGGCTTCGCCGGCGACCCGGACGTGATGGACACCTGGGCCACCTCCTCGTTGACACCTCAGATCGTCAGCGGTTGGGGTGAGGACCCCGAGCGCCATCGCAAGCTCTTCCCCATGGACATCCGGCCCCAGTCGCACGAGATCATCCGCACCTGGGCCTTCTACACCATCGTCAAGGCCTGGATGCACGAGGGAACCATCCCCTGGAAGCATGTGGTGATCAGCGGGTGGATCCTGGACCCGGATCGCAAGAAGATGGAGAAGTCCAAAGGCAACGTGGTCACTCCCGGCCACTTCCTGGACGAGTATTCGGCCGACGGCGTCCGCTACTGGGCGGCTCGGGCCCGACTGGGCACCGACACCGTCTTTGACTCCAAGCTCTTCGACAATGGTCGGCGCCTGGCCACCAAGCTTTTCAATGCCAGTCGTTTCGTGCTGATGCAACTGGAGCGGGACGTCGAAGGGCGGGACCGCTGGACCCTCGAGCACGTCACCGAACCGCTGGATCGGGCCCTGCTTTCCCGACTGCGCCGGATCGTCTCCGAGGCGACCGAGGCCTTCGAACGCTTCGAATACGCCCTGGCCCTGCAGGCCATCGAGGGGGACTTCTGGGAGTTCTGCGACGACTACGTCGAGCTGGTCAAGCGCCGCTCGTATGAGGCGGAGGATACCGCCGGCCGGCGCAGCGCCATGGCCACCCTCCATCTGGCCCTGCGGACCATGCTGCGTCTCTTCGCCCCGTTCCTGCCCTATATCACCGAGGAGGTCTGGTCCTGGCGCATGGCCGGTGAGGGCCGCGAACGCTCGGTCCACACCTCCCCCTGGCCCACGGTCGAGGAACTCGCCGCGCCCGAGCCCGAGCAGGGCGAGGTCTACGCCTGTGGCGTCGAGGTCCTCCGCAAGATCCGTCAGGCCAAGACGATGGCCCAGAAGAAGCTGCGCTGGCCGGTGGAGTCGCTCGTGGTCCGAGGCTCGGAGGGCGATCTGGCGGCCCTGGAGCCGGTGCTGGCCGACGTGCTGCTGGCGGGGACGGCCGAGGGGGCCCGGGTGCAGTGCCTCGAAGGCGAGCCCTCCGAGGGCGAGCGCTTCGAGGTCCAGGTCACCCTGGCCGTCGAGGAGGCCGTTCAGGTCTAGAAAGTCAGCGCCCCGGAGGGGAGGCCCTCTCCTTCGGGGCGCGGCCCCGGACTTCCGGGCCGTCAGTCGTTCAAGACCGTCAGCGTCCCGTCGACCAGTTCCCAGCGCATGCGGTCGGGGTCGGTCTCGCTGTCGGCGAGGTAGCCCGAGCCGTTCCCGTCCAGGATCCGCCCCCGGACCACCTGGTTGGTGAAGCTCGTGGGGATCGGAACTCCCTTCCCAGGCTTCCCAGACCAGTCCGGTCGACCTCGCCGGACGATTCTGTCCAGGCCCTGGGGGGGGCGGGTGTTCTCAGGGCGATCCGGGTGGCGGGGACCCGAATCAGTCACCCGGGCTCCGTGGCTCGTGCACCTGGTTTCGGGCGGGTGCGCCTCGGGGCGCAGGTTCAGGACCTTTCCGCTTCCTCGTCCCTGTCCTGGCGTTCCCGTTCCCGTCGGCGGTGCAAGAGGCCGCGCACCGTCTGCGCCGAGAAGGCCAGGGTGGCCAGGCACCAGAGGGCGCCGGTGAGGAGCAGACCCGTGCTCCAGAAGTCTTCCATGATCCGGTTCTTCGACCGAAGGCCCGAGAACCCCGCCGCCGGGGTCAGCACTTCTCCTCGACGACCACCTTGCCCATCTTCCGCAGCTTCTCGACCAGCAGGTTCACGATCAGGCTGCGGGGCAGGACGCCGAGCTGCTTGAATTCCAGGCCCTGGTTGCCCAGGTTGCGGGCGCCCCCCACGAAGAGGCGGATCATGTCCGCGCTCCTCATCATGCGGCAGATCTGGCCCACGCACGAACCGCCCTGGTAGTCCTCCAGGTCCTCTTCGAGGATGTTGTAGATCTGGTTGAGGGTCACGGCGCCCTCGGTCACCAGGTCGATCCCGGGGATCTGGTAGGTGGGGGGGGAGGCAAAAGAGGTGGAGAGCTCCAGGACCTTCAAGGGTTGGCCGGTCACCCGGGCCACGATGTCGGCCGTGGTCGAGCCGCACACCACCTTGCAGCCCTCCTGGGCCAGGAACTGCTCGACGAAGTCGCGATCGGCGCCCTTGATCCGGGGGGGGCCGGTCAGAAGGTTCAGGACCTCGGCCTGACGGCAGGAGAGCACCGCCAGCGTCGTGTCGTCGCCGTGGGCGCCGCCCGAGAGGACCCGGGCCTGCTCCAGGATCGGTTCGGGAAGCCGCTCGGGCCGGACTCCCCGCCTGAGGATCGCGTTGATCTCGGCCACCACGCGCTCCTCACCCCAGCCGGTCCCCTTGACCCGGCCCAGGCCGGCCTGGGTCACCCCGTCGGTCATCAGGACCAGGGCTTCGCCGGGTCGCAGGTGGCCTCCCGACTCGGCCACCACCTCGTGCCCGCGGGTCAGGAAGCTCTGGGGGAGCGATTCGGCCACGCCGCGGCTGACCAGGAGCGGCGCGGGGCTCTCGTAGGAGATCACGGTGTACTGGCCGTGGTTGAGGATGTGGGCGATGCTGAAGGCGGCGAAGGGAATCCCCACCTCGGTTCGGGCCCGGTGCATCATCGAGACCACCCTCTCGCTGGCCCGACTCAGCGGGATGCCGTGGCTCAGGAGATGCAGGAGCCGATGGGCGCACATGGTGGCGGCGATGTTGGCGCGCACTCCCGACCCGATCCCGTCGCACAGGATGAAGAAGGTCTCGTGGAAGGTGCGGTGACACAGGAAGTGGTCTCCGCACACGTTGTGGCGGTGCTTGCGCACCTGTCCGACGCTGTCCTGGACATAGAGAAGCCCCCGGGAGTGACCGGTCGGCAGAGACCGGATCGAGGGTTCACTGGTCATGGATGCTCATCAGCCTCTCGACGAGTTCCTCACCCCGGGCCGTGCTGTCCCCCAGGAAGCGCGCCATGGTCTGGGCCATCTGGATCTGATGTTCGAGAAGCTCGCGGGCCTGCATGATGGTCTGCTGCTTGATCGAATCCAGCCTGGCCCGGGTCAACTGGACTCCCGTCACGTCGGTGTAGATCCCGACGAGTTGCCGATCCTCGGGCATCCGATAGGCGATCAGGTGGAATTGCTTGCCGTAGCACGAGACCATGGCATCCACGCGCTCCGCGGATTCGGTCTGCAGCTTCTCGAAGGCGCTGGCATCGGCAAGATACGAGATGCGGCGGCCCAGGACCGCGTCGTTGCAGGTGAAGTAGGTGCGAAACGAGGGGTTCATGGAGAGGATCTTCAGTTCCTCGTCCAAGGTCACGATGCCGTTCGGGCTGGTCTGGATGATCTTGTCGGTGCGTCGCTCGGCCAATCGGCGGGTGTAGGGAACGCACATCTCCGAGTTGGCCATGCCTCGGATCACCGCGGTGGCCATCTCGCGACAACTGCCATACCCGCAGGCCCCGCAGTTGAGCTGGGCGGCGGCGTCGAGCTTTTCGGTCCGCTCGTACACCTCCAGGATCTGCTCTTCGGAGACCACGGGTTCTTCGAGTCTCGAGGCCGCGAAGCGGGTCTGCAGATCGAAGTCCGCTTTCGGAAGATCTTCCGGTTCGGGCAGGGCCGACTTCCGGGAACAGTAGGCCAGGAGATTGGCGCGCCGATGAAAGACCGTCTCGGAAGAGCCGGTGGCTGGACCGCCCAGGCAGCCATCCTGGCAGAAGAGGGGCTCGACCAGGTGCAGGCCCCAGACCGAGTCGGCTGAGGCGAAGAGGGCCCGGACATTCTCCATGCCGCTGGTATGGAGGATCTCCTTCTGGGTCGTATCGGCGGAGAGGCCCAGGGTCCGGATCATTCCTCCCGGCAGGGGGAAGAGCTTGGCCGTGGGGATCCGGCCTTGATTGTCGAATCCGCTCTCGGCGCAGTCCTCCAGGCGGATTCCCTCGCGCTCCAGCCAGCGGTCCAGCTCCTCGAAGGTCAGCACGGCGTCCACATCGCCCCGGTACTCGGTCCGCTCGGCCTCCCGCTTCTTGGCCAGGCACGGACCGATGAAGACCACCCGGGTTCCCGCTCCCCAGTGGGCCTTCATGGCCCGGGCGTGGGCGATCATGGGTGAGACCACGGGGAGCAGGGAGCCCATGTGCTCGGGGTGGTATTTCTCGACGAAGGAGACGACCGCCGGGCATGCGGTGCAGACATTCGTCGCGTTCTCGGGTCGCGAGCAGATCTCGGAGGTCTCCCGGGAGATGATCTCCGCGCCCTCGGAGGTCTCGGCCACGGCCAGGAAACCCAGCTTGCGCAGGGCCGAGGGCAGTCTGGACGCCTTCCAGCCGCCGTAGACCGCGGCGAAGGACGGAGCCACGCTGGCCACGGCCCCCCCCGCGGCGACCAGCTCTGCGGCCAGACCCGTGTCATCCCTGTAGACCTTGGCATGCTGGGGGCATTCCTTGACGCAGGTCCCGCACAGGATGCAGCGCTCGGGATCGACCCAGGCCTGGTTGTCGTGGACGCCGATGGCCTTGACCGGACAGACCCGGACGCAGCGATAGCAGTCCCGGCACCTGGCCGAGAGGGTCCGCAGGATGTCCAAAGGCTGGTTCATCAAGGCCTCCACCGGTTCAGATCTGAACTTCCGCCTTCCTGCCCGCCAGGTGCTGAAGGATGGCGGCCCGGGCCTGGTCCAGGGTGCAGTGTTCCAGGACCTCTTCGCCGATCTTCACGACCGGACCCCGGTCGCAGCGTTCGTAGCAGAACGTCGCGTTGATCGAGACCTGTGCCTTGGCGCCTTGTTCGGCCAGGAAGGCGTTGATCCCGCTGTAGAGCTGCTGGGCGCCGCGCAGGAAGCAACTGGTCCCGAAACAGATCGAGATTTCGAGCTGGCCCTCCTCCTGCTCGGGTTCGGGAGCGAATCCCGAGGTTCGCCGCTTGGGGCTGTAGGTCGTGTGCAGCAGTTCGTGGGCCAGGTGGCTGCCGGGCTTCTGCAGGAACTTCTCGTAGGCCTCGGCGATATAGGGGTTCTCCTGGGGCTTGTGCAACTGCAGCATCTTGTCATTGTCGTAGAGTCCGCAGGTGCGCTTCGCCTTGTAGTCGGCGTCCGAGGAGATCGGCTGGCCGCCGCCGTTCATGCAGCCGCCCGGACAGGCCATCACCTCCACCAGGTCATAGTGCTTCTCTCCGCTCTGGATGCGCCGGATCACCTCGCGGGCATTGCCCAGTCCACTGGCCACCGCCACCGAGAGCTGGGTCTCTTCGACCGTCAGGCTGAATTCGCGCAGGCCTTCCTGGCCGCGGGCCGCCTTGAAGATGTAGTTGGAGTCCTTGCGGCCGGTGATCTTCTCGGCCGCGTAGCGCAGCACGGCCTCGGTGACCCCGCCGGAGTTCCCGAAGATCACGCCTCCACCGGTGGTGAAGCCGAAGGGCATGTCGAAAGACTCCTGCTCGAGCTGGTTGAAGACCAGGCCCGACTCCTTGATCATCAGGATCAGTTCCTGGGTCGTCAGAACCAGGTCGACATCCGGCTCGTCCCCCCGGCTGTGCTCGGGGCGTCTGGCCTCGTACTTCTTGGCCGTGCAGGGCATGATCGAGACCATGACGATCTTCTCGGCCGGGATGTTCTGCAGCTTCTTCAGGCTGGCCTTGCACAGGGCGCCCATCATCTGCTGAGGGGAGCTGCAGGTGGAGAGATGGCCCAGGTACTCCGGGTAGTACTGTTCGGTGAACTTGACCCAGGCCGGGCAGCAGGAGGTGAACTGAGGCAGGTTCTGGCCCTCCTTCTTGCGGGCCAGGAACTCTTCAGCCTCCTCGAGGATCGTGAGGTCGGCGGTGAACGAGGTGTCGTAGACCCGGTCGAAGCCCATCCGTCGCAGGGCCGCCACGATGCGCCCCGTGGTGATGGTTCCGGGCTCCAGGCCGAAGGCCTCGCCCAGGGCCACGCGGACGGCCGGAGCCACCTGGGCCACAACGGTCCGTGAGGAATCGTGCAGGGCCTTCCACACCTCATCGATGTTGGGTCGGGGGACCAGGGCACCGGTGGGGCAGACCCGGGCACACTGACCGCAGTTGACGCATTCCACCTCGCCGAGGTCCTTGCCGAAGCAGGGCATCACCGTCGACTTCGACCCCCGATAGGCGAAGTCGATGGCGCCCACGGTCTGGATCTCGTTGCACATCCGCACGCAGTCGCCGCACAGGACGCACTTGTTCGGGTCGCGCAGGAGCGAGGGGGAGGACAGGTCGATGCGGACGGGGGTCCGGGACTGGGGGAAGCGGACCTTGTCCACCCCCAGGCGCTGGCCCAGCTTCTGGAGCTGACAGGAGGGGCCCTTGGAACAGGACGGGCAATCCCCCACGTGGGAGGCCAGCAACAACTCGATCACCATCTTGCGCAACTTGCGGATCTGCTCGCTGGTGGTGCGGACCACCATGCCCTCCGCCGGCAGGGTCGAGCAGGCCGGCACCATGCCCATCCCTTCCACCTCCACCATGCACAGCCGACAGGCTCCGTAGATGCTCATCTCGGAGTGGTAGCAGAAGGTCGGCAGCTCGATATGCGCTTTGCGGATCACCTCCAGCAGGTTCCGTTCCTCTCCGAAGGAGACCGGGGTGTTGTCGATCTTCAAGGTCTGGCGTTTCATGTGGGGTCCCTTTTCGTGGCCGCGTTGAGCGGCGAGATGGCCGCCTTCTCAAGCGGCGGGTCGGAGGGGGGACTCAGGCCGAGATGGCGGCGAACTTGCAGGAATCGAGGCAGGCTCCACAGCGGATGCACTTCTCGCCGTCGATCCGGTGAGGCTTCTTGGGACTACCCTCGATGGCCCCGACCGGGCACTTGCGCCTGCACAATCCGCAGCCGATGCACTTCTCCTCGTCGATGGAGAAGGTCCTCAGGGCCGCGCACTTGCCCGCGGGACAGCGCTTGTCGACGACATGGGCCAGGTACTCCTCGCGGAAGTAGCGCAGCGTCGAGAGCACCGGGTTGGGGGCCGTCTTGCCCAGGGCGCACAACGAGCCGATCTGGACCATCTCGGCCACCTCTTCCAGCAGCGAGAGGGTCTCGAGGGTGGCGCGCCCTTCGACGATGTCGTTCAGCAGGGCCAGCATCTGCCTGGTGCCCTCGCGGCAGGGGACGCACTTCCCGCAGGACTCGTTCTGGGTGAACTGCATGAAGAAACGCGCGATCTCCACCATGCAGGTCGAGCGGTTCATGACCACCAGGCCGCCCGAACCCACCATCGCTCCGGCCTTCTTCAGGGAATCGAAGTCCAGGGGCAGTTCGAGGTGTTCCTGGACCAGACAGCCGCCCGAGGGACCGCCGATCTGCACGGCCTTGAAGTCGGTCCCGCACAGGGCCCCGTGATCATCGGTCACGCCTCCGGCGATGTCCTCGATGATGTGCCGCAGGGTCGTGCCCATGGGAACCTCGATCAGCCCGGTGTTGGCCACGTGTCCCGTCAGGGCGAAGGTCTTGGTGCCCGGCGAGGAGGGGATGCCGATGGCCCGGAAGCCTTCGGCTCCCAGCCTGAAGATCAGCGGGACCGTCGCCAGGGTCTCGACGTTGTTGATGATGGTGGGGCAATCGAAGAGCCCCTTCTGGGCCGGGAAGGGAGGTTTGGGGGTCGGCATGCCGCGATTGCCTTCGATGGAGGACAACAAGGCCGTCTCTTCCCCGCAGACGAAGGCTCCAGCCCCCTCGATCACGGTCATGGTCATCCGTCGGCCCGTTCCGAAGAGGCTCTCGCCCAGGATCCCCGCCTCGGTCGCGTCGCGGACCGCCCTCTTCATCCGGGCCACGGCCAGGGGGTACTCGGCACGGACGTAGATGTAGCCCTCGTCGGCCCCGATGCCCAGCGCCGCCAGGATCATGCCTTCCAAGACGCTGTGGGGGTTGCCCTCCATGACGCTTCGGTCCATGAAGGCGCCGGGGTCTCCTTCATCGCCGTTGCAGACGATGTACTTCTTGGGCGAGTCCTGGATTCGGGCCATCTCCCACTTGCGGCCGGCTGGGAAACCTCCGCCCCCGCGCCCTCGAAGGCCGGACTCCAGGACGGTGGCGCAGATCTGCTCGGGAGTGCTCTCCGTGGCCGCCTTTCGGGCTGCGAAGTAGCCGCCCTGGGCGATGTACTCGGCCAGATCCTCGGGGTCCAGGAAGCCGCACATCCGCAGGACGAAACGGCTCTGCCGGTGGTAGAAGGGGATGTCGTCCATGTGTTTGCAGGTGCAACCGCTGTCGGGGCACTTGTAGGCCAGGCGCTCGACGCAGTTCTCGCCCAGCACCGACTCCCGGACGATCTCGGCCACGTCCTGCTGGCGGACCTTGCAGTACATCAGGCCCTCGGGGAGGATCGAGACCAGCGGGCCCATCTGGCAGAATCCCTGGCAACCGCTGCCGGAGACCTGGTAGCCGGGTTCGGGCTTGTCCAGGACCACCAGGGCCTTTTGGCCGTGGGCCTCGAGCTGGCGGACGAACTCGTCGTGGACGGCCATCGAACCGTTGGCCGTGCAGCCGGTCCCCGCGCAGACGATGATGCGCTTGTGGACGAGTTCGGCGCAGCGATCGTGATCCGATTTGAGGGTCTCGAGGGTCATCGTTTCAAGCATGGACGGCAGCCTCCCTGTCCTGGATCTCCTGGACGAGCGCCAGTGCGCTCTGCGGGCTCAGAAGCCCGTGCACCTCGTCGTTGATCACGAGGGCCGGGGCCAGACCGCATGTTCCCAGGCAGCTCACCGTCTCGAGGGTGAAGAGCATGTCGGGAGTGGTCGGGTTCTGCGAGCTGAGCCCCAGGTGCTTGCGCAGGGCTTCCTCGATCTCGGTGGACTTCTTGACGTGGCAGGCCGTCCCGTCGCAGATCTTCAGGACGTAGCGCCCCTTGGGCTCGAGGGTGAAGTGGGCATAGAAGGAGGCCACCCCGAAGACCTTGGCCGGAGGGATCCCCAGCGAGGTGGCGATGAAGGTCATCGCCTCCTCGGGAAGGTAGCGGTAGACCTCCTGAACCGCCTGCAGGATGGCGATCAGGCGGTTGGGGTTGTGGTCGTGCTCCTTGAGGATGGCACAGACCTGCTCAAAGTTCCTCAGGTTCTCCATGGATGGACTCCTTGTGTGACTTGGCGCGGGAGCTTTCGAGTTGCTTGGACAAGACCGAGAGCGAGGCCAGCAGGTTTTCGTCCTGGACCAGGACGCCTTTGGGGACTGCCAGCCGGGTGGGGGTGAAGTTCCAGATGGCGCGGATCCCGGCCCGGACCAGGGTGTCGGTCACTGCCTGGGCAGCGGTGGCGGGTACGGCCAGGATGGCGATCTGCACGTGCATGCGGCGGACCAGGTCGCTCAATCTCGAGGCGTCCAGGATGGGCTTGCCGGCGAATTCGGTCTCCATCTTGGTCGGGTCCACGTCGAAGGCCGCCACCAGGTTGAATCCGAACTCGGAGAAGCCCGGATAGGCCAACAAGGCCTGGCCCAGGTGGCCGGCTCCCACCAGGAAGATGTCCTTGGTGTTGTGGTAGCCCATGCACTCTTCGATGGCGTCCAGCGTGGTGCTGACGTGGTAGCCGACCTTGGGACGGCCGACGGCTCCGGTCGCCTGGAGGTCCTTGCGGACCTGGATGGGGTTCAGGCCCAGGGCCTCGGCCAGGGTGGTGCAGGAGACGAACTCCCGCCCGGCCTCGCGCTGCCCCTGGATCGACTTGTAGTAGTAGGGCAGACGCTTGAGGGTCGGCTCCGGGATGGCCACGAGGGCCTGGTCGTTGGGAGAGGGGCTCACGCCTTCACCTCCGGGAGGATCTCGGGTTGAGTCGATAAGTTTTTATCGATATGGATATATCGTTTTTCCCGGAGGATGTCAAGCCCGGGGGCTCGCCCTCGGGCAAAGGCTAGGGAGAAGGTCCCGGTACGGAAAGAGGCCCCGGGCCGGAAGCGGGCCCAGGGCATCGGTGCGGGTCGGTCTTCAGGCGCCCCCGGCGGGGCCATCGGGCACGAAGGGCTTGTTGCCCGTCCTTCCCGGAGGCCTGGAAGTCCGTATGGGGAGGCGCGCCTTCAGGGACTTCAGGCGGCGCCCCAGCGCTCGGCGGTCCCCGGGATCTCGTGCGAGAGCCTTTCGAAGAGCGCCTTGAGGGCCGGGCACATGAGGGTGGGGTTCGCCGGGTTCCCGCTCAAGCGGCGTTCCCAGGGGCAGCCACCCCGGCAGAGTCGGAACCAACGGCAGTCCTGGCAGGCCTCGGGGGGGGTGCTCCATTGGCGGAAGAGGGCCTGGGCCTTTTCGGACCCGCGCAACTCGGCCAGGGAGGCCTGGTGGATGTTGCCCAGGCGGGTCTCGGGCAACCCCGAAAACTCGTCACAGGGATACACGTCGCCATTCCAGCCGAAGACCACGAACTGCGAGCAACTGCCCTCAAGTTTGCAGAAGTAGGGGTCGTGCCCGGCCATCTTGCGGGCCAGTTCCGAAAGGAACCGGACCCGGAAGTCCGTCCGTCCCAACTCCAGCCAGCGGTCGAAGACCTTCATGATGAAGGCGGCGAAGGCCTCTCCATCCACCTCGACTTCGAACGAGCCCCGGGTGCATCGGGTGGAGGGCACGAAGTCGACCTCCTGCATCCCGTTCTCGGCAAACCAGTCGACCAGTTCTCCGGCATGGGGAAGGCTCTGGGGGGTGATCACGGCGGAAACCCGCGGCTGGAGCCCCCGGGCCTGCAGGGCCTGGATCCCGGCCAGCGCACGGGCGTGGCTTCCTCCACCCTTGCGGTCCGGTCGGTGGGCATCGTGCAACCAGGCCGGGCCGTCCAGGCTGGCGGTCACGGCGAAGCGGCGGGCCGCGAGGAGATCGGCCCATTCCTCGTCGATCAGGGTGGCGTTGGTCTGCAGGCCGTGGTAGAGCGCTCGCCCTTCAAAGACCCGCTCGGCCCGCTCCAGGGCCTCGACGAAGCGCCGGGTGCCCAGGAGGGTGGGCTCGCCGCCATACCACAGCAGGTGCATCGGACCCTGGGAGTTGGCGGCCACCTCCGAGAGGATCCGCTCCAGGGTCTCGGTGGACATGAACCGCCCCGAGTCCAGCCTGCCCTCCTGGTAACAGTAGCGGCAGGCCAGGTTGCAGGACTCGGTCAGCTTCAAGGCCGGCCGCAGACGGGGCGGGTCGGGCCTGAATCCGCCACCGGGCACGGAGGGCCCCGCTTCCTGCCGGACAGGCAGGGGCATGGGGGGGCACGCTCCTTCCGGGAGGCTGCCGGGCGGCGGATTCAGGTCGGACCTGGATCCGCCACCTACCGTGGCATTCGGCCGCCGATGCGGGCCCGTCTGCGTCGTCAGGCGCACCTCTGCGGTGCTCACGTAGTTTCCAACTACGCTCCGCT
>JALHDH010000209.1:0-767 GCA_022839105.1 bacterium
GGCGGCGCGGCGGGAGAGGGTCTCGTAGCTCATGTGTCTGGGGAACGAGATGTGCACGAAGGTATCCACACCCAGCTCGTGGGCGGTATGGATGATGGTGTAGCCGCGGGCAACGAAATCGTTGTTCACCGCAAGGTCAGCGGCGCTCTGGATGACACCTGGATCCTCGTGGGCTTCACCGGCCATGGTGATGATGTCAGGCCGTCTCTCCTTGATGCGGCGGAACGCCTCGGTGGTTCCCGGAACTGCCTGGTTGACGATGATCGCCTTCATCTTCGGGTCGTCAGCAAGACCGGCGATGACGCTGATGGTCGTCTCGGCCTCATCCATGAAGTTGTCAGGGTAGGTGACGTGCTGGATGATTCCACCACTTGCAACCGAGCCGTACTCCTTGATGAGCGCCTCTGCGCCTCTGAGGTCATCCTCGGACTGTGAGACCGTACCGGTCACAATCCCCACGTGGAAGTCAGTGGCAGCAGCCTTGGGTGCTTCCTTTGTACCGGCTGCAAAGAGGATTCCTGAAACCAGAAGAACAGCGAGAATAAGAGCAAACGTCTTTTTCATTTTCTTCTCTCCTTAGTGGGGTATTCCCCATTTCCTCATAATACGAAATCCTGACCTAGATTACAAGGAATTGTTTGCACCTTTATGCATCAAGATGCAAATTGTATGCATAGTTATAGAAACTGGACAGAAGTTTGAGAAAACCGCACAATGTGGCTCACATTTGGGCCTATCTCCTCACTCCTACGATACAGTAGAGCGTG
>JALHDH010000209.1:944-3135 GCA_022839105.1 bacterium
CTCAACCACAGAGAGGATGTTCAGACAATAATCTCCCGATATAGTATCGGGGGAAGTGAGGTGACCAAACCCTTACGGTTGCTGTCGACGCACCTCGTAGAGCATAATGGCCGTAGCCACCGAGACGTTGAGTGAGTCGATGTGACCGCGGGTGGGGATGGTGACGAGGTGGTCACACAGCTCTTCGGTCATCTTGGAGATCCCCTTGCCCTCGCTGCCCATCACGATGACGGTACGTTTGGGGAAGGTGACAGCCGGAAGGCTCTCTCCTTGGAGAGTAGCCCCATAGACCCAGAAACCGGCGCCCTTGAGATATTCGATCTCGCGGTTGAGGTTGACTACCCGGGCAACCGGGACGTAGTGGGCAGCACCACTGGAAACCTTGATAACCGTCGGGTTGATCTGTGCACTGCGCCGCTCAGGCAGGATGACGAGCGAGACACCGAACTGGTCGGCTGAACGCAGGATGGAGCCGAGGTTCTGCACATCGGTGATCTCATCGAGGATCAGGACAAGGGCTGTCTCATCCTCACCAAGGCGCTCTACAAACGACTTGACATCGCCTTTGTTGCTCTTCGTTCGGCTTTCCTTGTCCCCTGCTACCAGATCCAGGACCGCCCCCGCCTGACCCGCCAGGAACGCCACGACAGCCCCTGTGCCGTGGTTCGGGAAGGCCTCTGGCCCACCGACCGGTTGCTGGCCCGCCTGGGAGCGCCCACCTGGGCCAATCCCCTGGGCGGTTCCTGGCAGAAGGACTTCCAGGGGCGTGTTGTCGACCTTTCCGGCTCCCTGATGCGGCTGGAGACCGAGTTCGGAGACCTCTTCACCTTCGACCTGGCCTCCAACCGCACCCGTTGCACCCCCAGCCTGGATGGCCTGCGAGTGGGATCCTGGGTCCGGGTCCGAGCGGACTTCAACCACGAGGCCCTGGAGGTGCGGGTCCTGACCCTGCCGCGCTGGTTGGAGGCCAGGCGCCAGCCGAAGAACTCCCCCATCCTCCTCAGGAATCCGCCCCGCGGACCCATCCCACCAGCAGGCTGACCTGGGTCATCGCCGGCAGGCCATCCGGAGGCTATCCTGCCAGGGAAGAGGAGGGTTCGGGTGGTCCGAGTCGCAGCCTTTGCACTCGATGTGCTCCTCCTGGCCGGAGGGTTTCCGCTGGCCTGGCTCCTGGCCCGGTTGACCGCCGGGTCCGCCTGGCCCTGGGCCGCCGCGTTCCTGTGGCTGGCGGGAGCCCTGGCCTGCTGGCTGGCCCTGCGCCTGTCCCCATTGAAGGCCACCTTGGGCCAGGATCTGCTGGGGCTTTCCAACCGGAAGCTCCCGCCGCCTCCCCCCGCTGCGCCGGTCCCACCTGCCCCCCCACGGCCTCAAACCAGCCGGCCCGCCCCGGTTGGTCCGGCTCTGCGCCCGGCAGACCCGGACCTCGGAGCCGCCCGGCCCTCGCCTTCCGCAAGCCTGGTCCAGGCCGCCCCACCGCCTCCTGCTCCCGCCAGCCAGGCCGTCCGGAACCTCGCCCCGCCTCGACTCTCGCCACGCCCGACCCCCTTTGGTCCGGCCCTCCCCCCCACGCCTCCCGCCCCGGCGAGCCCATCCGGCGCCTCCCCGGCGCCCCCCTCCCCCCAGGTCGAGAGCCCCTCCTCCGCCGGGGTCCCCTGCCCCCGCTGCGGCCTGGGCAATCGGAGGGATTGCCGCTTCTGCAAGGCCTGCGGCACTCCCCTGGCGCTGCGGCTCTGCCCGGCCTGCTCGAAGACCGCCGCCCCGGACGCCCGCTTCTGCAAGGCCTGCGGAAGGCCCCTGTCTTGAGCGCGCCCCACCCGAACCCGACCCCGGGCGGCCCGAAGCCCCGTCGCAAGCCTTCATGGTGTTGTTGCTGCTGCCTGGGGCTGGTCTTGTTGTTGCTTCTGGGGGTCGGGGGCTTCCTGGGGGCGGGGTGGTGGTACTTCGCCCCCGAGCCCTCCCAGGTCCAGATCCAGCACGATTCCATGCCCGAGTACTTTCCCCCGGAGGCCCCGCCATGAGGAGCCGCGCCCTGTTCTGGCTCCTGGCGCTGCTGCTCTGGGTGCCGGCGCTCCCGGTCCGAGCCGAGCCCCCACGCCTGCATGTGCAACCTTCCAGGCCCGAGGTGCTCGGGGATGGAGACGACCGGGTCACCCTGACCCTCAGCGCGCGCGACGATGAGGGAGAGGTCCGG
>JALHDH010000096.1 GCA_022839105.1 bacterium
GAGAAGTTCTGGGAGCGCTACTACGACTTCCTGCCTCTCTACCTGGCCGCCTCTGGAGGCCAGCCCCTCCTGGGGCCGGATGGTCGCGCGAACTTCGAGAACGAGGCTGGCGTCGCCGTCATGGGTTTCCTGGCCGACGTCTTCGCCCAGGGGGTGGCCCCCCGTCAGGAGCTGGATGCGGAGGACTCTTCGAGGATCCGCCCCTTCCTGGCCGGCGAACTGGGCCTGATCATGACCGGACCCTGGAATATCGAGGAGATCCGCGATGCCGGCGGGGACTGCGTCGACTTCGACTTCATCGGGCTGCCGGTTCCCGACGGGACGCCAGCGGGAAGGCCCACCTACACCTACGGGAACTTCCGGAACTTCGGAATCTTCAAGGGATGTCGGAACCCCGAACTGGCGGCCGAGTTCATCGAGTTCGCGACCAGCCGCGAGCACGACCTGGCCTTCCTGGAGACGACCCATCAATTGCCCTTCCGGGTTCCCTTGACGGCCGATCCGGACTTCGTCCGAGCCCTCCAGCAGGCTCCCGCCCCGCTGGCCAAGTTCGCCCTGCAGAGCCCCTGGGTCCGCTCGGTGGAGAATACCCCGCACCTCAATGAAGTCTTCAGGATCCTCTCCGAGGAGATGGTCCTGTGCGCCCTGCGGGAGGCCAAGACTCCCCGCCAGGCCATCCATGATGCGGCGCGTCGGGTCGACGCCCTGCTCAGTCCGTCTTCGAGCAGGGTCCCGACGGCGCCTCGGTGAAGAAGAGCCCGTGTGAGCAGGCGAGCGGGTTCTCCTGGGGAAGGTGCCTCTTGGGCAGGGTTCAGCCTGGTGGAACTCCTGGTCTCCATCGGCATCCTGGCCACCGCCTTGCTGATGGTGGTCGGGGTCTTCCTGACCGTGACGCGAGCCAGCCAGAAATCCCTGGATCTGACCGCCGGAACCCTGGTCGCCCAGTCCGTTCTGAGCCGGGAAATCTACGGAATCATGCGGGACGAGAATTCCCGGAGGCTCTTCTTCCAGAGGGATTACCAGGCCGATCCCCTGGTGCGAGGGACCGAACGGCTCAACCAGACCGTCTTCACCTACCTTCTCTACGCCAACACCGTGATGGGAGCGGAGGTCGGCAATCGGGTCAAGAAGGTCGATGCCGTGGTCTGGTGGTGGAACGAGGAGGCCACCTCGGTTCCTGGAGCCCGGGCCGGCTATGGGACCCTTCGCTCCGAAGTGACCCGCCTGGTCAACGAGAACTCCCGATATTGAAGCCATGAAGACACTCCCAGCCCGGCTCCTCCAGCTCGCACCTCCGGCGCTCGGGGCCTCCCACAGGGCCTCTCGGGGTGCCCTGCGCGGGGCCACCCTGATGGAAGTGATCCTCACCACCGGGATCTTCAGCGTCCTGATCCTGGCGCTCTTCGCCGTCATGCGCTTCGGCGTCAACTCCTGGAAGAACATCGAGAGCAAGAGCGCGGTCCAGACCCAGTTGCGCAAGGTCCAGCTCTTCCTGCTCGAGGATCTCAAGCGGGCCAGCTACGAGCAGCTCTGCGTCCCGAACATGCCCGCCGGTTGGGCTCCAGGGAAGGCCCGGACCCTGGACGGCAAGGAGGTTTCCGGCTCGGCGGTCTGGTTCTTGACGGCCGTCTACACCGACGAGACGACCCAGGAGGAGAGGTTCGCCCGCGACGAGGAGGGCAGTCCCGTCTGGAAGCGCAACGTCCTGTACTATGCGGTCCGTCCCACCGACGCGTGGCATCAGCAGAAGTATGGTTTCCTGTGCGGCAGGCCCGCGGGTCGAAAGGACACCTATTGCCCCCACAAGTGGTTGATCCGCAAGGAAATCGACGTTCCGACCCTGCTCCCGGAGTCGACCGTGGAGGCGACCTACCTGACGGCTCCCGGGGGGGCGGATCTCATGGACCCCGCCCTGATGGGCTCCGAGCCTGATCTCAAGAGGGTTCAGACCCTGGCCGATTGCGTCGTGGACTTCGAGGTGATCCTGCGCAAACCCGAAGTCGTGCTGAGCCTGAGAGCCTTCCGTCTTCTGGAGGCCAGGGGCCTGGTGGAACTGGGCACCTCTCCTCTGGAGAACGACTCCTTCACGGTGCACTATCAGGCCCGGGTGATCCCCAATAACTGAGCCGATGAGCTTCGGACAGAGGGGGACATGCCTGGGAGTGGCCCTGCTGACGGCGCTCCTGGTCGTGGGGATGGCGATGGCGGCCTGCCGTCCAGGTCTTCTGCTTCCGGAGGACCCGCGGTCCGGGCTGCGCCGGGCGGCGCTGCTGGCCGCCGAGGCGGGACTGCGGCACGCCCTGGCCCGTCTGGCCTCGGACCCGGGCTGGAAGGCCCTGGGCCCGGCAGAGCCGACTCGTGAACCAGGGGTCTCGGTCCGCGAGGAGCGCGGGAGGGTGCAAGGGCTCCTCCTCTCCTCCCAGGGCGGAACCGCACGGTTTGAAATCCGTTTTCCGCCTCCGGTCGAGCGGCCCCAGGCGGACCCGATCCCCCTGGAACTCCTCTCGCGAAACGATCTGCTGGGCAAGGGGCCGGGGCCCTCGGGTCGGGCGACGGCCTGCCTGGTCATCGTGGCCCGGGCCGGCGAGGATCCCAGACCCGAACACAGGGTTCTGCGCGCCTGGATCCGGCTGGTCGGGTCTCCGCAGGCGGATTCCGCTTCCCTGACGGGATTCGCCGACTGGGAAGGGCAATTCCCCATGACCGGAAACCACCCCGAGACCACCCGCCGGCGAACCATCGAGGATCTCGATCCCGGATCCCTGCGGACCTCGGGCTGGCCTCTCGGGCTCCAGGCCGGGCCCTTCGAGGAATTCGGGGAAAAGGCTCCTGCCGAGCCCGGAGTTCGGGGGGAAGAGGGATTGCCGCTCCAGGGAGGGGTCTACGTCTGGCGGGTCGATTCCGCCGGCCCCTATCTGGAATACTTCGACCGGGATCCCGAGGAGGAATCCCTCCCGCCCGCCGGGGAAGGCCTCCGCCTCGGGAGCTGGTCCGGGGCGCCTGCAGGCGGGGGATTCGAATTGGACCCTGCCGAACTCTCGCTGACTCTGAGCCGGAGCTTCGAAGTCCGTCCTTCGGGGAAGGGCTTCAAGGGCGTGGCCTTCCGGACCGACCCGCTGCTCTTCGGCATGGGCGGGCTTCCCGGCCTGCGCTTCCGCCCGCCTTCCTCCGGCGTCGACCCCCCCGTCCTGTTCAGCGAAGGCTCGATCCACGTCGAGGGGACCGTTCTCGGGAGCGGAACCTTGATCAGCCTGGGAAACCTGCGACTCATGGCCCCCAGCATCCTGGATTCCCGACCGGGCTCCGGAGTCGGTCTGGAAGCCCGGGGAGACATCACGATCGAGCCGCTCCCCCTGGAGGTGGCCGAGACGCGCCAGGACTTCGCCCACTTCGTGGCCGCCCGGGTCCTGGCCCACCAGCCGCTGCCGACCATGGCCGAGTACCGCGAGGCACGTCAGGTCCAGCGTTGGGAGGAGGTCCCCGCCCCGGACGGTCTGGCGGCCTTTGTGTTCCAACCGGTCTGGGATTCCGACCCGGGCCTGGTTCAGGCCAAGACCGACCAGTTCCGCAGGGTCCTGGCCCGCTTTGGAGGGCTCAACTACTCCGACCTCTGCCTGGAGGCCGGGATCCGGGCCGGGGGCGCCTTCAACGCGGACCTCGGAGGCCGGGGGGTCCTGCACCTGGAGGGAGCCCTCCTGACGCACGCCGGAGGGGCGGACCGGGCTGCCGCGACGAGGAGCTCGCCGCCTCACCGACGCGCGGTCCTGCGTCTGGAGCGGACGGTCTGGTCGGGGAGGACCGAGTCCCCGGCCGGGAAGGTCGCCGGGTCCCGAAAGGGAATTGGCTCCCCATGACCGGCTCTCCGCGCTCCTCCAGCAAGGACTTCATGACGTTCTTGAGCGACTCGGCCGAACGGGCCAACAGCTTGTGGTGCCTGGAACTCGACCTGGATCCCGAGAGGCTCCCGACCGAGCAGCCGCTCCGGGCCGGGGAGAACCTGCTGGCGGAGATCCTGCGCAACCTGGAGACGGAAGGGCTCCTGCCCGCCGCCCTGCACCCGATCACGGCCTCGTTCGAGGCCTTCGGCCTGGAGGGCCTGGCGACCTTGGATCGTCTTCTCGAGCCCTGGCGAGGCCGAATTCCGATCATCATGGGGGCCAGACCGGGCGAGTCGGCGCGGATGGGCCGGGCGGCCGCCGCAGCGGTCTTCGATCGCTGGAAGGCCGACGCGGCCATCCTGACCCCCTGGATCTGCCACGATTTCCTCCAGCCCTTCCTGGATCGGCTTCCCCAACGAGGGCTCTATTTCGTCCTGAGGGCGCCGGGACGCGTGGGGGCCTGGGACCTTTCAGGGGCGCCGGTGGAGGTCCCCGGCGGGGGGGTCAAGCCGGCCTGGATGGTCCTGGCACGCAGCCTGGGGGTCTCGGGTCGACCGGGGATGGGAGCCCTGCTGGGTTCGGGCTATCTGGGGGATCTGGCCAGCACGGCCTCGGTGCTCTCCCGGACCCCCCTCAGGCCGCTGCTGGTCTTCGGGGGCCAGCCGACCTCGCGGGGCGCCGATGCCGCGGGGGTCATGGGGGCCCTGCGGCTTTCCGGCGCAGACATGAGGGCCTTCCGCGTGGGGGTCGGGGCCTCGATCCTGTATGCGGGCTTCGGAAACCCCGCCCTGGATCCCGTCGAGGAGGCCCTGCGGGCGGCCCGGCGCCTGCAGGAGACCCTGAGGCTCGTCGACACGGAGGTCCGACATCGCCTGGATCCGATCCGGGTCTTCCTGGTCGAGGACCAGGGCCTGGTCCGGCGCGCCTTTCGCGGGGTCCTGGAGCACGAATCGGATCTCACGGTGGTGGGAGAAGCTCCGACGGCTGAACAGGCGCTGCTGGAGATCCCCGAGGCTCGTCCGGACGTGGTCCTGATCGATCTGGGGCTTCCAGGCATGAACGGGCTGGAAGCCACCCGGCGGCTGCGCGCCATGGGCTGCACGGCCCGGCTGGTCATGCTCTCGGCTTCGGAGGACTTCGAGGATGTGGTCTCGAGCCTGCAGGCCGGGGCCCACGGCTACATGCACAAGAGGATCCACGCCGAGGAGCTGGTGGACTCGGTCCGCAGGGCCTCCCATGGTGAACCGGTCATCCCCCGGGACATGGTGGCGGCCTACCTGGATCATCAAGCCCGCGAGCGACGGACCAACATGCCCTTGTCCGAGCGTGAACAGCAGGTCCTGATCCTGCTGGCTTCAGGGGCAAGCAATCGCGAGATCGCCTCGATCCTCAAGACCGCCGAGGGCACCGTCAAGACGCATGTGCGCAACGTGTATCGCAAGCTGGGCATCGGGACGCGCCAGCAGGCGGCCGCCTTTGCCCGCAATCTGGGGTTGATCGACTAGGAGCCTGTGCTCTCCTGGCTTGAGCGGGTCTTCATCCAGGAACGGACCCGCTTGCGGGACTCACCGGTCATGAGCAGGAGCGGACGGCGAACCTGCCGGGCCAGGGCCAGGACCGCCTCGGTCCGGGTGACCTGCGAGATCTCCTGCCAGCGGAAGGGCGGGTCGATGAGGACCCGGATCGGAATCCGCGCACTGCCGGGCTCGTAGACCCCATAGCCCCGATCCGAAGGGGTGTCCTCGTGCAGATACCACTCCCAGTCCGCACCGTGACACTCCTGGACGCTCTCGCGGATCCGATCCAGGACCTCGCCTTCTCCGGGATGCTCCAGGGCCTTGAAGGGCCGGCGTCCGACGAAGCGGCTGGCCAGGTCGGCCAGCACGGGATCCGGGCTCTGCCGCCACAACTTGATGGCGTGGAAGAAGTCGAAGTCGTCCAGGTTCAGGAAGGAGTCCAGGAAACGGTCCTCCTCGTGCGGGAGGGGCTCGAAGAGGAACCGGAGGTTCGGAGGCAGATGGACGGCCCCGGGGGTCTCGGCGTGGACGGCGCGCGCCCGCTGCAGGACGACCCGGAGCAGGACCTCCGCGGCCCGCACGGTCCGGTGCAGATACACCTGCCAGTGCATGAAGTAGCGGCTGAAGAGATACTCCTCGACCGCCTCGGTTCCCTTGGGATCGACGGCCGCGAGCAGGGGCTCTTCGGGGCCTTCGCGCATCGGAAGCACCGTGTCGACGATCCGGTCGATGTCGAAGAGGCCATACTTGACGCCGGTGTACAGCGAGTCCCGCTGCAGGTAGTCCATGCGGTCCACATCGAGTTGGCTGGACAGGAGCTCGTGGAAGACGGGGTTGGGGTCGGTTCCGGCCAGGATTCCCTCGACCCGGGCCGGATCCAGCCCGTTGCGCTCCAGGATGGGGGCGAGCCGGCGCCGGACCACCTGAAGCCCCAGGCTCTCGTGGTCCACCCCCGAGAAGACCCGCTCCAGGGCATGCGAGAAGGGACCGTGCCCCACGTCGTGCAGCAGCGCAGCGGCACAGGCGGTCTGGCGCTCCTCCTCCGAAAGGTCGACCAGCCGGCGCTGGTGCCAGTGCTCGAGGATCCGGGCCATCAGCCACATCACCCCCAGGGCGTGCTGGAAGCGGGAGTGTTCGGCTCCGTGGAAGACCGCAAAGCACATCCCCAACTGGCGGATTCGCCTGAGCCTCTGGAACTCAGGGGAATCGACCAGCTCCAGCAGCACCCGGGAGGGGATGGTGATGTTCCCGTAGACCGGATCCCGGAGGACCTTGGGGCGATAAGGGCGCAAGCCAGGGGGGGGAGGGGAGGCCATCGAGCGCGTGTTCGGCGGGCGGAGTGGGGGTCCTGCGGGCCGGCGCAGGAACCCGTTCCCCGAGGATCGAACGCAGTGCGATGCCCCCACCTCCTGTGAGCGACATGCTGGCCTGGATTGGCGGCTCGATCCTGCCCCTCCGAGAAGCCCGGATTCCGGTCAACGATCACGGATTCCTCTACGGAGACAGTCTCTATGAGGCCATGCGGACCTTTGGCGGACGTCTGTTCCGCCTCTCGGACCACTTCCGCCGATTGCGGACCACGGCCCGGGGACTGCGGATCCCCATCGAATGGTCGGATTCCCACCTGGGGGGGTGGGTCGAGGATCTGCGCCGCCACCTTCCCGATGGAGAGCACTATATCCGCATGATCCTGACCCGGGGACCCGGTGAGCTCTCCTATGCACCGGATCCCTTGCAGCATCCGACCCTGATGATCCTGGGGGGACCCTTCCAGGCCACCGCACGGGAGACCCTGGAAAAGGGCCTGACGGCCGTGACCGTGGAGGTTCCGCGAAGCGTCCCCAATCCTTGCCTGCCGGGCCTGAAGACCGGGAACCTGCTCAACTCGCGCCTGGCCTTCTTCGAGGCGGTCGAGAGAGGGGCCGACGAGGCCCTGCTCCTGACCCGGACGGGACACCTGGCGGAGGGGGCCAGCTCGAATCTCTTCCTGGTCCTGCCCGGAGAGGTGCTGGCCACGCCCTCCCTGGATTCGGAGATCCTCGAGGGGGTGACCCGCACGGTTCTTCTGGACCTGGCCCGCGAGTTGGGTCTGGTGGTCCGCGAGGAGAAGCTGCCCCGGGAATGCCTGACCCAGGCCGAGGAAGCCTTCCTGAGCAGCACCACCCGTTCCCTGGCGCCCCTGCGCTCCATCGACGGACGCGAGCTCGGCTGCCCCGGTCCGGTGACCCGGCGCCTGATGGATGAGTTCACCCGACTGACAGGAGGTCTTTGATGTCTCCGGATTCTCCGGTTCCCCATCAGCACAAGGCCTACGGGCCCACCAGCGTCCGCTGCGCCATCATCACCCTGAGCGATAGCCGGACCCGTGCAGAAGACGCCTCGGGCCATTGGATCCAGGAAGAGCTGATCCGGGCCGGTCATGAGGTCCTCGGCTACGAGTTGATCCCGGATGACCCGGTCCGCCTTCGCGCCCTGGTCGCGGCCGCCCTCGACGATCCCCGGCTCGAAGTGATCCTCACCACCGGGGGGACGGGGATCAGCTCGCGGGACGGCACGGTGGAGGTCCTGGAAGGTTTCGTGCACAAGCGCCTGGACGGTTTCGGCGAGCTCTTCCGCTTGCTGAGCTACCAGGAGATCGGCTCTGCGGCCATGCTGAGCCGGGCCATGGCGGGGCTGGACTTCAGGGGACGCCTGCTGGTGGCCCTGCCGGGTTCGCCCCACGCGGTCCGTCTGGCGATGGAGAAGCTGATCCTGCCCGAACTGGGGCATATCCTGGGCCAGGCCCGCCGCTGAACCGAAGGTGCCCGCCCCCCCAGGAGGGAGCGGGCACCGATGCGATCCCGGAACGCGGCCTTTCTCAGGACAGGACGAAGTGGCGCTGCTCCTGCAGTTGTTTCTTCAACTCGCCCCGGAAATCCGGGTGGGCGATGGAGATCAGGGCCTCACCCCGCTGCCGGAGGGTCCGGCCATGCAGGTTCACGGCTCCGAATTCGGTCACCACCCAGTGCACGTGGCCACGGGTCGTCACGACGCCGGCTCCGGCCTTCAGGGTCGGGGTGATCCTCGAGAGCGTCCCCTTCCTGGCTGTGGCCGGAAGGGCGATGATGGCCTTGCCTTCGCGGGCCAGGGCTGCCCCCCGGATGAAGTCCATCTGGCCCCCGATCCCGCTGTACACCCGATGCCCGATGGAGTCGGCGCAGACCTGGCCGGTCAGGTCGATTTCCAGGGCGCTGTTGATGGCCACCATCCGGTCGTGGCGACGGATCAGGGCCGTGTCATTGGTGTAGTTGCAGGGATGGAACTCGCACATCGGGTTGTCGTGGATGAAGTCCAGGACCTTCTGGCTTCCCGAGACGAAGCTGGTCACGATGCGGCCCTTGTGGACCGTCTTGCGCGAGTTGTTGACCACCCCGGATTCGACCAGGGGGACCAGGCCGTCGGAGAACATCTCGGTGTGGATCCCCAGGTCGCACTTGTCGCCCAGCCGGGCCAGGGTTGCGTCGGGGATGGCGCCGATGCCCATCTGCAGGGTCGAGCCGTCCTGGATCAGGTCGGCGATGATCCCGCCGATCGTCGCTTCGGCCTCGCCACCTCGCCCGTGGGCCGCCGTGCTGAGGGGATAGTCGGTGCGCACGAAGGCATCGATCTGGCTGAGGTGCACAAAGCCGCTGCCGTGGGTCCGAGGCATCTGCTTGTTGATCTCGGCGATCACCACGTCGGCGGACTGCACCGCGGCCAGGGCCGTGTCGACCGAAGGCCCCAGCGTGCAGAATCCGTGCCGGTCCGGCTCGGAGAGCTGGACGATCGCGGCGTGCAGGTGGACCTGGCCCGAAAGGAAGAGCCAGGGGATGTCCGAGAGGAAGATCGGGACGAAGTCGGCGCGCCCCTCGTCCACCGCCTGGCGCAGGTTGGACCCGGTGAAGAGCGAGACGGAGCGGAACCTGCCCTGGTGCTCGGGGTCGGCGAAGGGGGCCGGGCCGTTCTTGTGGATGTGGAAGAGGGTGACCTCGCTCAGGTCCGTGCGCTCGCACATGGCGGCTTCCAGGACGAGCGGCGAGGCGCACGCGCCGTGCAGGAAGACGTTCGAATCACTCTTCAGGAGTGAGACCGCCTCGGCTGGCGTCACCTCCCGGCTTGCTTTTCCCGTCCGGTTCTTGGTCATTGCAGGTCTCCAGTGGGTGGGGATTCTTCCGGGCTCCTGGCGCCAGACATGGGCGGAGCCCGGGAGAGCTTGGCAAACTTGGGTCTGGGGACGGCCTCGGCTCAGCAGGCCAGGCAGCCCAGGCACGTTCCTTCTGGGCTGTCTTCCCGGGACGAGGCTGGGGTAAACGTCTCGTCCTCCAGGCCCGCCATCTGGATGAGGCGGGCCTCATCCAGGACCAGGCAGTGGTGCTTCTCCTCGTGGAGGATGCCGTCCTTGCGCATCCGGCTCAGCACCCGGATGGCCGTCTCGACGGTGGTGCCGATCATCTCGGAGAATTCCTGGCGGTCCAGGACCATCGGGGTGAGCAGGCCTTCGGGGGTCCGCCGGCCCAGGCGGTCGGCCAGGAGCAGCAGGGCTCGGGCGGCTCTCTGCTCGGCTCTTTCGACCGCCATGCCCACCAGCATCTGGCGCTGCAGGCGCATCTTTTCCTGGCAGTCCGGAACGGCCTTGGCCAGGATGCCGGGATGACGCGCGCACAGGGCCAGGAATTCGTCCCGGGGGATCCGATGGACCTCGCCGTCCTGCAAGGCGGCGCAACTGACCGGGTAGGGCCGATGGTCCAAGGCGCAAAGCGAGCCGCAAAGATCGCCGGGGAAGAGGAGTTCGAGGATCACATCCCGCCCCAGGCCTGAAGAGCGGCAGACCTTCATCGTGCCCCGGACCACCAGCAGGAACCATTCCGGCTCGGCTCCCTGCTCGAAGAGGGTCTCGCCCCGATGCACGGTCTTCGGACGCAGCAACGGCTCCAGGGCGCTTCTCTCTTCCTGGGTCAGGCGGTCTAGAAAACCTGCAGAGCCTTTCATGGATGGACCTCTCCAGCCGGACGCCCCCGTGACGCCGCCATTTTATGGCAAAGCGGACATTCTGTCACCGAGCGGCCGGATCCTGTTGATGATCCAGATCATACAGGATCCACTGGGGTCCGCGCCAACCCGCCGCGGCGGGAGGCGGATCGAGGGAGGGGGGCTGGAGTTGCCAACCCCCCTCCCCAGGCTCGATCCGTTTGCCTGGAAATCCCGGGAAGACCGAGAATCGCCTTCTCGAGGGGGCGGGTCTTGGGAAGAGCTCAGATCCTGGGCTGGAAGAGCTCGACGTCGACTCCCAGATCGCGCTTCATCATCTCCTGGTAGCGCTCGCCGGAGTTCTTCAGGACGCGGAGCCATCCATACTTCCAGTCCCGGATTCCCGCGAACCAGGCCGAGCAGCCCCGACACGGCCAGGCTTCGGCGCCCCGGCCCTCCAGGTGCATGCGGCGGTACCAGTTGAAGGTTTCGCCCTGCCAGACCTCCTGGACCGAGAGATCGTTGATGTTGGGGAAGAGCTTGGAGCTCCGGAAGGAGACGTCCTGGCCGCAGAGCGAGACCCGGCCCAGGGTGTCGATGTTCATCCGCTCGAAGGGCCAGACGCATGGTTCGGTCTTCTCGGTGGCCTGGTCCTTGTACAGGTGCTTGTCCAAGGCCCGGTTCTGGGGCAGGGTCGTGTTGTCGTCCCAGGTCAGGTACTTCCGGGTGATCACCTCGTCCACCCCGACCTGGTTGGTGTAGAAGTCGACGTATTCGTCCAGCCTGCCCTCGATGAACTCCTGGCGGATGATCGAGACCACCACGCGCGTGGGGGCCTTGAACCTCTTGCGGAGTTCCAGCGCGGCGCGGATGTTGTCCACGTGCTCGTCGAACCACTGCTGGGGGTCCCGGGGCGGGCCGCCACGGGGAGGGCGGACCCGGGCATAGGTCTCGGCATCCCCGGCGTCCATCGAGAATTCGATCAGGTCGATTCCCGCACGGATCAGCCGCTCCAGCTTCTGGCGGTGCTGGGGCCTGGGGCCGAACATGCTGGAGTTGGTGTTCATCCAGACGCGGCAGCCCTTCTGCTTGGCGAATTCGACCATCTCCACCATGTGGGGGTGCAGCATCGGCTCGCCGCCGCCCGTGCAGCGCAGCCAGGCGCCGTGGGGCCCGGCCTCGGTCGCGATCTTGTTCCACAGGGGAACCGGGAAGATCTCGCCTCCGTGCTCGCGGTAGAAGTTCCGGATCTCCGAGTTCCCATCGGTGTAGGGGCAACTCGGGCAGCCGAAGTTGCATGGGTAGAGGATCGACAGGACGACCATGAGGGGAAACTCTTCGGCTCCGGAGCGCAGGCCATACTCGGCCTGGCTTGAGGTCTCCTGATCCTGGGACACTGGGTTCATCTCGACATCCAATCTCGTCTCCCGGGCCGGTCGCGGCCGGGAGGCGTCAGGGGCCCACCCCATGTGAAATCAGGCGACATTATCCCACAGTCCCAGGGGCGAGTCCAGGACCCCGGCCTCGCCAGAATCCGCAGCCTGGGTCGGCGGCGAAGGACATGGGGCGCCCAGCCGGCGTTCCCGATGGCGTGCTCGGGCCGGCGCGAGGTGGAAGGGCTGGCGG
>JALHDH010000097.1 GCA_022839105.1 bacterium
TCCCTCATCTGTTTCATGCGGGCAGGCGATTTGGACTACCGGCCACCGATTCTGGTCAGGATCGGCTCACAAGCGGCCTTCAAGTGTGGGCGTCAATAATCGTCATCACGCGAACCCTGTGAGGCAGATTCCGGGATCCTCGTGAGGCGGGCTCCTGCACTCATGGCTTGGCCTTCTGACAGGTGCGTGGGCACGACTCCGGTGCCGACAGACGGGGCCCGGGCGGCCGGTCCGGCGGTCCCCCGTCGGCCCGAGGTCGGTTGCCTGCAGCCGAGGACGCCCTCGCGCGCTGGGGCTGCAGTCCAATGCACCTGCTGTGAAGGGAGGCTTGCGTCTGCAGGGCACCCGTCGCCGCAGGGATTCTCGGCGTGTCGTCCGATTCTGTGGGCTACTGGTCCATGAAGTCTAGGATGTCCGCCACCTTCACGAAATCCCGGATCTGGGCGCCAGTCAACTCCTTGCCCAACTCGTCATCCATCATCACGATCAAGGACAGTCGGGTCATGGAATCCCAGGTCGCCAAGTCTTCCAGAACCGTGTCCTCTGTCAACTCTCCACTGTCGAGTTCAAAGAGTTCCTCAAGCAGGGCGAGCTTCTTGTCCTTGTCCACGTCGTCATCTCCCAGATCATCTGCCAGGCTTCCGGGCACGCTTCTGTACCCGACAATAGCCAGGTCACCCTGGCCGGCGGACTCTTCGTGAACAGTCCGCTTCCTCCCGCTTCGGCGCGACGGCTCGTACCCGGTCCGATTCGATCTCGGTCGATGGGGCCGAACCCTCTTGACCTCAGGGGTCACGGCCCCGCCTGATGGCTTCGACCTGTGGCCCCGTCCCGGTCAATCCGGGTCTGGTCCGGCCGGTCGAGAGGTCCACCGCAGGACCTTGGGTCCATTCGCGTGCGGGGGGCGGGACACGAAGCAGCCGGGGAGGCCTCCGCCCATGACGGCCTCCGTCGATTGATTGGGAGGAACGTGGACTCGCCGCAAGGAAAACGGCTGAGGCTCGTGACGGGACAGATGCCTGTTCAGCGCCTGGCGGCCGGCGTGAGGGGCTCCTGAGGACCGTCCACGGGGCAGCGCGCGCGGGATGGTGCAATCATGATGGACGGGTTCAGCACGGGGTCGGACAACCTGACGTCCTTGATCATTGTCGGCGCGGGAAACGCTGCAAGGGAGGTCCTGCAGCTCGTCAAGAACGTCAACACCGTCAGGCCCCGATGGGAGGTTCGGGGGTTCCTGTGCGATATCGATTCTGATGTCGAGGTTCTCACGGCCGGGCAATATCGTGTGATTGGCTCGATCCGTGAATGGCAACCCCAGCCCGACCAGGAGTTCCTTTGTGCAATCGCCGATCCCGCCGGACGCAAGGAGGTTGTCGCCCTCCTCAAGGGAAAGGGCGCCAGGTTCTGCACGTTGATCGATCCCACCGTGCAGGTGGGGGATTACTGCCGAGTCGGTGAGGGCGCGCTGCTGTACCCGAGGATCGAGATCTGGCCCAATGTGCAGATTGGCGATTTTGCCCTGGTTCAATCGTCAATAGCCCATGATTGTGTGCTCGGCGATTACGTCACGGTTTCCGGCGGCGTCAATGTCTGCGGGGGGGTGAGGATCGGGAGCGGTGCCTTCATCGCCAGTGGTGCGACGATCGTGCCACACAAGACCATCGGTTCTGGAGCCTACGTCGGGGCGGGGAGCGTGGTCATCCGGAGTGTCGGGGCGAACAGCAGGGTCTTTGGAAACCCTGCCAGGAGGCTGGAGGTGTAGGTGGTCCGGTCAGACCCTTCCCGGACGCTCGGCGTGCAGGATTCTATCCGCGGTATGCGTCCCTGAAATAGTCGTCGGTCTCGATCATCGGCAGGACATCGGAAGCGGCGATGTCGAAGGCGGCGATGCCCCAGGAGAGCCCGATTCCGAAGCCGGAAGTGGCCAGCCGGATCACCCGGCTCCTGTCCAGGGTCTCACATAGGTCGACAATGGTCATGGGCACCGAGGCACTGCTGGTGTTTCCATACCGGTCCATCGCGATGGGCATCTTGTCGTCCGGAATCCTGACCTTCTTGGCAATCTGCCTGAGGATCATGACGTTGGCCTGGTGGAGCACGAAGTAGTCGAAGTCACCAACCCCACAGTTGAACATCTCAAAGAATTCTTTGAAACACTTGGGAATCTTGGTGATCGAGAAGCCAAAAATCGTCTCGCCGTCCATATACCCGCAGGTCTGCTCGAAATACGTGCTGGGGTCCTTGACCGGTTTCCTGGACTGCCCACCGGCGACGATCAGGGCCGGGTAGTCGGTTCCGTCGGATCTCAGGAGGGTTGTCAGCCTGCCTGCGCCCGTCTCCAGAAGCGTTGCCGAGCCGGCATGCCCGAACAGAAGGCGGTCCTTGATCGGCAAGACCGGATTGAACCTGTCGCCGTCCCCCGTCAACAACAGGATCCGCTTCATGTTCCCGTGTCCGAGCATGGATGCGGCCACGTGAAGGCCGAAGGTGTGCCCGGAGCAGCCGAGGTTGATGTCGAAGGCGATGCAGTCCTGACGCAGGCCCAGTCGCTTGTGCAGGATGTGCGCTGTTGCCGGTTGCATGTAGTCCGGCGTCTGGGTCACCAGGATCAGGGCATCGATCGTGGCGGGTTCATAGTCTTTGTGCTCCAGCAATCGTCGGGCTGCGACGAAGCAAAGGTCCGAACACGTCTGTTCCTCGTGGACGACGTGGCACTGTTTGACCCCTGTATTGGCTACGAATTTCTCGATTTCTTCGGCGGAAAGCCTTCCGGCACAATCAGTGGCTTTCAGGACAGCGACTGGAACAGCACAAGACATGCCCGTGACCGCGACGCCTTCAAATACCGCGCTTGCCATCGGATGGTCCTCGGTGTTGGAAATCAGCCTGGTTGTCTGCGACAACCGGACTCTTCGTGTGTCGAACCCCGCTCCCCGGGCAGGGTCAGACGGCGGGTGGCACCTCGGGGAGGCGCTCCGGGTTTCACGGGACGCGCATTCCGCTGGCGCTGCACCCTTCCCGGTCAGGAAGGCCTCCCATTCTCCGACCCGCCGCGCTTCGTCTCGGATGGAAGTCTCTCCTCCTCCTGGAGCGCGCCGGGCCCTCTTCCGAAGGTCGCGAGGCGACCGGATCCGCCCCGTCCTCCACAGGCTCTTCCATCTATTCCCCCGCTTGGAACGCGTCAGCCGTCTGCCTCAGTGTCTCCAGGTCTCCGACGTTCAGGATCCGCACCTCGCCCAGGGTCTTGGCGGTGAAGGCCGACAGGGTCGTGCCGGGTCCAAGTTCCACGAAGGTGTCGAGGCCGTCAGCGTGCATCCGGCGCAGGGTGCTCTCCCAGCGGACGGGCGAGGTCACCTGTCTGGCCAGCTTCTCGGCGACGCGTTCTGCCGTGGTCACAGGTTCGGCGTCACAGTTCATATACACGGGGAAGGACGGATCACGCAGCTTCAATGCCGCCAACGGGACGGTGAGTCGAGCGGCCGCGGGCTCCATCATGGGGCAGTGGAAGGGGGCGCTGACGGGCAGCCGCAGGATTCGGATTCCCCTCTCCTTGCCAAGCGCCACCAGGGCCTTGATGGCCGAGGCCTCCCCAGAGACCACGATCTGCCCCGGGCGGTTGAAGTTCGCCGGCGCCACGAATCCGTCGACCTGGCTGCACAGTTCCAGCACGGTCTTCTCGTCGCACTCGCCGATCATCGCCATGCCGCCTTGGCCGATCGGGACGGCCTCCTGCATCGCGTCGGCACGGATCTGGACCAGGCGGAACGCCTCCTCGACGGACAGCACGCCGGCCGCGACCAGGGCTGCGTACTCGCCCAGCGAGAAGCCGGCCGCCGCCTGGGGCTGGAAGCCGGTGGATCTCAGCGCCGCCCAGGCAGCCAGGTCCGCGGCCAGCACGCAGGGCTGGGTGTTGCGCGTCAGGTCCAGTTCCTTCTGGGGGCCCTCGAAGCAGAGTCCGGAGATGCTGCGGCCCAGCACGCGATCGGCGGTCTCGAAGACCTCCCTGCAGGCCGGGATGGCTTCGGCCAGGTCGCGCATCATCCCCTCGACCTGCGCGCCCTGTCCGTTGAAGAGGACGGCTGACTTGGACATTCCTGATGACCTCGACGGTTGTGGCTGCTTGCACGCCGTGCCTGAGGCGCCTACCCCCCACCCAGCCGCCCGGCGTACTGCTGTTCGTAGAATTTCTGGTATTCCTCGCGCTTGCGGCGAAGGTCCTCCCACCAGGCTTGGTTGCGGCGATACCAGTCCACGGTGCGCTCCAGGGTTTCGCGGAACTCGTGTCGGGGCTTCCAACCCAGGGCCCGCAGGCGGGTGGTGTCCACCGAATAGCGGCGATCGTGGCCCGGACGGTCCTGGACGTGGCGGATCAGGCTCTGGGGCTTGCCCAGCAGGTCCAGCAGGGTTTGCGTGATCTCGAGGTTGGTCACCTCGTGCCCGGCGCCGACGTTGTAGACCTCGCCGGGGGAGCCCTTCTCCAGGACCTGGAGCAGCGCTTCGCAGTGGTCCTCGACGTCGATCCAGTCGCGCACCTGCAACCCGTCCCCGTAGACGGGCAGCTCGTGCCCCTGCATGGCCTGGCTCAGGAAGAAGGGGATCAGTTTCTCGGGATACTGGTAGGGCCCGAAGTTGTTGGTGCATCGGGTGATCAGCACCGGGGTGCCGTAGGTGTGGTGATGGGCCAGGGCCAACAGATCGGCGCCCGCCTTGCTGGCGGAGTAGGGGCTGGAGGGGCAGAGGGGATCGGTTTCGAGAAAGCTGCCCTCCGGGATCGAGCCATACACCTCGTCGGTGCTGACCAGGACGAAGCGCTCCAGTTCGTGGCGGCGGGCTCCGTCCAGCAGGACCTGGGTGCCGCCGACGTTGGTGGCGATGAACTGCGCCCCGTCGTGAATCGAGCGATCCACGTGGGTCTCAGCGGCCAGGTGCAGGCAGGTCCGGGCGCCCTGCATGGCCAGGTCCACGGCCTGGGGATCCGTGATGGAGCCCTCGACGAAACGGAAGCGGGGATCGCCCTCCCAGCGTGCCAGGTTCTGCCGGCAACCGGCGTAGGTCAGCGAGTCCAGGACGGTCAGGTGGCAGTCGGGACGGTGCTCGAGAAGGAAGTGGACCAGGTTGGAGCCGATGAACCCGGCCCCGCCGGTGACGAGGATGTGCATCGCGCAGCATTCTGTCCCCATCCCCCCCAGGCCTTCCGACCATAGAACCGTAGGAAGCAGCGGCAGGATCCCGAACGGGGTGGGATGAGATTGTCCGTGGTGATCCCGACATGGAACGGGCGGAAGCTGCTGCACCTGCCGCTGGATTCGCTGCGCGCCCAGACCCATCGGGACTTCGAGGTGATCCTGGTGGATGACGCCTCGACGGACGGGACGGCGGAGTTCGTGGCCTCTTCCTGGCCGGAGGTCCGCCTGGTCCGCCTGGAGGCCAATCGCGGCTTCCCGGGGGCCGTCAACGCCGGGATCCGGGCGGCCACCGGAGAGGCCGTGGCCCTGCTGAACAACGACGCCGCCGCAGACCCCGGGTGGCTCGAGCAGATGGAGTCGGCCCTGCTCTCGCATCCGGAGGCCGGAATGGTGGCCTGTCGGGTCCGGCTGTACCACCATCGGGACCATCTGGACTCGGCCGGGCTCTATACCACCACCAGCGGCTCCGGGGGAAGCCGCGGAGCCTTCCAGCCGGACGGTCCCCGGTTCGCCGAGCCCGCCTGGGTCCTGGGGCCGGCCGGGGTGGCAGGCCTGTACCGTCGGGCCCTGCTGGAGGACGTGGGCCTGCTGGACGAGGAGTATGGCGCCTACTACGAGGACATGGATCTGGCCCTGCGCGCCCAGTTCCGGGGCTGGAAGTGCCTTTACTGGCCCCAGGCCATCTGCCTGCACGTGGGCAGCGCGACCTATGGAAGCCTGCCCATGCGCGGAGAGGGGGCCGGAGTGGAACTGCGCGCGTCCCCGGCCGGGCCGCCGACCCCTCCACCCGCAAGCGACCGGGTCTTGTTCTTTGCGGCCCGCAACTATCCGACCCTCCTGTTCAAGTTCCTCCCGCTGCGCATCCTTCTGCTCGATTCCTGGGCGATTGCGGGCTATGAACTGAACATGGCCTGGTTCGCCTGGCGCCATCGTCAGCTCGCTCCCTACCTGCGGGGGCGCCTGGCCTTCCTCAGGGGCCTGCCAGGGCTCCTGGCCAGGCGTCGGCGGATCGCACAGACCCGGATTCTGGACGAGGCCAGCGCCATCGCGCTCTTCGAAAGGCCCCGTCCGCGCTTCTACCTGGAGGCCCTCCGGCGCAAGATCCGGGGCTCTTGAGACCGCATTCGGAGTCCGGCTGCGCCCACCGCCGGCTTCTCTCGGGGCGGGTGGCCAGACGGCAGGACTTCCTGGGGAGCCGGGTTGAAGCTCAAGCACTCCTCCCTCTGGGAGCGGCCGGATGCTCAAAGGCTCTCCGGTCCCCTTCCGGGTCAGGGGGAGCCCCGAAGGGTCGGGGGCCGGCTCCCAGGTCCTGCTCCAGGGAGAGGTGATTCCCGAACTCGAAGGAGCCCAGTCCAGCATGCGCGTCGCCTTGGATCTGCGGCCTCTGCAGTCGCCCAGCCGGCTGCGGGGGATCGGCACCTACCTGCGGGGGCTGCTCGGAGCCTTCCTCCAGCAGGATCGCGACCTGGTGCTGCTGACCTGGCGCGACCGGCCTGTGGACCACGAGCTGCCTGAAGGCTGCCGGTTCTTCCATCTGCCTCCCCCGCGCCCCCGGGTCCTGGGGTGGTTGCGGGATCGGCTGCTCCTGGGGCGAGCTTTTCGCACCCTGGCCCGCGAGGTGGACCTGATCCACTTCACCAGCCCCTTCGAGCTGGACATGGGCTGGCCCCAGGCCTGGCCGGGGACCCCTCGGGTCGTCACCGTGCATGATCTGGTGCCCGTCACCCATGCCGGGCTGGTCCTCCGGGGCAGGCACCGCCTGCTGGCCCCGGTCTACCGTTGGCAGGCCCGCCAGCTTGGTCGGGCCGAGGGACTGGTGGCGGTTTCGCAGGCCACCCGGCAGCGTCTGGTGGAGTTCCTGGATCCTCCTCCCCCGATCCGGGTGGTTCCGGAGGCTGCCGAGGGCTTCAGTCCTCCCGAGCCGGCTCGCGTGCAGGAGCTTCGCCGGCGTCTGGACCTGCCCCGGGATTTCCTGCTCTTCCTGGGAGGCGCCTCGCCCAACAAGAACCTCGAAGGCCTGCTGGTCGCCTGTCAGGGTGGGGGGCTGCCGCCCCTGGTGGTGGCCGGCGCCGCCAACCCCGAGCAGTTGGCGGACTTGCGATTCCGTTACCCCGACCTCCCGGTGCGCTGGCTGGGCCCGGTTCCTGCGGAAGACCTGGGGGCACTCTATGGGGCTGCCACGGCGTTCGTCTTCCCATCGCTTCAGGAAGGGTTCGGGCTGCCGGTGCTGGAGGCCATGTCCTGTGGGACCCCGGTGGCCTGCTCCAGGACCTCGTCGCTGCCCGAGGTGGCAGGCCAGGCCGCCCTCTTCTTCGATCCCGCCGATCCACGCCAGATCCGCCACGCCCTGCACCGCCTGGTGGTCGAGCCGGACCTGCGCGCCGTTCTCCGTGGCCTGGGCCTGGATCAGGCGCGGCAGTTCTCGTGGGAGAGGACGGCGCGCCTCACCTGGCAGGCCTACGAGGACTTCCTGGCGGGGAGGGGATGAACGCTCAGCAGGGCTGGAAGCCCACCAGGGTCTGGTCGGCGGGTTTCCTGGCAGGTTGCGGGTGCATCGGTCTGGAGCCGCTCCACGCGCCGAGGGGATTCCTGCCAGGGGGTGACGTCTCAGGCTCGAGTCGGACCCAGGGGGATCTCGCTGCTGCGCAGGTGCAGGTCCCGCTGGGGGAAGGGGATCTCGATGTTCTCGCGGGCGAAGGCCCGGTTGATGGCGAAGTTCAGGTCCGAACGGACCCGGCGGATCGCCGAGTTGCGGATGTCGATCCAGACGGCCAGTTCGAGGTTCAGCGAAGAGTCTCCAAATTCGGTGAACAAGACCAGGGGCTCGGGGTCCTTCAAAGCGTGGGTGTCGTTTCGGGCCACCTCCAGCAGGACCCGCTCGACCTTGTCCAGGTCGCTGCCATAGGCCACCCCCACGGGGACCCTCAGGCGGACCTTGGGGTCGCCGTGGCTCCAGTTGGTCACCTGGCTTGAGAGGCACAGGGCGTTGGGGACCAGGATCGAGATGTTGTCCCCGGTCACCACGGTCAGGCTCCGGGCCCCGATCTGGGTGATCCGGCCCGAGGTCCCCTCGACCTCGATCCAGTCGCCCACCTGCACCGGCCTCTCGAAAAGCAGGATCAGCCCGCTGACGAAGTTGTTCACGATGTTCTGCAGGCCGAAGCCGATGCCCACGCTCAGGGCACCGACGGCCACCGTCAGGCTGGAGAGCTCCAGGCCGATCGTCTGCAGTGCGGCCAGAAGGCCCAGGCAGAGCAGCACGTAGTACAGGATTCGCGAAACCGAGTAGCGGGCCCCCGGTTCGAGGCGGGTCAGGAAGGTCTGTTCGGAGAGCTTGCGGATCAGGTTCGAGCCGATCAGCACGGTGGCCACGAAGGTGGCGAAGGTCACCACGTTCAGGACCGAGACATGCAGGCTGGCGGCATTCACCAGGGGGGCGCTGAGGTCCAGGCCCAGCCGGGCCAGGGTTCCCATCAATCCGTAGGCGGTGATGACCCAGAAGACGAAGCGGCTGGCGACCCGGCGATCGTGCCCTTCGAGGATGGTCAGCCTTTCGCGCAGCACCCGGCTGACCAGCCAGCCGAACCCCACCACCGCAGCCGAGAAGCCCAGGAAGGCCAGGAGGCCTCGGACATCGGTCGGGGTGCCGGCGAGGGTGAAAAGGGGCGTGTCCATCCAGTGGGATTCCATGGTCTGGCCTTCGAGTGCTTCCCTTGAGCCTCCTGTGCCGGAACCCTGCCCTCTCCCGCGCGCAGGCTCCCACCCCGAGGCGCAGAAAGCCTGGGGGTGCTGCGCTGGTTTTCGAAGACCCCCTGGCTCTTGCGCCTCCTGGCGGGTGCCGGAGTGCTCCTCGTGCTCCTCTTCGGCTGGCCCCGGACCCGGGCCTGGATCCCGGTGGCCTTCTCGCTGGCCCTGCCCGAGCCTCCGGGCGTCCGCCTCCCTGGCCAGCCGTTCCGTGCCGAAAATCCTGGCGATGCCCTGGTGGTGGTCTCGAATCGGGTCCTGCGCGAGTCCGCCGAAACGGGCGACTTCGACCAGACCTTGTGGTGCCACGCCTGGGCGGACCTGATCGAACAGGAGCTGGGCGCTCCGTCCGTCCTGGACCTGGAGGACCTCTCGCCGGGGCAACTGCGTCAGGCCCGCCTGGTCGTCCTCACCCGCAGCGCCACGAGCCTGGCCCCCCCCGCCGAGGTGCTGGCCGAAGCCCGCGAGGCTTTGGAAGAGGGCGCCGCCCTCGTCCTCGAGATGCCCTCGGCCGCCTGGGCGGAGCTGACCGGGGTGGTGCTCAGCCCGACCCCGGTCAACCCGCAGGGCAGCTTCTGGAGGGGGCAGATCCTGGAATATCAAGAGTTCCCGGCGTCCCTGGAGGGGGGAAGAGCGGGTTCTTCGCTGCGGGAGCTGCGCGGGATGCCGGTCTTCACCTGGCTGGCTCTGGGCCTGGGTCTGGACCCTTCGGTTCGGGCCCAGGGTCGGCTTTCGGGACAGCCCCTGGTCTACGTCCGGCCCCAGGGGCGCGGCTTCACCCTGACCCTGGCTTTCGATCTGGCTTGTCAGGTTCACGCCTTGCAGCAGGGGGTTCCCGGAGGGCCCGGCCTGGCTGTTCCCGAGTGCCAGGGCCTGATCCCCGGGCTTCCCGAATCCCAGGACCTGGTGCTGGATTCGGGCCTGCTGGACAACCGCGTCCCCTATGCCGACCTGCTGGAGGGGTGGATCGTCGAACTGGCCGAGCAGGCGGCGGGTCCCCTGCCGGGATGGTGGCGCTTCCCCTTCGATGCCGACGGGGTGGCGGTCCTCAGTCACGACGAGGAGGGGCGTGGCCGGGAGGCCTTTGGCGAGCTGGAGGCCCTGCAGGCCCGCCTGGGCGTCCCCTCCACGGTCTTCGCGTTGGCGGGAAGGGATCTTCCCGCACGCTGGCCGGAGGGCGCCGAGGACCTGGAGCTGCACTGGAACCGTTTCCTGGCCGGGGACTTCCCGCCTTACGAGCGCCCGGATCTCCAGGGCCAGATGGCCCGCCTGCAGGCGGTGCGGGGCACTCCCCCGCGATTGAACCGCACGCATTTTCTGGCCTGGGGGCGCGAATACGCCGAGCCCTTCCAACAGATGGCCGCCGCCGGGCTGGAACTGGACAGCACCTACGGCCCCAATCGCGGGCGGGGGTACCTGTTCGGCACGGGTCTGCCCTTCCGGGTGCTGGACCAGGATGGAATGCCCCTGCCGCTTTGGGAGTGGCCCTTCGTTTCCCAGGAGGATTGGGCCGGCGCGGACCCCGAGTTCCTGCTGGGCCTTCTGGACGACAGCACCCGGGCCTGGCATCAGGCGCCGGTGCTTCTCCTGCATCCCCATCGACTGGTGGCCACCGAGGAGGGGCAGCGCTTCCTGGAGGGCTTCGTGCGCCGGGCCCGCGAGCGCCGCCACCTCCTGACCAGCATGCTCTCCCACCACGACTTCCTGCGCATGCGGGCTCGGGCCCGCATGCAGAGCCGCGTGCGGGGGGAGGTGCTGGAGGCGGACCTCTTCGCGCCCGGCCCGGGCCTGGCCGTGCACCTGCCGGCCACCCTCGCAGAGATCCACCTGGACGGTCGACCCGCTCGGACGCGTTGGATCCGCCTGTATGATCGCCCGCGCCTTCTCGTCGAGATCCCCCCGGGGCGCCATCGCCTGCAAGCCCGGCCGGCGCGCTGAAGGGGAGCATCCACCCGCCGCTGCCCCGCGGCACAGGAGAGGACTCCACCTGCAGGGAAACCTGGGGCCGATCCATCCCCTCGGGTCGTGACCCGGGTCGAGGGTCCTGGGAATCGGGCCCCGAGGCCTCCCGAAGGGCTGGAAGGAGGGTCGGCATGCTGAACCTGAAGACCCCGCGCAAACCCTCTCCGGGCTTGGGCCTGCTGCTCTCGCTGGCTGTCTATCCCGGCTCGGGGCAGGCCATGAACCAGCGCTGGGGCAAGGCCATCGCCTTCGCCGTGCTCTTCACGGCGGCCCTGGGGAGCCTGCTGTACACCGGGGGGTTGGGCCTGTGGCGCTTCTATGAGGCGCTGACCTCCCTGGTCGAGCCGGTCGGCCTGTTCGAAGCCCTGCGACCGGCCCTGTGGCCCGCGGTCTTGACCCTGATCCTGTATGCCTGGGCCGCCCTCGACACCTGGGTCGAGGCGCGCCGGCTGGCCAGGGAGAGGGGAGGAGAACCGTGAGCCTCGACTCCACGGAGGAGGTGCGGCTCCAACCGCTGGAATACCGCACGGATCGCCCCCGGGTCCTGGTCCTGGCCAATCGCCAGTCGGGGCGCTGCGGCGCCCGCTGGCGCAAGGGGAAGGTCTCGCCCCTGGAGCGCATCCGCACCTGTCTTGCCGGCTGGAACGTCGAGTGCGACGTGCATCAGAGCGCCAGCCCCCAGGAGGCCATCCAGGCCGCCCGACAGGCGGCGGGTGCGGGATACGACGCCGTGGTGGCCACCGGTGGGGACGGGACCCTGCGCACCGTGGCCCAGGGCCTGGTGGGCACCCGCACGCCCCTGGGATTGCTGCCCATGGGCACCGAGAACGTGCTGGCCCGATCGGTGGGGATCCCACTGGACCTGGAGGGCGCCTGTCGCCACCTGGTCCGCAGCCCGGTCCGCCAGATGGACCTGGGCTGCGTGGCCGGACAGCACTTCCTGTGCTTCGCCGGGATCGGCTTCGATGCCCAGGTGGTGGAGGAGGTCGACCCCCAGGCCAAGGAGGCCCTGGGCAGCATGGCCTACGTCGCCGCCGCCTGGAAGCATCGGGACCTGGTGCCCCGGGCTCGGCTGACCGTGGACGGGCGCACCTTCGAGCACGAGTTCTGGCTGATCCTGGTCGGCAACATCCCCCTGTATGGCGGACAGTTGCGCCTGACCCCCCGGGCCTGTCCGCGGGATGGCCTGCTGGACGTGTGCGTCTTCGAGAAAGCCGATGCCCTGGGCACCTTACGCCAGTGGATGGGGGCAGCGGTGGGGGCGCACGCCGAATTGCCTGAGGTGGCCTATTACCTGGGCCGGGAGATCCTGATCGAGACGGACTCTCCGGTGGCCGTCCAACTGGATGGCGACCCGGCCCCGCCGACCCCGGCCCGAATCCAGGTGGTCCCTTCCGGAGTGGACGTGCGCTTCTAGGATTTCAGGCATTTTTCAGGGGGTCGCGATACCACGGCCCCGGGCGGCTGCGCCCCCGGCAGAACTTCCTGAATCCGCTGCCTGGCGTGAGAACCGAGGGCGTCGAGGCGGGTCTGGATGCAA
>JALHDH010000098.1 GCA_022839105.1 bacterium
CCGACGAAACCCCACCCGGATGCTCCTCAACGGCAACCAGGCCCTGAGCCTGGGCTTCCTGGCGGCGGGCTGCAGCTTCTTCGCAGGCTATCCGATCACTCCGGCCAGCGACGTGATGGAGTTCCTGGCCGTCCAACTGCCCAAGGTCGGAGGCGTCCTGATCCAGGCCGAGGACGAGATCGCCTCCCTGGGGATGGTCCTGGGGGCCTCCTACACGGGAGCCCGGGCCATGACGGCCACCTCCGGGCCGGGCCTGAGCCTGATGGTCGAGATGCTGGGGCTGGCCTCCATGGCCGAGATCCCCTGCGTGGTCCTGGACGTGCAGCGGGCCGGCCCCTCCACGGGCCTGCCGACCAAGCACGAACAGAGCGACCTCTTCCTGGCCGCCCTCGGCGGACACGGGGACGGTCAGCGCCTGGTCCTGGCCCCCACCAGCGTGGCGGACTGCTTCGATCAGGCGGTGAACGCCTTCAATCTGGCCGAACGCTACCAGGTGCCGGTGGTGGTCCTCTCGGACACGGTCCTGGCCAGCCGGATGACGGACTTCGAGCGGCCGGACCTGTCGGGACTCCCCCGCTGGGAACGCGTGGTGGCCCGGCCGGACGGCCCCGGCTTCGAGCGCTACCAGATCACCGAATCGGGAATCTCGCCGATGTCGCTTCCCGGGACCCCCTTCGGGCAGTACGTCGCCACCGGCCTGGAGCACAACCCCCGAGGTCTCCCGCGCTACGACGCTGCCAACCACGCGGCCATGAGCGACAAGAGGTTCCGCAAGTATTCCCAGGCCGCCCTGGATGCCCCCGAACCCTTCCGCCAGGGAGACCCCGACTCGGAGATGGGCCTTTTGACCTGGGGCTCTACGGCAGGCTCGGTGGCCCATGCCCTGGCCGAACTCGAGCGCCGGGGAATCCGCCTGGAGATGCTGGCCCCCCGGATGCTCTGGCCCCTGCCCGACCATCAGATCGGCGAATTCCTGGCGCGCAAGAAGCGGGTGGCCGTCGTCGAGTGCAATCGCACCGGCCAGATGGCCACCCTGGTTGCCTCGAGGTACAGCCATGCGCAGGGGCTGGGCCGGATCAACGTCTATGGCGGAGCCCCCTTCCGACAGGCTGAACTGATCCACAAGATCGAGGAGTGGTTTGACCATGTCCGCTGAGAATCCGAAGAGCTCCATCGAGGAATACCGCAGCCAGGAGCGGCCGACCTGGTGCCCCGGATGCGGGGACTTCGGGGTTCTCAGCGCGGTCTACGGGGCGATGGCCGAGCTCGGCATCCCGTCCGAGAAGATCGTGGCGATCTCCGGAATCGGGTGCTCGTCGCGCTTCCCGTTCTTCCTCTCGAGCTATGGAATCCACGGCCTTCACGGCCGGACCATGCCGATCACCACGGGGGTGCGCGCCGCCGCCGGGCATGGCCTGCACGTGTTCACCGTGGGCGGCGACGGCGACGCCTTCGCCATCGGAGGGGGCCACCTTCTGCACGCGGCCCGGCGCAACCTGGACATCACCTACCTGGTCATGGACAACTCGGTCTATGGCCTGACCAAGGGCCAGGCCTCCCCCACCAGCGCCCTGGGATACGCCACCAAGACCAATCCGACGGGCACCACCGACGTCCCCCTCAACCCCCTGCTCCTGGCCCTGGTCGCCGGAGCCAGCTTCGTGGGCCGGGCCTTCTCGGGCCGCCCCAAGGAGCTGACCCGGATGATCGTGGAGGCCTCCCGCCATCCGGGGTTCGCCCTGATCGACATCTTCAGCCCCTGCCCCACCTTCAACAAGGTCAACACCTTCAAGTCCTATCGCGAGGAGGTGGCCGACCTCCCGGAGGACCACGACCCCGCGGACTTCCTGCAGGCCATGAACCGGGCGACCAGCGAGTCCCCCCGCTATCTGGGAATCTTCTACCGCCACGAGCGGCCCACTTTCCTCCAGCAACTGGAACGGCTCAAGACCGGAACCGAGGCGGATCGCCCCCGACTCCTGTCGGAACTCTTCGACGAGCTGCGCTGAGGGCACGTGCCCTATTGCCCTGACTGCCTGCAGGAGGCCCGGGCGGGGGACTCGCGGTGTCCCCTGGACCGGAGCCTCTTCGTGTGCTCTTCTTGTCCGCGCTGTGAGGCCGAGGTCTTCGCCAAGGAGCGCTTCTGCGCGGCCTGCGGGTCTCACCTGGAGGCGGGGCCCGCGCGCCTGGCGGCGAGGCTGAAGACCGCCTCGGTGCCGGCCCGGATGGCCGCCACCCTTCTGGACGGCCTGGCCCTGCTGGTGGTGTACGAGGTCTGGCTCTCGCTGGGATGGCCCGCCGGGCCTCCGGCGCTGGCCCTGCTGGCCGCGGCCTGGTGGGTCCTTCTCCCGCTGGGGGCCGGACAGACCCTGGGCCAGCACGTGATGGGGCAGGTGGTCCTGACCGAAGACCGCCGGAGCCTGAGCCTGAGAGAGTCGCTCGGGCGGACGCTGGCGGCGGCCCTCACCTGGGCCTTCCTGGGCCCTGTGCGGGCCCTTTTCCGGGCCGATGGCTCCACGCTCAGCGATCTCTGGACCCGGACCCGGACCTGGTCGCTGGTGGCCGCCCCCCGAAGGGCAGGACCCGGGAGCGGAAGTTGAGCGCCCCCGCGCTTTCGACGCTGGGGGCCGTCCTGATGAGCCTGGTCCCCGGCCTGGTCTGGTTGGACTACCTGCGCCGGCTGAATCCCGGCCGCCCCGAGCCCTGGTCCCGGGTGGCCCTGGTCTTCGCATTGGGCGCCTTGTCCACGCAGGCGGTCCTCTTCCTCACCCAGGCTGCCGGGCAGGTCTTCCCCTCGGCCCTCCGCCCGGGTCCCACCCCGCTCGCGGCGCTCCTCCACTTCGTGGTCTGGGTCGGGCTGGTCGAGGAGACCTGCAAGCTTCTGGCCGTGCGCCTGAGCGTGTACCGCAGCTTCCAGGAACCCTCCCAGGGCCTGATGTCTGCCGGAGTCGCCGCGCTGGGCTTCGCCACTGCCGAGAACGCGGTCTACATCCTGCGCCTGGACGACCCTTCGGTCCTGCTGAACCGCTGGATCCTCTCCACCTTCGGCCATGTCCTGATGGCCATGTTCTGGGGCGATGCCCTGGGAAGGACCCGGGCCGCCCCCCCGGAGGAGCGCGGCCCCGCCCTGGTGCTCCGGGGGCTGGCCCTCTCCGCCCTGGTCCATGGCCTCTTCAACTGGTTCCTGATCCAGGGCTGGGCCCTGGCGGCCCTGCTCCTGCTGGGACTCCTCTGGAAGCTCTTCCTGGCCCGCACCCGTCAGGCGGCCCGGCTCTCTCCCCTGCGCCGGATTCCCCGGCGGGCGGTACGCGAATGCCCGGCCTGCCGTTCCCTGATTCGCAGGGACGCGACCTGGTGCACGGCATGTGGGGAGGGCCTCCCCCCGGGGGCCCAGGCCTTCTGCCCGGCCTGCCTGGGAGCGGTCGAGGCTCTGGGGGATTGCCCTCGTTGCGGTGCCGAGCTTCTGGAGGAAGAACCGGCCCCGGGCGGCTGAACCCCGAAGCCGATGGGCTCGGGCCTCAGGAAAGCCGGCGCTCCTCGGGAAGGGGAGGGGCCACGCAGACGCGGTTCCGACCGGTGTTCTTGGCCTGATACAGGGCCTCGTCGGCGTGCTGGACCAGATCGCTGTAGCCCAGGGCATCGGTCGGGAAGCAGCAGACCCCCAGGGAAGCCGTGACCCGGACCTCGCGCTCGGCAAAGCGCAGCTCGAAGGTCTCGCGGATCCGCTGGGCCACCTCGACGGCGCACTGCTTGGTGCTCTCGCGCATCACGATGGCGAACTCGTCGCCTCCCTGGCGGCACACGATGTCGCTGGAACGGACCGATTCGCGCAGGATCGAGGCGATCTCCTTGAGCAGGGCATCCCCGGCCGGATGGCCCAGGGTGTCGTTGTATTGCTTGAACTTGTCGGTATCCAGCAGGATCAGGCAGGCCGGCTTGCCGGACTGGCGGGCGTCATCCACCTGCAGCTTGAGCTGTTCCTTGAAGAAGCGGTGGGTATAGAGGCCGGTCAACCCGTCGGTGAGGGCCTGCTGGCGGGTCTGATCCATCAGGCGGGCGTTCTTCAAGGCCAGGGCGGCCTGGGAGGCGATGGTCTGGATCAGGTTCCCGTCCGCCTCGCCGAAGGCATCCTTTTCAGGCGATCCGACGTACAGGCAGCCCAGCAGATCATCCTCGGCGACCAGGGGGGCCGCGATGGCCGACCTCTCGTTGGCCAGCAGGTTGGCGTGGCTGTATTCCTGGAAATCGTTGACCACCAGGCGGCTGCGATGCTTCAGGACCTGACCCAGGAATCCCTCGCCGGGCCGGACGGCCATGTCCTTGACGAAGTCCTTGTAGGGCGAACGGAACTCCACCGGGACGAAGACCCGTTCGGGATCGGGCTTGACATCGCGCTCGTCGGTCTTCTCCTCCAGCAGGATGATGGCGCTCTGGGCCTCTGCGACCAGTTCGGTGACCGCGCCCAGGATCACCCCCAGCGAGTGCTCCTGGCGAAGCTCCTTGCCGATCGACTGGACCATGTTCTGAAGGCCTTCGAGCTGGTTCTTCTGAGCCTCGACCTGGGTGCGGATCCGGCGTTCCTCCTCCAGGTCCTTCTGCTTGCTCTCGAAGAGGCGCACCGCGTGGATCGAGGGGGCCGCGTGGGCCGCGAGCATGGTCAGGGTGTTCAGGTGATCCTCGGTATAGGTTCCGGGCGCGCGGGCCCCCACGTAGATCGCGCCGATGGGCTCCTTGTTGACGATCAGGGGGGCGCACATGAAGGACTCTTCGTCCTTGAAGATCCTCTGTTCGGAGGGCGAACCCGAGGCCTCGTTCAACTGGGGCCGCCCGGTCCGGAGGGCCTCGCGAACCGCGGGCTCCTGCAACTGCAGGAGGTGCGCCATCTCCAGGACCTCCTGGAAAGGCGTCACGCTGCGGGCGGGGAACGCCTGGCCATCCTGCAGCACGAAGACGACGCAGGACTGGAAGGGCAGGCCCATCACCCGGAACATGCCCAGCACGATGTCCAGGGTGTCCGGAAGGCTGGTGGCGGCCCCCAGGTCGCGAGCCATCTCATAGAGCAACTGCAGATCGTCGGCCTTCTTCTGCAGGTCCCGGTTCAAGGCTTCCTCGCGGGCCTTGGCCGCCTCCAGTTGGAAGCGGGTTCCCCGCAGGGCGGCCTGGAGGATCTCGGTCTCGCTCTCGTCCTCCTCCGGGGCCGTCGCCGCCGCCAGCCGATTGACCAGCAAGAGCGGAACGGCACCGGCCACCAGACCCAGGGCCAGGGGAACCAGCGTTCCCAGGCCCCGGGCCTGCGGGAAGATCCCCTGGGCCGCGAGGACGGCCGTCCAGGCAGCCAGAACCAGGCCCAGGGAGTGGACCCAGCCGATCCGGGAATGGTGGGCCAGCCAGGCCTCGTGTTCGCCCTTCTCACCCAGGGCCCCGACCAGTCTTCCCAGCAGCACGCGATCCATCAGCCAGTGGAGAAGCACGGCCCCGAGCAGCGCACCCAGGGCCGGTCCGGAAACCAGCCGGATCGCGGTCTGCCACTCCAGCGAGGGAGCCAGCATCCCGGGGGTGTTGAGGACCACCAGGGCCACCAGGGCCACCCGCAGCAGGTGGACGAAGAATTCGGCCAGACGTCGCCAACCCGAGTGGGAGTCCCGCCGGATGACGATCCGGAAGAGCCAGCCCGCCGCCAGGGCGCAGAAGGCGATCAGGACCGCCTGGCTGATCACGGGAAGGCCGAAGCGCTCATAGGAGGGCAGGGCCTCTCCGTACAGGGGTGTGGTGCGCAGCACGGCCGCCAGACACACGAAGAAGCTCAGGCTGACGTAACCGAAGCCGGGGATCAGCGCCGAGGAGGCCTCCAGGAGGATGGCCGCCAGCAGGAGGACCAGGAAGGGCAGCGGATCGGCGGGACGGCCGACTTCCAGGGCGGCCACGCCCAGAAGCACGGCGCTCAGGAAACCCAAGAGGGCCACCAGGGTCCGCCCCTGGGTTTCCGAGGAGCCGTTTGCGGATTCCTGTTCAGCCTGAGCCCGGACCATGTCCGATGCCAATTCCAGCAGCCCCGCGGCTTTCCTCTTGCAGGCCCGTTCCCGGGGAAATCAGCCGCCACATGATCCGAACCGGATAATTCGAGGCCCCCTCGGGAATCGTCCAGAGCGTCAGGCAGAGCTGGCCCCCGGCGGGAACCTCCACCACCGCCATGGGGAGCTCGGCGAAGGCCGGCACCGGACGCGCGACCGACCAGTCCAGCACCTCCCCCTGGTCGACCCGGGCCAGGAAGGTACCCGTGGCCGGACCGCCCCTGGGGTTGAAGAGGAACTCGACCTTCTGCGGGTCCGGCTTCGGATTCGAGAGCAGAAGCTCGACCCGGGCCACGACGCCGTAGTCTCCCTTCAGCTCGGGGCCCTCCAGCAGGTTGGGCTGGCGGACCGCTCCCAGGGCCACCCGACCCGGGGTCGAGCCCAGCACCCAGGCGCGCGAGGCGACCTGGTCGGCGGCAGGGTAGATCCCCCGGGCGTGGACATCCAACGGATTGGACAGGAGGTCGAATCCGACCGGTTCGGTCGGATCGTGCATCGCGAAGAGCGCGTACTCCAGGTCCCGCCCCTCCAGGAGGGTCATCTGGAGCGTCCCGCTGACCACCTGCTCGTAGGGAAGGCGATGCAGGGCCACCTGCACGGAATCGCCGGGCGCCAGGACCTGCACGCGCCCCTCGAAGGCCACCAGGCGTCTGAGGAAGACCTGGTTGTTGCGATGGCCGGCGGCGAAGTAGTCCGGGTCGGGCCCTGCGGCCCCCTGGATCAGGTGGACCCGGGCTGGAGCACTTCCCCGATTGCGCAGCCGGACCGAGAGGAAGAGGGGACCCTCCCGACGGCCGCCCTCGTGGTAGTACTGGAAACGGACCGCCCTGAAGCGCAGCAGGCCCGCCTGAAAGAGGAGTCCGCGGTTCCGAACCCTCTCGGGATGGTCCGAGAAGGCCAGCACGCGAGCCGGAAACTCGGCCAGGTCCAGGTTGTGGAGGGTCCGCCCCGCGCAGCGCAACCACTCCCCTGGTTCCAGTGCCCGGGGCACGCTCCCACCCGTCAACTCCGAGAGGTGCTCGACCGAAGCCGGGCGCCCCGTGACCATGAGGACCTCTCCCCAGGCCCTGGCAGGGAAAAGGCAGACCAGGATCGCGCAGCACAGCGCCACCCGGCCAAGCCCGAGGCCCTTGAAGGAAGCGCCGCCAGGGGCCCGGTCGGCGACGCCCGCTCGTCTCGAAGACAATCCGGAATCCCTGCCTGGAATGTAGCATCCCGCCAGAGGTTGGGGAAGGGAGCCTGGGATGCTACAATGGATTGATGTTCAAGAAGAACGGCTTTCGCGACGGGATTCCGGGAGAACACGACCCCTGGAAGAGACTGGACCGCGAGACCCCCGCCTTCCGCCTGGCCCAGGAACCGATCTTCAACCTCTCCGACTCGGAAGAAGAGTTCCTCGAGATGCTTCGCGAGGGGGGCCTGGACTTCGACATCCTTCCCCGACCCGATCCGACCGGCTTCGTCTCTTTGTCGGTCCGCCTGGACCGGGCCACCCAGCGCGTGGAGGTCGAGGTCGACCGGGGCAGCCCGCGGACCTGCTCGTTCCTGACCCGACGCAACGCCTTCGCCGAATCCCTCAAGGGCTGGCTGGATCGCATCCTGGGCAGCGAGCGCTTCGATGCCCGACGCTACGCGGCCTCACGCCGCTACGTCTGGTATGCCTATATCCTGCCGACACACCTGTCCGCCGCGGACCCGCCCTCGGTCGAGTCCTGCCTGCGCCGGAGCCTGTTCAACTTCGACGCCAAGGAACGCCACTTCCTGGGCCTCCTGGAGAAGGCCCTGACCGAGCCCGATCCCTCCTGCCCCCTGCGGATCCAGGTCTATCCCCGGGAGACGCCCTCCGGTGGACTGGAACTGATGGTCTGTCAGGGTGAAAGGCGTCAGCCGGCCCGGGTCTTCGTCAAGGGATTCTACCCCGCGACCTACCAGGTGATCACCGAGAACACCCCGACCGGATGGCTGCTGAAACAGGTCGTGGACCGGACCGTCGGCAGCGAGCACCTCGACCGGGAATCCAGCCGCCTCAAGGGCCGCCATCTCTCCTTGATCTACGGAGTCCGCCACCCGAAGGATGTCCTGGAGCAGTTCGAGAGTTCCTCCACCTCGGCTTCTTCGACCTGGAAGACCCAGGATTCCTGAGTCCGGTTCCCCGCCGTGTCCTCCAGGCTCACCCGCACCCGGTGGAGCCCTGCGGGGAGCTCCGTCGGAGGCTCATACCAGACCAGATCGACGCGCCGGATCACCCCGGTCCGGATCTCCCGACCGTCCAGCCAGAGCCGGATCCGGGAGGGTTCCACCGAGGCTCCCGGGGACTCGAGCCGGACGAAGATCGGCGCCCGCCCCCAGGCCCTCCCCCGAGGCCCGAACTGCAGGATCCCGGGTGGAGAAGGGGCCAGGCTCAAGACGGGTCCGACCCGGATCGAAGAGGTCCCACCCGACGAAAGGAACCGCCCCAGGACGAAGGTCCTCGGGGCATCCAGGCCCGGGGGGACCACCAGTCGGGCCCGGTACAGCCCGGGTTCCACCTCCCGGGCCGGAAGACCCTGGACCACGCCGGCCACGTCGAAGGCCGCCAGCCCGCCTCGGGGAGCGCGCAGGGCCAGGTGCAGCACCTCCTTGGCCCTCAAGGGGCGGGAAGGGACCTCCTCGAGCGGATCCAGGCCGGCCCGGACCGCCAGGACCTCGGAGTGCTCGTGCTCGCCCTCCGGGTCGTTCGGGTCCACCACCTCCAGCCTCCAGACCTGACCGGTGACCGGGTCCAGGCGAGCCAGGGCCACCCGGCCACGGGGCAGATCCTCCAGGCGGCAGGGCCTTCCGTTCAGCAGTACTTCCGACCTGGAAGAAAGGGAGAGGTTCTCGGGGCCCAGCAGCAGCTCTCCGTGGCGGGCATCCAGGAACTCTCCCCGGACCAGGCGCGTCCGGATTCGCAGCTTGCCCGCCTCCAGGCCCAGCACCCGGTCCCCCGGAGAGATCAGCTCCCAAGGCACGGGAACCTGCCCTCCAGAATGCACCAGGAATACGGCGCGAACCCGGGCCAGGGGGATCTCCTGCCCGGAGTCCAGGAGGATCCGATCGGGAAGGATCTCCACGACCAGGGCCCCGCCGGAAGAACCGCCAGCGGGCACGCAGGTCAGGAGGAAGACCAGCAGGAGCGCCCCCAGACGCCCCCGGAGGCTCACCCTCCCGAAGCCGCCACCGCCGCGGCCACGAAGTCGCGGAAGAGCGGATGGGCCCGGCAGGGACGGGAGCGGTACTCGGGATGGAACTGGCAGGCCACGAACCAGGGGTGGTCGCGCAGTTCGACGATCTCGACCAGGTTCCGGTCGGGATTGATGCCGCTGATCACCAGCCCGGCATCCTCCAGGTCCATCCGATAGCGGTTGTTGAACTCGAAACGGTGGCGGTGGCGCTCGCCCACCTCGAGCTGCCCGTAGGCCTGGAAGGCGCGGGTCCGGCGGCGAAGCCGACAGGTATAGACCCCCAGGCGCATGGTCCCGCCCATCTTGCGGATGCCCTTCTGCTCGGCCATCTCGGCGATGACCGGATAGGGGCTCTCGGGGTCCACCTCGGTCGAGTTCGCTCCGGCCCACCCGCAGACGTTGCGGGCGAACTCCACCACGGCCCACTGCAGCCCGTAGCAGATCCCCAGGAAGGGAATCCCGGAGGTTCGCGCGTGCTGGATGGCCAGGATCTTCCCCTCGACCCCTCTCGAGCCGAAACCGCCGGGGACCAGGATGCCGTGGGCTCCCGAGAGGAGCTCGACCCCTTCGCGAGCCAGGTTCTCGGCATCCAGGCGGACGATCTCCACCCCCGCGCCATTGGCGATCCCGGCATGCTCGAGGGCCTCGGCCAGCGACAGATAGGCATCCTTGATCTCGATGTACTTGCCGACCACGCAGATCCGGACCTGCCGGGCCGGCTTCTTGATCTTCTTGACCAGGTCTTGCCAGTTGGCCAGGTCGGGCTTGCGCGTCTCCAGGCCCAGACGCTGCGAGACGAAATCCGCCAGGCCCTGCTTCTCCAGGCGCAGCGGGACCTCGTAGATGGTGGACACGTCGCGGCTCTCGAAGACGGCCTTGGCCGAGACATCGCAGAACAGGGCGATCTTCTCGATCATGTCCGGCGTCAGGCTCTTCTCGGTGCGGCAGATGATCACGTCGGGCTGGATCCCGATCGAGCGAAGCTCCTTCACCGAATGCTGGGTGGGCTTGGTCTTCATCTCGCCTGCCGCCCCCAGGTGGGGAACCAGCGTCACGTGGACGTACAGGACCCGCTCGGGGGGGACGTCGTTCTTGAACTGGCGGATGGCCTCCAGGAAGGGCAGGCCCTCGATGTCGCCCACGGTGCCGCCCACCTCGACGAGGGCCACGTCGGCCAGGCTCTCCTCGGCCACCTTGCGGACCGAGGCCTTGATCTGATCGGTGATGTGCGGGATCACCTGGACGGTGGCTCCCAGATAATCCCCACGCCGCTCGCGCTCGATCACCGTGCCGTAGATCCGGCCCGTGGTGACGTTGTTCTCGCGGCCCAGGTTCTCGTCGATGAAGCGCTCGTAGTGGCCCAGATCCAGATCCGTCTCGGCGCCATCGTCGGTGACGAAGACCTCGCCGTGCTGGTAGGGGTTCATGGTTCCGGCATCGACGTTGACGTAGGGGTCCAGCTTCTGGATGGTGACCTTGAAGCCCCGGCTCTTGAGCAGGGTGCCCAGGGAGGCCGCCACGATGCCCTTGCCGATGGACGAGACCACGCCCCCGGTCACGAAGATGTAGCGGGTCTTCTCGCTCATGCCCTGAGCAGGATGATCGTGGTCTGCATCGGGAGCTTGGACTGGTCGACCTCATAGGCCGTGGTGGCCTGATCCTCGACCCGGGCCATGCGCGAGAGGAAGGCCTCCAGGGGGGAGTCGCAAAGGGCCAGATCCTCCAGGCCAGGGCTCTGGTAGTGCATCGGGAAGACCAGGTTCGGGTTCAACTGGTTGATCACCAGACCGGCCTCGGCCGGCCCCAGGGTGGACTTGCCTCCGACCGGCAGGAAGAGGACGTCGGCCTTGCCCAGTTGCTGGACCTGCGGATCGGTCAAAAGATGCCCCAGGTCACCCAGGTGGACGAAGTGGACGCCATCCCAGAAGAAGTGCCAGACCGTGTTGGGTCCCCGACGTCGCCCGCCGAAGTTGTCGTGGAAGGTCGGCAGGCCCATGAACTTGAGGGTCTCGCCGGTGCGCTTGACGGGGACCTCGTGCTCGACCGGGAAATCCGCGGTGCGCTTGACCACCACGGGCGTGCCCTGAACCCGGCGGATGGCGTTGTGGTCGCGGTGCTCGTGAGAGACCACCACGACGTCGGCCTCCAGGTTGGGGAAGTTGAAGGGCATGTAATCCGAATAGGGGTCGATCACGACCGCCGCCCCCTTCGGGGAGGTGAGGTAGAAGCTCGAGTGACCGAGATAGCGAATGATCATGTCCAGGTCTTCTCCGGGCGGTTCTGCAATTCTTCGGAAACAGGACTCAGCGGGCCGAAACAGGAGCGACCATCACGACCAGTTCCTTGTTGACCGCGATGAAGTCCAGCGTGTCCAGAGGTTGGTCCCCCCGGTTGTCATACACGGTGACGTTGGTGAGGGGGATGAAGTCGCGTTCCTTGTTGATCTCGTCCAGAAGCCTGCCGCCCGGAACCACGTGCATCTCGCCTTCAAAGCGGAACGTGGTGGTCAGGAGGATCACGGGGACCTTCTCCTTCACCGCCCTGACTGCCATCTCGCCACCTCCTGCTCCAGGGTCCGCCGATGGGCTG
>JALHDH010000099.1 GCA_022839105.1 bacterium
TCCTCGCTGTGCAGCAGCATGCGGATGAAGAGCTCGCGCAGGTAATCCCGTTCGTCGGGCTGTCTGCGCTTGCGGCCGAAGATGATGCCTACTTGTCCGCACATGGAGCCGGGTCCTCCTTGCCGCCGAAGTTCTTGCCAAGCAGCGGTCTCGTCCCTTCGAGGACGAAGGCCGCGTATTCGCGCCGGTGGTCTGCCAGCCACTCGGCCACCTCCGGGTAGCCCATCTCGGCGGTCAGCCGGGTCACCTCCGGGTGGTCGAGCATGTTGGTGCGCCCGGAGAGCCGCACCTTCTCCAGGGCTTCGAGGAAGCGTTCCGGCCATGGATCGCTGGCCTTGTCGTCGGGCAGGAATTCGATCAGGCCGTGCCGGGCCAGACGGGTGAGAAACTCGGCGGCCGCAGCGGCGGCGTCCTCCGGCAACGGCTGGGTCGGGCCGCCTTCGATGCCGGAGAGCACCTCGGTCATGTAGTCCCGGGGCGCTCGGCTGGCGGTGAACGGTGTCTGGCCGCGCATCAGCTCGACCACCCGGAGTTAACCACGCTTCTTTTCATGGGCGAGGCGGGCGATTTCGAAAAAAACGTCCGGTTGCGACATCGAGTGATGACCTAAGACAACCGGCAAAAACGGCAACCAGCCGCAAACCCATATCAATCAAGGATGTAGCTTTCCGGACGCGCTTCGGACTTGGTCCGGAGAAAACAGAGAATCAGGGGCCAAACAGAGAAAGAAAGGCAGGTGGATGGAGTGAATCGATGGCGCGGAGAGGTGCTTTGGAAAGATGTGAAACAGGCGCAAACCCTTTAGAAACAAGGAGAAAAAGAAAACCCGTCACCCCGGAGAATGACCCCAGAGAGACGGGTCTGTCTTTTTGAAATGGTGGAGGTGGCGGGAATCGAACCCGCGTCCGAGAAGGCCCCCACAAGAGCGTCTACGAGCCTAGCTCAGGATTTGATCTCGGGCGTGCCGGCTCCCCTGAGCGGGATCCGACAGTTCCATACCCCCTGATTTTCCCCGTTCCAGGCCAGGAGTCGAGCCCGAAGGGGTATCCGACGTGGGTGACGCCCGACAGCGCCTCCGTCGGCGAGGGCGCGCGGACGGGCTGCACTAGGCAGCCAGTGCCAGGTTGTTGTTGGCAGTTATTGTTTTAGTTTCCGCTGTTTTTACGAGGTAGCGGCAACTCGACTCGCAGCCCTCGCCAGGACATCTCCCCGTCGAAACCAGTCACCCCCACGGAAGCAAGGCCCGACCGCCTGGATCGGCCCGCCGGTCGGGTTCCCGGGTCAATCGAGATTCTTCACGCTCACGCGCATGGCCCGCTCCATCTCGCGCTTCGCGCTGCGCTCGGCCTCGGTCTCGCGCTTGTCGTACAGCTTCTTGCCACGGGCCACGGCGATCTCGACCTTGACCTTCCCGTTCAGGAAGTACATCCGCGTGGGGATCAGGGTCAGGCCCTTCTCGCGGGTCTTGCCGATCAGCCGGCGGATCTCCTCGCGGTGGAGCAGGAGCTTGCGGGGGCGCAGGGGGTCATGGTTGAAGCGGTTCCCCTTCTCCCAGGGGCTGATGTTGAGGTTCTTCAACCAGACCTCGGCGTTGTCGACCACCGCGTAGGCGTCCACCATGCTGACGCGTCCGGCCCTCAGGGACTTCACCTCGGTGCCGGTCAACACGACCCCGGCCTCGAAGAGCTCCTCGAAGTGGTACTCGTGGCGCGCCCGGCGGTTCAGGGCGATGGACTTGTTGCGCGGAGCCGGTTCGGCGCCGGGCTTCTTGGTGGAGGCAGCCATGGTCTCCTATCCTAGCCTCCGGACCGTCCGCGCGCAAGCATGGAATCATGCCTGAATCCGCCACCTGCCGTGGCATTCGGGCGCAGCTCCGGGTACAGGCTGCGATAGCGATCGCGGGCCAGCAGGACCTTCTGCACGAAGCAGCGGGTCTCGGGATAGGGCAATTCCCCCACCCCCAGGGCGCCACGCTGGATCTGCCAGTCGTCCACCGTGTGTTGTCCGACGTTGTAGGCCGCCAGGGCCAGGACCGGATCCCCTTCGAAACGCCTCAGGAGCCAGGCCAGGTACCATCCCCCGGAGCGCAGGCTGACTTGAGGCTCGCGAAGCGAGGAAGGTCCCCGCCAGGGCAGGCCGGCCTCCCGGGCCACCCACTCGCCCGTGCTGGGAAGGAGCTGCATCAGCCCCACCGCGCCCTGATCCGAGACCGCCTCGGGGCGGAATCCGCTCTCGGCCAGGGCCACGGCCGCCAGCAGGGAAGGGTCCACCCCCGTGGTGTGGGCGGCCTGAAGCAACTCCTCCTGGAAGTGCAGGGGGAAGAAGAGCCGCTGGACGGGAGGCAGCAGGATCAGGAGGGGGGCCAGGACCAGGAGCAGCAGCACCACGGCCCAGGAGCGAAGCCATCGGGCCAGGCGGACCCGGTCCCCCTTCCAACGCCGATGGACCGGCACCAGGTGCAGGTGGCGCTGCCGGGGACGGAAGGGTCGAGGCCGCGAGCCCTTCAAGGAATGCTCCCTCAGGGCGCAGCTTGTTTGAAGCTGATTCACCGAACGGGGATTCCGGATCGGGAGGGCTCATCCCTTCCCAATCCGGCGAATCCCAAACCGGGTTCAGACCCGCTTCGGGGCATGGGGGTTTCAGGGGGGGGGCAGCAAGGGCGCCACCCAATCCTCCCAGGCCGCATCCACCAGGGCCGCGGTCTGCTCCAGGGCTCCGGAGTTGTCGATCAGCACGTCGGCCCGAGCCGCCTTCTCGGCGGCGGACATCTGGGTCCGGATGCGGCGCAGGGCCTCCTCCCGAGGCAGGCCGTCGCGCCGGGTCAGGCGGCGGATCTGTTCTTCGGGAGGAAGATCCACGACCCAGACCTGGTCGACGATGGCCTCGGCCCCGTGTTCCAGCAGGAGAGGCGCCATCAACACCACCACCGGGTTCCGCGCCCCGAGATCCGCCAACCGGGAAAGGGACTCCTTCCAGATGGCGGGGTGGGTGATCGCGTTGAGGTCCTCGAGATCCCTTTCCGACCCGAAGACCCTCAAGGCCAGCCCGGCGCGGTCCAGGCGCCCCTGCTCGTCCAGGATCCCGGCCCCGAAACGCTCGACCATCCGGAAAAGCAAAGGTGAGCCGGGGACCATGAGGTCCCGGCTCACCTGATCGGCATCCACCAGGGCCGCCCCTTTGCCTTGCAGCATCCGGGCCACCGTGGACTTTCCTGCGGCGATGCTCCCGGTCAGACCCAGGACCAAGGCACGAAGGCGCGGAACCACGGCGTTTCCAGCCAGAAGGTCGCCTATTCTTCCTCGGTGGGGGTCTGACCCAGCATCTGCTGCATCTCGGAGGTGCTGAACTTGCTCTTCAGCAGGTCCCCGATGGTGAAGCCTCCGCTGTTGTTCTCGGAGTGGCGGGTCCGGGCCTGGCCCTCAGGGATCATGGCGGCCACCTGGCGCACCGAGAGCACCATGCGGCGGCTGTCGGCGCTGAGCTCGATGACGCGGACCTCCAGCTCCTGGTCCGGCTTGAGGACTTCCTCGGGGCGGCTGACGCGGTAATCGGCCAGCTCGCGCAGCGGGACGAGGCCCTCCACGCCTTCCTGCAACTCGACGAAGGCGTAGTTCTTGGCCAGCTTGGTCACGCGGCCGGTGACCACGTCCCCGACCTTGTACTGCTCTTCGATGGTCAGCCACGGATCCGGACGGGCCTGGCGCAGCGAGAGCGAGATGCGCTCGCGCTTGGGATCGACCTTCAGGACCAGGACCTCGACCGCCTGGTTGGGCTGGACGACCTCGCTGGGGTGCTTGATCCGCTTCCAGGAGAGCTCCGAGATGTGGACCAGGCCGTCGACACCGCCCAGGTTCACGAAGGCGCCGAAGTTGGTCAGGCGGGCCACCGTGCCGCTGAGGACCTGACCCTCGGCCAGGTCGGACAGGGTCTGGTCCTTCATCTTCTGACGGTCCTCTTCGACGGCCTTCTTCCGGGAAAGGACCACCTTGCGCCGGCCGCGGTCGACCTCCAGGACCTTCAGGGGCAGGACCTCGCCGACGAAGTCGGACAGGTCGTGCACCGGGCGGACATCGACGTGCGAGGCCGGAACGAAACCGCGCAGGCCGAGATCGACGATCAGGCCTCCCTTGACCTGCTCGGTGCAGGTCGCGGTCAGGGTCTCGCCCGTCTCGTGGGCCTTGAGCACGCGCCGCCAGGCCGATTCCAGGTCGGCCCGCTTCTTGGACAGGACCAGGGTGCCCTCGGACTCATCCACCCGCTGGACCACCACGTCGATCTCGTCGCCCACCTTGACGATCTCGTCAACCGGGACATCGCGGCGATGGGTCAACTGGCTGATGGGAACCAGACCTTCGGTCTTGTAGCCGACGTCCACCAGGACTCCCTCGCCGTCGACCCGGACCACCCGACCGGTGAGGAACTCACCCGGAGAGATGGACTTGAAGGACTCCTCGTAGGCCTCGAATGCGGCCATCGCGGAAGCCATGTCCTGGCCTGCCTCCTCTGCCATCGCCTCGGATGCGTTGGAGACCGGGTTCTCTGAGGTCACCTCGGTTGCCGTCTGGGTAGGGTTCGCCTCCTCCTCGGTGGCAAAACCGGTGGGTCGCAGGTTGTCCATAGTGGTCGTAGCTCCCTTTTCTCGGGCCTTCCCAGGGATGGGGAAGGCAGTTCGTAGGTCGGATGGTTCCGCCTCGCCAGGGCAATGCGAATCAGCGAGCCATGCTGGCGGGGTGCGCTCTTTTCTAGGCGCGCGCCCGACGTTCCTTCCGCTCTTCGGGAATTTCCCGGTCGAATCCGAAGGGAGCCGGGAAGCCTTCCGCGACGGGCCTGCGGCCCCGCCCGCGCAGGCGCCGGGCGAGATCCCGCAGGGACTTGTCCAGCCGGGACTCCTCTCGTCCCCTCAGGAGGTTGGAGACCAGGCGCATCAGCCGCCAGGGTCGGACGGCGTACTGGACCCCATAGAAGACCAGGAACGCCAGGAGCCGGTAGCGGTTCAGGGCCGCCGGCCCGACCCTCGAAGCCAGGGGACTCGACCTCGAGACATCCTTGTAGGCCCCCAGCCCCAGGAAGAACTCGTCGCCCAGCTCGCCGACCCGACCCGAGGACTGCAGTTCAGAGAAGAGCTCCGAGCCGGGATAGGGGCAGAAGAGCGTGACCCCCACGTCGTGGACCCCGTCCAGCGCCATCCGGATCAGGAAGCCCAGGGTCTGGCGCAACTCGGCCGGAGAGTCTTCAGGAAGGCCCATGATGATGTTCAGCTTGACGTTCAGGCCGGAACGCACCGCCGAACGCGCCGCCCGGCGCAGACGGACCAGATCCACCCTCTTGCGGATCCTCTCGAGCACGGCCGGAGACCCCGACTCCGGGGCGAAGGAGAGGTTGCGGCAACCCGAGCGGTGCAGGCTGCGGCAGACCTCCTCGTCCAGGGCCTCGCAACGCGTCCCGCTGGGCAACTGCCAGGTGAAATCCATCCCCCGCTCGCGGATCCGCCGGGTGAAGCGCAGGATCCACTCCCGGTCCAGGATCGCGGTCAGATCGTAGAAGTCGAAGTTCGTCGCGGCAAAACGCTCCTGCAGGGAGGCGATCTCGTCCAGGACCCGATCGGGGTCCCGGGCCTGCCAGAGCGCCCCCCACATCGCCGGGCTCGAACAGAAGGTGCAGCGGAAGGGACACCCGCGGGTGGCCAGCACGGGCATGCTCCGGCCCCGATTCACCCCGAAGCCCAGGCCGTGCTCGAGGTAGTTCCGCACGGGGACCAGGTCCCAGGCCGGCCAGGGAATCTGGTCGAGCTCAGCCAGCCGGGGGCGGGGCGGCCCCAGGTGGACCCGACCCCGGGCGCGCCAGGCCAGCCCCGGCAATCCGAAGACCTCGCGCCCCTCCTGCAGGGCCTCCACGAGCTCGACCAGGGTCCGTTCGCCCTCCCCCAGCACGCAGAAGTCGACCTCGGGCGTGGTCTGGAGCAGGAACCCGGCCGTGGCGCTGGCGTGCTCTCCGCCCAGGACGATCGGCACCCCGGGAAGATTCTGGCGGACCAGGCGCACGAGGCGTCGGACCTCGGGCCAGTCCTGCGAGAACATGCAACTGATCCCCACCAGATCCACCTCCCCCTGGAGGCGATCGGCGATCTGCTCGCTGGTCAGGCCGATGGCCAGGACCCGCCCTCCGAAGAGAGGGGTGACCTGGAAGGGGGCCTCACCCACCGCGTCGAGGATCCGGACCTCGTGCCCGGCCGAGCGCAGGCTCGAGGCCAGGTAGGCGCAGGCCAGGGGCGGCGTCAGCGGGCCGGAATCCGACCAGGCCGAGACCAGCAGGGGGGGGCGGAGGAGCAGGATGCGGGCCATGTGGTTTCCCCCCCTTCGCCGGGCGTCGCCCCGATCATCCAGCCTCGGGACCCTCCAGGCGTCCGAGGAGCCGCAAGAGGCCATCCAGGATGGTCCAAGGATTGGGAGGGCAGCCCGGAACGTAGAGGTCGACCGGCAGCAGGCCGTCGGTTCCTCCGCAGGTCTGCTCGTGGTCGAAACAGGGCCCCCCGGAGATGGCGCAGGCGCCCACGGCCACGACCAGACGCGGGGCGGGGACGGCCTGCCAGGTCTTCAGGAGGGCCTCCCGCATGTTCCGGCTGACCGGCCCGGTCACCAGCAGCCCGTCGGCGTGCCTGGGCGAGGCCACGAAGTCGATGCCGAATCGGGCCAGGTCGAAGGTCAGGGTGCCCAGGACGTTGACGTCCGCCTCGCAGGCATTGCAGCCGGCGGCGCTGACCTGGCGCAGGCGGAGCGAGCGTCCGAAGAGGCGCAGGGCCTGCTCGTCGAGGGCCTCGGCCAGTTGGAGATCGGGCCCGGACAAGACCAGGTCGGAACGCCGGCGCACGGCCATGGCGGGGCTTCGGCCGAAGCGCACCGCGCCGTGGGGGCAGACCCGGGCGCACTCCCCACAGAACAGACAGCTTCCCAGGTCCAGGGTCTGCCCGGGCACGATGGCGGCCGTGGGACAGACCCGGGCGCACTCCGAGCACCCTTCGGCGCAGCGAACCGGCTGGAAGCGGGGACGCCCCAGGGTGCGATCAGGCAGGGCCTCGGGAATCCCGACGGCGGTCCGATGGCCCTGGTTCAATCGGGCAAGAAGGGCCTTGAGCACGTCATCCTCACAGGTCGTGTCCGCAATAGGACAGGTTGAAGCTCTTGTTGCACAGGGGGAAGTCGGAGATCTGCTGGCCCCGCAGGGCCAGGGCCAGGCCGAACCAGTTGCGGAAGGAAGGGTCCACCACCTTGCAGGCCAGCAGATGGCCCTGGGTGTCGGTGGCCGCGACGTGGCAGATCTGTCCCCTCCAGCCCTCGACCAGGGAAACCGAGAAGGCCTTGGGCGCCATGGCCCTCATCCCGACCCGCAGGGGTCCTTCCGGAAGATGGGCCAGGAGGCTGTCCAGGAAGGCCGCCGAGACCTCCATCTCGTCGATCCGGACCCGGGCCCGGCAGGCCACATCGCCCAGCAGGCCGGTGCAGACGGGGAAGGCGGGATCGAGATAGGGGCCCCAGGGGAATTGCCGGCGACAGTCCAGGGCCACGCCCGAAGCCCGGGCCACCGGTCCCACCAGGCCCAGCTCCAGGGCTGCCTCCCGGGTCAGGATCCCGGTCCTCTCGAAACGGGCCTGCACCGAGCCGGAACGCCCCAGCAGATCGAGGGCCTGGCGGACATCCCTCATGATTCCCGCCAGACGGGTGCGGATCTGCTCGGCGCGGACCGGCTCGAGGTCCCAGGCCACCCCGCCGGGCCGGATCCATCCGCGTCCGAAGCGATTGCCGCAGGCCAGGCCGGTCAGGTTCAGCAGATCCCCGCGAAGCCGGCCACAGAAGGAGGCCGTGGGCAGGTAGCCCACGTCCCCGGCCAGGGCGCCCAGGTCCCCACAATGGTTGGCCAGGCGCTCCAACTCCAAGGCCACGGCTCGCAGGGCCTCGGCCCGGGCGGAGACCCGGATCCCGGCCAGGGCCTCCAGGTTGCGACACCAGGCCAGGGCGTGGCCCACCGAGGTGTCTCCGGCCAGGGTCTCGACGTAGGCCATGGATCGGGCCGGCGAGGCTCCGGGCAGGGCCTTCTCGACTCCCCGGTGCTGATAGCCCAGCGAGATCTCCAGGTGCAGGACCTCCTCGCCGCGGCACTGGAAGCGGAAGTGCCCGGGCTCGATCACGCCGGCGTGGACCGGACCGACCGCCACCTCGTGGATCTCCTCTCCGGAGACCTTGAAGAAGTCGGTCAGGCCCGGCTGCCCCTGGGGAAAGCGCACGGGCTTGAGCCAGGGATGCCCCTCGGGGCGGACCTTCCACTCCTCGAAGAATTCGCGCTCGAACCCATGGGCCTGGGGATGCTCCAGGGTCAGCGAGGGGAAGGTCCCCTCCACGACGGTGGCCGGCAACTGGAGGCCGCCGGGAGGACAAGCCCCGGCCTCCTCCCCGGCCGACGGGGCCCCAGGGGTGGTCACCGCCACCATCAGCACGCTGCCCGAGCGGCCGGGCAGGCCCATCAGGGCAGCCAGGTGACGCCCCGCCAGCTTCTTGGAGAATTCCGGATAACTCAGGATTTCGGGTTTCATAAGACCCCCACCAGGGCGGCGGCCTGCCGGAGGCCCTCCAGAAGCCAGGCCGGGACCCAGAGGCCCAGGAGCAGGGCGAGGAGCAGGAGGGCCAGGGGCGGAAGGCTCTTGCCCCAGGACTCACGGACAGGGGGCGCCAGGACGGGAGGCCCCAGGGCCACGGTCAGGACCACCCGGGCCATGCCCACGAAGGCCGTGGCCAGGCAGACCAGGTAGGCCGCAGCCAGCCAGGGATGGACCTCCAGCCCCGCCCTCAGCACGCCGAGCTCGCTGAGGAAGACTGCGAAGGGCGGGGTCCCCGAGAGGGCCACGAATCCGGCCACCCAGAGGGTTCCCGCCACGGGGAGGGTGTGGATGGCCCCACCCAGGCGCGCCACCAGCCGGGTCCGGAAGGTGGCCAGGAAGGTCCCCGCCACCAGGAACATGGCCGCCTTGCACAGCGAGTGGTTCAAGGCGTGGAAGAGGGCGAAGAAGACCCCGCCGCCTCCCAGTCCGATCCCCAGGGCCAGGATGCCCATGTGCTCGACGCTGGACCAGGCCAGCATGCGCTTGGTGTCCCGAGCGCTCAGCAGGAAGAGGGCGGCCACGGCCATGCTCACCAGCCCGAAGTCCGTCATCACCTGCTGGGCGAACGGGGCCTGACCGGCCCCGGCACAGATCTGCAGCCCCCTGAGGATGCCCAGGAAGGCGCAGTTCAAGAGGGCCCCCGAGAGCAGGGCCGAGACCACGCTGGGGGCCTCGCTGTGGGTGTCGGGAAGCCAGGTGTGCAGGGGAACCAGGCCCATCTTGGTCCCATAGCCCACCACCAGCAGGATGAAGGCCAGCCGAAGCCAGTGGGGGTCGAGTTCCGGCCCCTGAGCCAGGCGATCCAGCCAGAGCACCTCGGCGCCTCCCGAGGTCCCCCCTGCCGCCGCCAGGACGAGCAGGAAGTTGCCCAGCAGGGCCAGCCCGATTCCCACCGAGCAGACCAGCAGGTACTTCCAGGTCGCCTCCAGGGAGCGCCGATGGCGATGGAAGTAGATCAGCGGGGCCGAGGCCAGGGTGGTGGCCTCGATGGCCACCCACAGAAGCGTCAGGTGGCGGCTGGCGCAGACCAGCGTCATGCTGGCCAGGAAGAGCAGCAGGCACCCGACGAAGACCGATTCCTTGGCGTTGGAGAAGGGGTCCTCGCCTCCCATGTCGGGCTGCAGCCCGGCGGGTTCTTCGCGCAGGTAGCTCACGGCGTAGACCGAGGCGGCCAGGAAGACCACGCTGGTGATGACCAGGAAGAGCCGACCCAGGGAGTCCAGGCCCAGCCACCCTCCACCCGGAGGCTCGCTCCAGGCCAGGGCGCTCAGCAGGAGATGCACGGCGGCCACGGCGGGCAGAAGCCGGCGGACCCCGGGGCCCGGGGGCAGCCAGAAGGCCACCAGGCCGGCCAGGGTGGGGATCAGGCAGAGCAGCGCAACCAGCATCCTAACCTCTCAGCTCCGCCATCTCGAGGGTATCCAGGGTGGCAAAGGCGCGCCGGATGTGGAAGAGGGTGATCCCCATCACGAAGACCGCGAAGAAGATGTCCAGCAGGATTCCCAGCTCCACCATCAGCGGGGCGTGCTGCAGGACCCCCAGTCCGAAGGCCTGGATGCCGTTCTCGAAGACCAGGTAGCCCAGGGCCTGGGTCAGGGCCTTGCGCCGGGCGATCAGCATGAAGAGCCCCACCAGCAGGGTCGAGACGGCCACCGGCATCAGCAGATCCGAGGGGGGCACGATGGGCAGCGGGTGGCGCCGGAAGAGCGCCACGCTCAGGGCCAGCGAGGCCACGCCCACCACCACCGAGATCCCGTGTCCCACGAAGGGCTCGACCTGCGGGTCCACCCGGGCCTCCAGGAGGGCCCGCTTCAAGAGATGGGGGAAGACCACGGCCTTCAGGGTGATGCTGACCAGGGCCAGCATCACGAGGTCCCAGGTGATATGGCCCGGATACAGGGCGAAGGGCAGCAGGCCCAGGGCCACTCCCTGGAAGGCCACCGCCCGGATGCAGGAGGGAAGCCGACTCGAACCCAGCACCCAGAGGTTGGCCAGGATCATGCTGACCAGCAGGAAGTCGATCGTGCCCGTCATCTCTTCTCCCTCATCGGATCACCAGGAAGAGGGCCAGCAGGGAAAGAGCCGAGGACAGGCCCACGAACTGGGGAACCCGCAGCATGGAAAGCCGGGCCGAGGTGGACTCCACCAGGCCCACGGCCAGGGCGACCAGGAAGACCACCCCCACGCCCCCCAGCAGATCCAACCACGCCGAACCGCTGTGGAGCGGGAAGACCAGGCTGGAGAGCAGGAGCGAGCCGATCCACAGCTTCAGGGCGGAGGCGTACTCGATGACCGCCAGGGCCGGACCGGAGTGGTCCAGGACCATGACCTCGTGGATCATGGTCAGTTCCAGGTGGGTGTTGGGATCGTCGACGGGAATCCTGGAGTTCTCGGCCAGCAACAACAAGAACATGGCGATGCCCACCAGGACCATCACCAGCCCGGCCCGGCTCCACAGTTCCGGACCGCTGCGGGCCCAGATCCCGCTCAGCGAGAGGGCCCGGGTCTGCACCACCAGGACCGCCAGGCTCAGGAAGATCCCGGGCTCGGCCAGGGCCCCGATGGCCACCTCCCGGCTGGCCCCCATGCCCTCGAAGCTCGAGCCGGTGTCCATGGCCGCCAGCACGGTGGCGAAGCGGACCAGCGCCAAAAGCCCCAGGAAGAGCAGGATGTCCCCCGGAAAGCGGAGCAGGGCCGGCCCTCCCAGGGGAATCAGGGTCAGGCAGGCCAGCAGGCTGACCAGGCTCAGGGCGGGGCCCAGGAGGAAGACGGGCGTCGTGGTCCGGCTGAGCACCATGTGCTTGCGGACCAGGCGGGCCAGGTCCCAGTAGAGCTGAAGGAGTGGCCGGCCCTGCCTTCCGGCGAAGAAGGCCTTGACCCGATGGATCAGGCCGGCCAGCAAAGGGGCCAGGAAGAGCCCCAGGAGCATGGACATCACAGGGCCTCCCAGATGAAGAGCGCGACCAGGGTGATCAGGATATAGAGCAGGTAGAGCTGGACCTCGCCGTGCTGAAAGACCCGCACGCGCAGGGCCAGCCTCATCAGGCTGCGGGAGATCGGTTCGTAGAGCCTCTGGGTGAAGGGGTCGCAGACCTCCCCATGATGCCCGACCGGAGCGGGGAAGTGGCCTTCCAGGGGGCTTCCGTGGTGTCGAGGCTTCAAGACGAAGGAGAACATCTCGAGCAGGGGGCCGGCAAACGAGGCGGCCGTGTACTGCATCCGGGCCGTGGGCCTGGAATAGCCGCAGTCCCAGGTCATCCCGGGCTGGGAGGGCCGCCGCGAGAGCGCGTGTCCCAGGCCCAGGCCTGCCAGCAGCACCAGCCCGCCCAGGGCGGCCACCCAGCCCAGGCTGCCGCGAATCGGCTCCAGATCCGCCTGGGGGGCGAGCTGCTGCAGCGGAGCGCCCAGGACCCCGATCCCCAGGGGAGCCATGACCCCCACCAGCAGGCACAGGCCCGCCAGGAGGAGCATGGGCACCAGCATGGAGCCGCGGATCTCGGTCGCCTTCTGGGCGCCGGGGCTGCGGGGCTCGCCCAGGAAGACGACGCCACAGACCTTGGTGAAGCAGGCCACGGCCAATCCGCTGATCAGGGCCAGGCCGCCCAGACCCGCGGCCCCTGCCAGGGGGTGGACCGAGGCGAGCAGCTCCAGGGCCGACATGAAGATCAGGAACTCGCTGACGAAGCCGTTGAGGGGAGGCAGGCCGCTGATGGCCGCCGAGCCCACCAGGAAGGCGCCGCCGGTGCCGGGCATGCGCCGCAGGAGGCCGCCCCCGGACTCGATCTGGAGGCTCCCGGTGGCCTTGCCCAGCGCCCCCGCCCCCATGAAGAGCAGGCTCTTGAACCAGGCGTGGTTCCAGACGTGCAGCAATCCCCCACCCAGGCCCAGGGCGGCGGCCAGGGGACTGCCGCCGGAGAGCCCCAGAAGCCCCAGGCCCAGGCCCAAGGCGATGATCCCGAGGTTCTCGACGCTGTGGCAGGCCAGCAGGCGCTTGAGATCGTGCTGGGCCAGGGCGAAGACCACGCCCAGGATCCCTGAGACCAGCCCCGTGAGGACCAGCAACCAGCCCCACCAGTCCGAGGGCTGTTCGGCCCAGGTGACCACCCGCAGCAATCCATACACTCCGCTCTTGAGGATGACCCCCGAGAGGAAGGCGGAGACGTGGCTGGGGGCCGCCGGATGGGAAGGCCACGCCCGCCAGGGCCGGAGGCAGGGTTCCAGCCCTGGGGAAGGCCAGGCTCTCGGGTCCGGGCGAGACCACCAGGAAGAGGACCATCAGGAAGGCCGTGCCCAGATGGGTGGCCACCAGGTAGATCAGGCCGGCCTGGCGCACCTCGGCCCTCTCGTCCTCCAGGACCACCAGGAGGAAGGAGCTGATCGACATCGCCTCCCAGCACAACAGGAAGACCAGCCCGTCGGCGCTGAGCAGGACCCCGAGCAGCGAGGCCACCATCAGGTTGAACCAGAGCCAGGAGGAGGAGCCCTTGCCGGCCAGGTAGCCCCGACCGTACAGGGCGGCCAGGGCCGAGACCAGCAGGGTGGGCACGGCGAAGAAGGCCGAGAGGGAGTCCAGCCGCAGGGCCAGGGAGCCCCCAGGGACGGACCAGGGGAGGAGCGTGGCCTGCGAGGCTCCCGTCAGCAAGGTGAGCAGGGCCATCACCAGGCCGATCCCGCAGGCCAGGAGATTGGCCCCGACGGCCAGGGCCACGGCGCGCTCGGGGCTGGTCCTGGAGAGAATCCCCGAGACCAGGCCCGCGAGAACCAGGATCCCGACGCTCAGCAGCATTCCGGCCAGCAGCATCAGGAAGCCTCCTCGACCCATCCGGACTCGACCCGGAGCAGCTCCCCCAGGGTCTCTTCCCGACCGCCCTGCCCGGCCAGCACCCGACGCACCCCCGGATCGCGCAGGGCGCAGTGGATGCGGGGCAAAAGGTGGCAGGAGCCGCGCAGGCCGGGGCTGACCAGGGCCAGCAGGCAGTCCACGGGGCGGCCGTCCAGGGCCTCGAAGTCGACGGGTCTTTCCAGGAAGGCCAGGGTGATCACCGGAGGCGCCGGTTCCAGGGCATTGGGGTGGACCAGTTGGGGAATCGCCAGGCCCTCCCCCACCGCGGTGGATCCCAGGCTTTCGCGGGCCAGGAAGAGGCGCAGCAGATAGTCCCGGTCCATCTCGACGGGCAGGCGGAGGCTCTCGACCAGATGCCGCAGGACCTGGTGCTTGTCCGAACCCTCCAGGCGGTAGACGATCCCTCCGGCGCGAACCGCCTCCGAAAGACCGGGGAGGGGTCCCCCGCCTCCCAGGGATTCCACGAAGGCTTCCTCCGAGACGTTCAGCCGACGAGAGATCGCCCACGCCAGCAGCTCAGCCCGGTTGAACCGGTACTGGTCGCTGACCTTGTAGGCCGGCAGGGTGCCCCGGCCGATCCATCGGTAGATGGTCTTCTCGGAGACTCCCAGGAGTCCGGCCGCATCCTGGACACTCAGACGCATCGAATGACACCCATGACTTTCATTCTCATCAAGAGACGACAGTGGACAACATAGGACAGGGGTTCAGAGGTGTCAAGGAAGGACGAAGCCCTCCCGAGGGGAAGCTCCGGGCCTCATGAGCGACGAAAAGACCTCCCCCATCCGCCTGACCGAGTACAGCCACGGCGCCGGTTGCGGCTGCAAGATCTCTCCGCAGGTCCTCGACGAGATCCTCCGGGGAAGCGTCCTGCAATCCCCCGATCCCAGGCTCCTGGTGGGCTACGATTCGCGCGACGACGCGGCGGTGTACGACCTGGAAGACGGGCGGGCGGTGATCAGCACCACCGACTTCTTCATGCCCATCGTCGACGACCCGGTCGACTTCGGGCGCATCGCGGCGGCCAACGCGATTTCGGACATCTACGCCATGGGAGGCCGTCCGCTGATGGCCATCTCGGTGCTGGGCTGGCCCTTGGACAAGCTGCCCCCGGAGGTGGCCAGCCGGGTGCTGGACGGAGCGCGCAGGACCTGCAACGAGGCCGGAATCCCCCTGGCGGGCGGTCACAGCATCGATGCCCCCGAGCCGATCTTCGGCCTGGCCGTCACGGGTCTTGCCGAGATCCGACACCTCAAGCGCAACGACACCGCCACGCCGGGTTGCCGGCTGTACCTGACCAAACCCCTGGGCGTGGGAATCCTGACCACGGCCCAGAAGCGGCGGCTGCTCCAGCCCGGACACGAGGGGATTGCCCGGGACTCGATGTGCCGGCTGAACCGGATCGGCTCGGAGCTGGCCGGGTTGTCCGGCGTCCAGGCCATGACCGACGTGACGGGCTTCGGGCTGCTGGGCCACCTGGTGGAGATGTGCCAGGGGAGCGGCGTCTCGGCGCGGGTGCAGTTCGCAGCGATCCCGTTTTTGCCCCACGTCGAGGAATACCGGGCCCTGGGTTGCATCCCCGGAGGGACCTGGCGCAATCACTCGAGCTACGGCCATCGCATCGCCCCCCTCCCGCCCGAGCGCGTCGAGTTCCTCTGCGATCCCCAGACCAGCGGCGGGTTGCTGGTGGCCGTCCGACCCGAGGCGGAAGAGGAGTTCCTGCAGGTGGCCCGGCGCCACGGACTCGATCTGGCCAGCCTGGGCGAACTGATGGAGCCGGATCGCGAGCACCTGGTCCAGGTCGTGGGCTGAGGAGGCCCTGCCGAAGGAACCCGGCCGGAGCACCGGAGATCACCGACGTCTACCTCCTTGGCCTGGCGGTGGCCCGCGCAGCCCTCGCCAGCGCGCGCAATCCCGCATCCTTCCCAGGAATCTCCTGCGAAACATGACGGAGAGCGGGCATGTGGCGTTGGTGCGCGATGTCGGGCACGCGCCGTGGCGCGACGTGGAGGTTCCGCTACGACGCGGAGGGGCGCCTCAGGGCGACCACCGACCCGGATGCAGCGCGAAGCCCCACCCGCGGCGAGCCAGGGGTTGGCCCGGGCACCGCGAAGCGACCTCGCCATGACCAGCCAGAATCCCCTCCCCGTCACCTCCATGACCTGCGCGCTCTGCGGGCGGAACTTCGCCCCCGGCGAAGTTCGCTACACATGCCCGGACTGCGGCACCGACGGCATCCTGGAGGTCCTCTACGACTTCCAGGCCGCCAGGGCCCACCTGACCCCCGAGGCGCTGCGCCGTTCGGAAGCCCGGGGGCTGGCGCGCTACTCCGCGATCCTTCCGATCCGCTCGGCCGAGAACCTGCCCCCCTTGCGGGTGGGCGGAACCCCCTTCTACGAGACCACGCGCCTGGGTCAGGTCCTGGGCCTTCCCCGTCTGGCCGTCAAGGACGACGGCCAGAACCCCACCGGTTCCCTGAAGGACCGGGCCAGCGCCGTGGCGGCCGCGGCCGCGCTGGAGTCGGGCGAGCCGCTGATCACCGCGGCCTCCACCGGCAACGCCGCCTCGTCGCTTTCGGGGATGTGCGCGTCGGTGGGCCTGCGCACGGTGATCTTCGTGCCCGAGCGGGCTCCCCGGGCCAAGGTGGCCCAGTTGTTGATGTTCGGGGCCACCGTGCTCTCGGTCCGGGGCACCTATGACGATGCCTTCGAACTCTCCTTGCGGGCCACCGAGGAGTTCGGATGGTACAACCGCAACACGGGTTTCAACCCCTACCTGCTGGAGGGCAAGAAGACCGCCGCCCTGGAGATCTGGGAGAACCTGGGATACCAGGTTCCCGACTACGTGGCCGTCTCGGTGGGCGACGGCTGCATCGTGGGCGGACTGGGCAAGGGCTTCCGCGACCTGCAGCGGATGGGCCTGATCGATCGTCTGCCCCGCCTGCTGGCGGTGCAGGCCCGAGGCTCGTCGGTCCTGGCCAAGGCCTTCGCCCAGGGCGACCGCGTGGTGCCCGAACCCGACGCCGACACCTATGCCGACTCGATCAGCGTGGGGATCCCGCGGGCAGCGGCCCTGGCCCTGCGGGGCGTCCGCGAGTCGGAGGGGACCTTCGTGGTGGTCGAAGACGAGGAGATCCAGGAAGCCCAGGTCCTTCTGGCCCGCCACGCCGGGGTCTTCGCCGAGCCCGCCGGAGCCACCCCGATCGCGGGGCTGAGGAAGGCCGTCAGCCAGGGCCTGATTCCCCGGGAGGCCCGGGTGGTCGCCCTGGTCACGGGGAACGGCCTGAAGGATGTGGAGGGAGCGTTGAAGGCCCTGCGCGAGGGGCCCACCTCCATCGATCGCGACCCCGAGGCCCTGCGCCAGACCCTTCAGGCCCAAGGGCTGGCCTGAAGGCCGGTTCTCGCGGCGCCTCGGCGGGGCGAGGCGCTGCGGGCCGGTTGAGGGCGGGTTTCCTCCATGAATTTGCGGAAATGCCGCAAATTCATGGCGGAAACGGGCCAACCTCGACCCACAGGCAGGTCCTGGCGCTCGTCCCCCGCCGGGTGGTGCTGGAGGAATATGGGCGGATGGCCGAAGCGATTTCCGGACATGGATGGACCCGATGAAACCAGGACGCTGCATCCACGGTCTTGCTGGCGACACCTGCGCCACATGTCTGGCCGCGCGGAACCCACCCAAGCCCAAACCCAGGTCCAGCCGCCCGCGAGCGCCCAGCCCTCCGCGCCAGAGCCCCCGCGAGCGAATGGAGCGGATCGCCGAATCCCTCCTGGGCAGGAGAACGGCCTCGTTCCAGCGCGATCCGGCGGCCGGCGAGGCCCTTCTGGCAGGGACCGGACTCACCCCGGAGTTCGTCCAGACCTTGCTCGACCTGGAATGGTTCACGGACCTGCGCAGAGAGATCCTTCGCTGGTCCCGCCCCACCGCGGCGGAAGCGGCGGAGTGGCGCGACCTTCTGTCCCCTTGGCCGGATATGGGCGCCTCGTGGAGGGATCGGCTCGATTCGGCCTTCCGACGAAGACGGATCTCGCGCGACACCCCGACCAGGCCCCTCTCGAAGGAGTCCCCGGACTCGGCGCTGGCGGCGATGAAGTTCCTGGACTCGCTGCTGGAGGCGATGAAAGCCCGCAAGGAGCAGCCGCCGACCGAGGCCACCGAACCCCGGAGCGGTTCCAGCGAACCCTCTGAAAAGAAGCTGGCAACCACCGAAAAACTCCGGAAGTTCCTGAAGGAGGCGGCCGATTTGGGCCGGTTCGCAGACCTCCTGAATGCCGCCTGCGAATCCTGGGACCGATACCTCCAGGCCCGAGGGCTCCCCCTCACCCCGCCGCCCCCCGACCTGATGCGCAAGCTGCGGGCACTCGTCCGGGGGCGCCTGACGCTTGACGAGTACCGGACCTGGCTGGGCGAGCAGGACCTGCGCCCTCTGCGGGAAGCCCGGGGGGCAGACCTGGACTGGGAGATCCTTCCTCCCGGCTTCTGGCGCAACGCCGACCTGCCGGACTGGCCGCATCCGGGCACGGCCGAGCAGGCTCGAGAGCGCCTGGAGCGCCTCGATTTCCTGGCCAACCTGGGTCCTGAGGCCTTCTATCGAGGCCGCACCATGGAGAGCCGCAACTACGTGGTCGCGGAATTCCCAGGGGTCGCCCTCGCCGAGTGCGCCTGGGAAGGAAACGCCCTCTACTACGTCCTGACCGAAACCCACCACTGGCGTGAAGTCTTCTGCCTCGCCAAGCGCGAGGCCCTGGAGGCCGGAGCCCGGCGAGTCTTCCACCGCGCGGACGGTCTGTGGAGGGAGAAGGTCCGGGACCTGGTGGGGAGATGAGGGGAGCACCCTCCAGAACCCGACTCGACGCTGCAAAGGACTGCTGCCTGTGGCGCGACGGGCGCCCGGTCCGCACCAGGAGCCGTCGCAAGGTCCGGCATCCGGAGTTGAGCCTGCTGCCCTACTCGCTGGACGACCTCCTGCACAAGGTGCGCAACCGTCACTTCCGGGACCTGGACCGCCCGATCCATTGCTGGTTTTCCTTTGAGGAGAGCCTGGCCTTCATCCAACACAGCCTGGCCGGAGGCCCCGCGCACATCCACTTCCACTCGCTGTTGAACCACCCGGGAACACCGTCGGAGGTCCTGGAATTCATCCTGACCCACGAGATGCTGCACCTGCAGATACCGGGCCGCGAAATCGACGGGCGATGGGTCGACCATCCCCCGGAATTCTGGACCCGAGAGTCTGAACTGGTGCCCCGGAAGAGGTCCTCGTGGGCCTGGATCTACGCCAATTTCGGAGAATGCCTGAAGCGGGAGCCGAAGCTGGAGCGGCTCCTGGTGATCCGCTCCCGGGCCCTGCCCGTGCTGGCCAGACCGCGCATCCCGTTGGACGATGTCCTGAAGGTCTTCGGCATGCGACCAGAAGCCGAGGAGTTCTTCCTGTAGACCACAGCCGACCCGTCCCAGGCCCCTCTCAAGCAAGGCCGGTCTGGCTGACCAGACAGCGGGCGGACAGGGCCGGACCAGAGCGGACCACTTGTCCCACTCGAGGCTGACCCTCGGCCAGGAGGCTGTGTGAGTATCCGGACCGAGCATCGCCGAGGGATCTTGTGCACCCTGCAAAGCGCAAAGAGTCGTGGTTTGCTGGAGGCAAATGAGACTATTTGCAACACAGCGGGGGCCTCGCACCCGCGCCCCACGCGGGTGCATCCCATCGAGCGGCGAGGCGACCGACGCGGTATTCACACAGGTTCCTGGAACAGGGCCCGGTACCTGCCGGTCCAGAATCGGCAACATCCCGTCCACTTCGCGGCAATCTTCCGTTCATCCGCCGGCAAAATCCGGGGCGTACCCTGGGTGTGAGGGTCGCCCGTGGGCGGGCGCCCGACGGCCGGTCCCCGCCCCTGGCGGGATGGTATACTCCTGGCATGGAGGACGCTCGCATGGAAGCCCTG
>JALHDH010000100.1 GCA_022839105.1 bacterium
GGCGTTCTCGGGGATGAAGGGGTGCAGCAGGCGATCGAGCTGATCGGGAGCCAGGCGCATGACCGCCTCCTCCTCGGTGATCAGGCCCTCGGAGACCAGGTCGACGGCGATCTTGACCGCCGCGTTGGCGGTGCGCTTGCCGTTGCGGGTCTGCAGCATGAAGAGCCGACCCTTTTCGATGGTGAACTCCATGTCCTGGAGATCCTTGTAGTGGGTCTCCAGCTTGACCGCGATCTCGGAGAGCTGCTTGTAGGACTCGGGCATGATCCGCTCGAGCGCGTCGATGGGCTCGACCTTGCGGATCCCGGCCACCACGTCCTCGCCCTGGGCGTTGAGCAGGAAGTCGCCCACCAGGCGCTTCTCGCCGGTGTTGTAGTCGCGGGTGAAGGCCACGCCCGTCCCGGAGTCGTCACCCGTGTTGCCGAAGCACATGGCCTGGACGTTCACGGCGGTGCCCAGGTCGTGGGCGATCTTCTCGCGGTTGCGATAGACGATGGCGCGCTCGTTCATCCAGGAACGGAAGACCGCCAGGACGGCCTCGCGAAGCTGCTCGTACACGTCCTGCGGGAAGTCGACGCCCTTCTCGGCCCGGTATTTGGCCTTGAAGATCTCGACGACGTCCTTGAGGGCCTCGGCCGAGAGCTTGGAGTCCTCGGTGACGCCTTCGGACTGCTTCTTGGCGTGGAAGAGCTTCTCGAACTCGGACTTGGGCACGTCCATGACCACGTCCGAGAACATCATGATGAAGCGCCGATAGGCGTCATAGGCGAAGCGCGGGTTCTGCGACTGCTCGATCAGCCCCTGGACGGTCACGTCGTTGAGGCCCAGGTTCAGGATCGTGTCCATCATGCCGGGCATCGAGAACTTCGCACCCGAGCGGACCGAGACCAGCAGGGGGTTCTTGGGATCGCCGAAACCCTTGCCCATCTTGCGGGCCAGCTCATCCATCTGCTCGCGGATCTCGACATCCAGGTCGGCGGGCATGGTCTTGCCCAGCTCGTAGTACATGTTGCAGACTTCGGTGGTCACGGTGAAGCCGGGAGGCACCGGGAAGCCCAGGCGGGTCATCTCGGCCAGGTTGGCCCCCTTGCCGCCCAGCAGGCCCTTCATCGCGGCGCCGCCTTCGTCAAAACGGTAGGTCGCCTTGCCGTGGGTCAACTTCTCACGCCAGTTCTGGGTCGCAGTCGTCATCAGATCACCTTCGCATCTTTCTCCCCGACTCGTCCGGACTTCTTCAGTCCGGAGGGTCCCGAAGAGCTGAATCTCCTCACCGGAGTCGGCACCCGGGGAACAGCGCGACCTCGTTCCGCCTCGAGGAGGGGACGAGGTGCGCCGGTCAGGTGGCTTCGCGGGGATACTAAAACCACCCGTGAATTCCTGCATTCAAGGGGCAGGAAACTCTTGTTCGATAACCGGAGCCTAGATCCGGAGCTTCTCGTCGAGGTAGACCCGCAGGGCCCCCAGGCCGACGCGCTCCTGCTGCATGGAGTCGCGATCCCGCACGGTGACGGTCTCGTCGTCCAGCGTGGTGAAGTCCACGGTCAGGCACAGAGGGGTGCCGGCCTCATCCTGGCGCCGGTAGCGCTTGCCGATCTGCCCCCGGTCATCGTAGTCGGTGAGGTAGTGGCGGCGCAGGTCCTGCTGGATGTTGCGGGCCATGCCGACCAGTTCGGGCTTGTTCTTGAGCAGGGGCAGCACGGCCACCTGCACGGGGGCCAGACGCGGATGCAGCCGCAGGACCACCCGGGTCTCCTCCTGGCCCTTGGCCGAGACCGCCGTGTCCTCGCGATAGGAGTCCACCAGGAAGGCCAGGGCGGCCCGGTCCACGCCGCCGGAGGGTTCGATCACCCAGGGCACCACGTGCTCGTTGGTGTCGGGATCGAAGTAATCCAGCTCCTTGCCCGAGTACTCGGCATGACGGCGCAGGTCGAAGTCGGTCCGGTTGGCGATCCCCTCCAGCTCCGACCAGCCCCACGGGAAGAGGTACTCGATGTCGTAGCAGCCCCGCGCGTAGTGTGCCAGCTCATCGGGATCGTGAGGGCGCAGGCGCAGGTTCTCGGGGCGGATGCCGTGGTCGAGATACCAGGAGTGCCGAGCCTGGACCCACTCCTCGAAGGCCTTCTCGGCCTGCTCGGGATGGACGAAGTACTCGACCTCCATCTGCTCGAATTCCCGGGTCCGGAAGGTGAAGCGTCGCGGGGTGATCTCGTTGCGGAAGGACTTGCCGATCTGGGCGATGCCGAAGGGCAGCTTCTTGCGCGAGGTGGTCTGGACATTCTTGAAGTTCACGAAGATGCCCTGGGCCGTCTCGGGACGCAACCAGACCCGGGAGGTCTCATCCTGGACCACGCCCATCTGGGTCTCGAACATCAGGTTGAAGTGTCGGACCTCGGTCAGGTCGTGCCCGCCGCCCTGAGGGCACTGGGCCCCCGGCTCGAGGTCATCGGCCCGGTAGCGCTGCTTGCACTTGCGGCAGTCCACCAGGGGATCCGAGAAGGCCTCGGCGTGCCCGGAGGCCACCCAGGTTCGGGGATGCATCAGGATGGCCGCGTCCAGGCCCACCATGTCGTCGCGTTCCTGCACGACCGTGCGCCACCACAGGTCCTTGACGTTCTTCTTGAACTGGGAACCCAGAGGTCCGTAGTCCCAACAGTTGGCCAGGCCTCCATAGATCTCCGAACCGGGATAGACGAATCCCCGTCGCTTGCACAGCGATACGATCTTCTCGAAGAGATCTTCCTGGACGGCGGTTTTCATGTGACGACTCCTCTGGGTTGGTCTGGCTGAGGTCGGGTACGGGTTTCTAGAGGCCGAGGTGGTTGGCGTGGACCTCGGCGTCATGGTAGATCCGGGTCACCCGCGGCGAGAGGATCAGCATCTCGAGCGACTTCGCCGAGATCTCGGCGGAAAAGGCGTTGATGATGTACAGGTCATCCTTGATCTTGCCACCCAGGCTGCCCATCATCCGACGGTCCTCCTCCTTGAGCCCGTCGACGGTCTGGACGATCACCGAAATCGGCTGATCGGTGCCCTCGTCGAGGATGGAGCGCAAAGACGGGTCCAGCTTCTGGTTCTTGAGTGCAGCCTGATCCATGCCTTCCATGGGTTCACCTCCTGGGGCATCCTTTGGGGACGCGCAGGCGACACTATACCACAATTCCCGCGTGGGCCGAAATGAAACCGATCAGCATGGCCCCCGGCGGGTCCGTCGGGATCAGGAGTAGATCTCCTCGATCTCCCGGCGGAAGTGCTCGTCCACGACGCGTCTCTTGACCTTCAGGGTGGGCGTCAGCTCTCCCTGGTCCATCGTCAGTTCACGGTCCAGGACCGCGATCTTCTTGACCTTCTCGTAGTTGGAGAAGTCCTGGCAGGCCGACTGGACCTCGGCGAAGAGGAGATCCCGGAGCCTGGGCTCGGCCAGGAGGGAGGCTCGCTCGGTCGGCAGGCCCTGTTCGGCGGCCCACTCCTCGATCCGGGAATAGACCGGCACCACCAGGGCGCCGACGAAGTTCCGGCCATCCCCGACCACGACGGCCTGCTCGATCCAGGGGCTGGCCTTGATCTGCTGTTCCAGGGGCTGGGGCGCGACGTTCTTTCCGTTGGACAGGACCAGCAATTCCTTCTTGCGGTCGGTGATCACCAGGTAGTCGTCCGCATCGAAGCGCCCCACGTCGCCCGTGTGGAACCAGCCATCCGGCTCGAGCGCCTCTGCGGTCGCCTCGGGCCGGTTGAAGTAGCCGAGCATGACGTTGGGGCCGCGGGCCAGGATCTCGCCGTCGTCGGCGATCCGCACCTCGACCCCGGGCAGGACCTTGCCCACCGTGCCGATTCGCGGCTCGGACATGGGGTTGACGGTCAGGACCGGACTGGTCTCGGTCAGGCCGTAGCCTTCGACGATCGAGAAGCCGGCGTTCAGGAAGAACTCCCCCACATCCCGACGCAGGGGAGCCCCGCCCGAGAAGAAGCAGCGAACCCGACCGCCCGTCCGGGCGTGGATCTTGCCGAAGACCAGCTTGTGCGCCAGGGCCCGCTGGACCCGCAGGCCGACGGGGACCGGGCCTGTCAGGGCCGCTTCGCGACAGGAGCTGCCGACCCCGACGGCCCAACGCAGGATGGATCCCTTCAGGCCCTGGGCCTGCTGGAAGACCCTGGCATGGATCTTCTCGAAGAGGCGCGGAACGCTGGGCACGATGGTCGGTCGAAGGCTCAGGAGATCCTCGGCCACGGTCTCGATGCTGGTGGCGTACCCGATGGCCCCTCCGGCGAAGGTCAGGACATAATAGGCGATCCGCTCGAAGACATGCGACAGGGGCAGGAACGAGAGCTCTACGTCCTCGCTGGTGGCCTGGATCCAGGGAACCAGGGTGCTGGCATTGGACACGAAGTTCCCGTGCATCAGCATGGCGCCCTTGGGGTGGCCCGTGGTGCCCGAGGTATAGACCAGGCTGCAGACATCCCAGGGCTGAAGCCCGGCCACGCGGCGCTCCATCTCGGGCCCATGCTCGGAGAGCTTCGCGGCCCCGAATTCCAGGAGTTCCTGCCAGCTCCACAGACGCCTGGAGGAGCTCCCTTCCGCCGGTTCGATGGCCACCACATGCTCGAGCCGGGGACAGTCCTTCTCGACGGCCAGGACCTTGCGCAGGTGCTCGGGCGTCGCCGCGAGGACGACCCGGGCTCCTGAATCGCGGAGGATATAGCCCAGATCGGAGGAGTTCAAGGTGGAGTACATCGGCACGTGCACGCAGCCCGCGTGGACGGCCCCCAGGTCGGTCATCGGCCACTCGGGCCGGTTATTCGAGAAGTTGGCGACCCGGTCTCCGGGCTCCAGGCCCAGCTCGATCAGGGCACAGGCCAACCGATGGACCTTGGTCTGGACCTCGGCGTAGGTCTGGAAGCGATAGACCCCATCCACCTTCTCGCCCAGGTAGGGGCGGGAGCCGACCCGGGCCACCGAGCGGCGGAAGACCTCCGGAAGAGTCCGCACCTCGGCGGTGGAGGCCCACTTCTCGAGGGCAGCGGGGACGGCAGGTTTGACCGGGATCGTCCTCTCAGCCATTCGACCTCCTGCGCCAGTGGAAAACGAAGCGTTCGGCCCCGAAACGGATTTCGTCGTTCTCGAAGACCGGCTTCTGGACTCCCTGAATCAGGCGTTCCCCATTCACGTAGGTCCCATTGGCGCTGCCCAGGTCCTCCAGGAGGACCTCCTGGCCGCCTCGGACCAGGCGTGCATGGCGGCGCGAAACCGAACCGGCCATCGGCAGGTCCCCCAGATCGATTTCGGGCACGATTCCGTCGGAGGGACTGGCCCGTCCCACCAGGACAAGGTCCTTGTCGATATAGAAGATCGGCTGCCCGGCGACTCCCTCCAGCGCCGCGTAGGCGCGCGCCTTCAGATCCTCGAGGGGGTCCGGCGCCGGGGGAGCCGGCGCCACGGCGGGTGCCGGAATCGGTGGGAGGACGCGCTCCGGAGGCGTGGGCAGGGGCGGCGGAGCCGGCCGGGGCGCGACCGGTTCCGCGGCGGGACGAGGAGGCGGAGCGGGCCTGGGAGCCACCGGGCTTCCCGCAGGGCGGGGGGGGGGAGCCGGAGCGGGGCGGGGCGCCGGAGACCCCCGCCGGCGGCGCATGGCGGTCTTCAGGCTGGTCCCGCACTTCTCGCAGAAGCTCGAGCCGGCCAGGCTCTCGTGGTCACATCGAGGACACTTCATATGAAGACCGCATTTTCGCGGCCCCCCTCCTGTTCCTGCAGGGGAAGCGGTACGCTCCTGAAGTTTCTTCAAGGCGCTCCGAATCCGCTGCGGAAGTGCGGAATTCTCTGCGCCATGAGCGCCTCCTTCCGCCAGGGCCCTCCCGCCTCCCCGCCTTCCAGCCTTCCAGCCTTCCAGCCTTCCAGCCTTCCAGGCCGGACTTCCCCGCCTCCGAAGAGGCGTGCTAGAATGCTGCAATGTTCAAACGCAGCGACCTTTCCCTGCTCCTCCTGGAGACCCGCCACAACCCGGCCATGATCGACCACGAGCGCCGCTGCCTGCTCCGCGCCGGCAAGCTCGAACCCGATCAGATCGTGGTCCACAACCTGCTTGAAGAGCCTTGTGAGCGCTCGATCCTGCAGGGGCGACACGCCGTGCTGATCGGCGGCACCGGAGACTACTCGGTCGCCCACGATCGCCCCGACTTCTTCAAGCCCCTGGTCGAGCTGACGCAGCACCTGCTGAAGATCGGGATGCCCACCCTGGGCCTGTGCTACGGCCACCACCTGATGGGGCACGCCGTAGGCGGTGAGGTCCAGACCCGGCCCGACATGGGCGAGACCGGGACCTTCGAGATGGAGTTGACCCCAGAGGGTCGCAACGACGCGATCCTGGGGCATCTCCCCGACCGCTTCCTGGCCCAGCAGGGCCACAACGACGTGGTCCTGTCGCTGCCCGACGAATTCCTGGTCCTGGCCAGCAGCCAACGCTGTGCCTGTCAGGCACTGCGCCACCTCGACAAGCCCTTCTACGGATTGCAGTTCCACCCCGAACTGCACCGCGAGGACCTGATGAAGCGGATGCTGGCCTACGCCGAGAACTACGCCTCGACGCCCGAGAGGCTCCGCGAAATCGAAGCCATCGTGCGCGAGACCACCATCGACGACGTGATCGAGAGGTTCGTGGACCGGATCGTCTGGCCCTGGGCTCGCAACCAGGACCTCCCCGACCGGCAAGGCCAGCTTCAGGGAGCCTGAGGGCCCAAGCCTTCGAGGTCTCCCGGCTCCACCGCCGGGGGGATTTGCCGCAGGTCCGGCCCACCCGGCCTGCCCGGGCCGGCCTGCGGACCTGGCGCCGGGTCGACCTCCAGGATTCGGGCGATTCGCTGGTTCACGATCTCCCAGAACTCTGCGGGGTCGCTTCCCTGGGGACGCCAGCCTCGTTCCTGGGGCATGTCCGGAACCTCCTCTGCCGGTTTCCCTCCCGGTCCGGATCCTTCAGATCCTTCCCGACCTCCAGGCAGGCCCGGGGTCCCACCTGGGCAGGCCCTGACGGGTCGGCTGCGAAAAGGCCGCTCATGCTTGTTCCCTCCTCCGTCTGGCCCGGGTCGGACTCTCCCCTGGGGGCCACCTGGGATGGTCACGGCGTGAACTTCGCCGTCTACTCCGAAAACGCCACCCGGGTCGAATTGTGCCTCTTCGACGACCAGGGCCGCAAGGAGGTCCATCGGGTCGAGGTCCGCTGGAACACCGAGGGGGTCTGGCACTGCTACCTGCCCGAGGCCCGCCCCGGGCTGGTCTACGGATTCCGCGTCCATGGCCCCTACGAACCGGCCCGCGGGCACCGCTTCAACCCCCACAAGCTCCTGCTGGACCCCTACGCCCGGGACCTGGTCGGCGCGATCCACTGGACGGACGCCCTGTACGGTCACCGCGTCGGCGCCAGGGGTCCCGAGACCATGGATACCCGGGACAGCGCTCGCCACGTCCCCAAGGCACGCGTGGTCGATCCCGCCTTCGACTGGCGCCAGGACCGCCCGCTGCGGATTCCCCTGAAGGACTCGGTCCTGTACGAGTTGCACGTCCGGGGCTTCACCATGCGCCATCCCGAGATTCCTCCGGCCTTGAGGGGAACCTACGCAGGCCTGGCCACCCCGCCTGCGATCGAGCACTTCAAGAGGCTGGGCGTGACCGCCCTGGAGCTTCTGCCGATCCACGGTTTCCTGGACGAGCCCCGCCTGGTCAAGCTGGGCCTGACCAACTACTGGGGCTACAACAGCCTGGCCTTCTTCGCCCCCGAACCGCGCTACGCGTCCACGGACAACCCGGTTCGCGAGTTCCAGACCATGGTGGCCGACCTGCACGATGCCGGCCTGGAGGTCCTCCTGGACGTGGTCTACAACCACACCGCCGAGCAGGGACCGGACGGCCCGACCTTGAGCTTCCGGGGCCTGGACAACACCACCTGGTACCGGGTCGACCCCTCCAACCCCGCCCGCTACCTGGACTTCACCGGTTGCGGGAACAGCCTGGACACCCGCCATCCGCGAGTCCTGCAGATGATCGCCGACAGCCTGCGCTACTGGGTCGAAGAGATGCACGTCGACGGCTTCCGCTTCGACCTGGCCTCGACCCTGGCCCGGGAAGGCCACGACCACTCCTATGATCCGGGAGCCGGCCTGCTGGACATCCTGCGTCAGGACCCCGTGCTCTCCCGCGTCAAGTTGATCTCCGAGCCCTGGGACGTGGGCCACGGAGGCTACCAGGTCGGGGGATTCCCCCGAGGCTGGAGTGAGTGGAACGGCGCCTATCGCGACGTGGTGCGCCGGTTCTGGAGGGGGGACTCGGGGGTCCTGGGACAGATGGCCTTCAAGGTCAGCGGCTCGAGCGACCTGTACTGGAACCGAAGCCCTCAGGCCAGCATCAACTTCGTCACCGCCCACGACGGGTTCACCCTGGCGGATCTGGTCAGTCACGAGTCCAAGCACAACCTGGCCAACATGGAGGAGAACCGGGACGGCACCAACGACAACCTGAGCTGGAACTGCGGCGCCGAGGGGATCACCGCGGACCCCGAGATCCTCACCCTGCGCTCCCGACAGCAGCGCAACTTCCTGCTGACCTTGTTCCTGTCCCAGGGCGTCCCCATGCTGGTGGCGGGCGACGAGATGGGGCGCACCCAGTCCGGGAACAACAACGCCTACTGCCAGGACAACGAAATCTCGTGGGTGGACTGGAACCTTTCGGCCGAGCGCAGGAAGCTGTTGGACTTCACCCGCCAGGTGATCGCCCTGCGCCGGACCCACCCCTCCTTCCGCCGCACCAGCTTCTTCCGAGGCCGCTTCCTGGAGAGCGCCCGCCCGCTGAAGGATGTCCTGTGGCTCTCCGAGCAGGGTCGCGAGATGAGCGAGGCGGACTGGAACAACCCCGAAGGCCATTGCCTGGGAATGTACCTCGCGGGAGACTGCCTGGAGGGAACCGACCAGCAGGGGCGCCCCATCCTGGACAGCTCCTTCCTGCTCTTGATGAACAGCGGTCCGACTCCGGTGGAGTTCCGCCTTCCCCAGATCCACGGCTGGGCCGAATGGAGCCTGCTGCTGGACACGGCCGGTCGCTCCGCTCCGAGTTGGAGCGATCGACAGGTCCTGTCGCTTCCCCGGAACTCTGCAGCGCTCCTGATGGAGGTTCCCCGCGAGGAGGGCCTGGGGCGCTGAGCCGCCTTGCGCCCTGCCCTGCGCCCCGGGAGGCCCTGGGTCCTCCTCAGCGCTTCTGCGAATGGTCCACGCCGCAGTCGGGATTCCAGGTTCGGCGGACGACCGTCTCTCCGGTCCCGGAGCAGAAGAAGCAGGTGCGCTGGGCTGTCCCCTCACACATGCCGCAGACCAGTCGCCCCGTGCCCTGGCAGTGCTCGCACACCTGCTCGGAGCGTCCCTCTCCGCCGCACGAGGGGCAGACCTCCCCCCCACGCTCGCCGCTGCCCCTGCAGCCCTGGCAGCGGACCACCACGACCGCGCTGCCGCCGCACATCCCGCAGGCGCGGGTTCCATCCGAACACGACTGGCACGCCTGATAGCCGGTTCCGGCGCAGACACGGCAGGTCCCCGTCTCCTCCTCCCAGCAGGCCAGGGCCGGGGTGCCCGCCAGCACGCCGAACAAGGCCAGCAAGGCCAGGGCCGCCTTCAACAGAGGTCTGGTCCGCGAAATCCTGGGGTTCATTTCGTCCTCCTCAAGACCGGCCTGGATCCGTTTCCCGCGTCTGCCTTCCGGCCGGCTGCCCTCCCATGTCGCGTTCGGGAGTTCCTTATTCCAGGTCCTGAAGGGAGCCCGGAAGAGGCGCCCGGGCCCGGGATGCCGGCATTCTTGGAGGAATCCTCCGGCTCGGGCCTAAGAGAACCCTATGAGACGACGCACCTTCCTGGGCGCCGCCGGCGCCGCCATCTTCCTCACATCCCTGGGTCTGCCCGCTTGGGGGCGGGCTGGCTCCAACGTCCTCCTGGCTCCGTGGGAGGGTCCTCATGGCGGGATTCCCCCGCTGGACAAGGTCCGCCCGGAGCTCTTCGGGCCCGCCTTTGAAGAGGCCATCAAGGCCTATCGGCGCGAGATCGCCGCCATCGCCGAGAACCCTGAACCCGCCACCTTCGCCAACACGCTGGAGGCCCTGGAGAACTCGGGTCGCCCCCTGAACCAGGCCCGCCGGCTCTTCAGCCTCTTCGTGTCCTCCATGAGCAGCCCCGGGATCCAGGCCGTGGAGAGGGAGTGGTCGCCGAAATTCGCGGCCCTGCGCGACGAGGTGGTCCTCAACCCCCGGCTCTTCCAGCGGATCCAGAAGGTCTACGAGTCCTCCAAGGGTCTCGACTTCGAGCAGAAGAGGCTGGCCTGGTGGTACCACACCGACTTCGTGCGCTCCGGAGCGGCCCTGGACCCGGCCAGCAAGAAGAAGCTCTCGGCCTACAACCAGAGGCTGGCCGAGCTCTTCACCCTGTTCGGCCAGAACCTGCTGGCCGACGAAGAGAACCAGAGCGTCACCTTGTCCCGCCCCGAGGAACTGGCCGGCCTGCCCGCCTCGATGGTGAACCCTGACGGGCCCACGGTGATCCGCAACACCCGTTCCTCGGCCGAGCCCTTCCTGACCTTCGCCGAGCGACGCGACCTGCGCGAGAAGGTCTGGCGCATGTGGGTTTCGCGAGGCGAGAAGACCAACCACCCCATCGCCGGGGAGATCCTGGCCTTGAGGGCCCGACGCGCGCGCCTGCTGGGCTACCCCACCCACGCCCACTGGCGGGTGGAGGACTCGATGGCCGGGACTCCCGAGCGGGCCATGGAGCTCCTCGAGAAGGTCTGGAAGCCCGCCGTGGCCCGGGTCCACCAGGAAGTCGCCGACATGGAGGCCCTGGCCGGACACCCCATCGAGCCCTGGGACTACCGGTTCTATGCCGAGAAGGTCCGCAAGGCGCGCTACGATCTGGCCGAGGCCGAGATCAAGCCCTACCTGCAGATGGACAAGATCCGCGACGGGATGTTCTGGATGGCCGGCCAGCTCTATGGCCTGGAGTTCAAGCCCACCTCGGGGGTTCCGGTCTACCACCCCGATGTCGAGGTCTTCCGGGTCACCGGTCCGCAGGGCCGGCATGTCGGCTACTTCTACTTCGATCCCTTCGCCCGCGAGGGCAAGAGATCGGGGGCCTGGATGAGCCAGTACCGCATGCAGGAGAAGTTCTCGGGCGAGATCCCCCCGATCGTCTCCAACAACTGCAACAACCTCAAGAGCCAGCCCGGCCAGCCGGTCCTGCTGTCCTGGGACGACGCCGAGACGATGTTCCACGAGTTCGGTCACGCCCTGCACGGCCTGTGCTCGGACGTCAACTACCCCACCCTGGCCGGAACCAGCGTGGCCCGCGACTTCGTGGAACTGCCCTCGCAGATCCACGAGCACTGGCTGGGCACCCCGGAGATCCTCAACCGCTTTGCCCTGCATCACGAGACCGGTGATCCCATGCCCGCCGAGCTGGTCGAGCGGATCCGCAAGGCCTCGACCTTCAACCAGGGCTTCTCGACGGTGGAGTATCTGGCCTCGGCCATCGTGGACATGCGTCTCCACCTGGAGGGGGATCGCCAGATCGACACCCGCGAGTACGAACCGAGGATCCTCGCCGAGATCGGCATGCCACCCCAGATCGTGATGCGCCATCGCCTGCCCCAGTTCGGGCACCTCTTCCACAGCGACAGCTACTCGGCCGGCTACTACAGCTACCTGTGGGCGGAGGTCCTGGACCAGGACGCCTGGCGTCCTGGACCAGGACGCCTGGCGCGCCTTCAAGGAGGCCGGAGGCCCTCTCGACAAGCAGGTCGCCGAGCGCTTCCGCAAGCACGTCCTGTCGGCAGGCAACACCCTGGACCCGGCCCAGGCCTACCGGAACTTCCGCGGCCGCGATCCCGAGATCGGCCCGCTCCTGGAAGCCCGGGGCTTCCCGACCCAGGGCTAGGGATCGGGACCGGCTCCCGAGAGGGCCCCCTTCCGGCCTCGGGGGGGGACCTCTCACGTCCCTGGGCAGGGGGGTGGCGCGAGAGGAACACGCCGGCTCAGGCCGCTTGGCGCCGCCCGGGTCAGTTCATGCCTGCCCGGCCAACCGGCTCTCCGCAATCCTTCGCAGGAAGTTCCCGGAAAACGTGACGGATTCGACGGAGGCGCCGGCAGAGTTCGTTGTTGACCGTCTTCTTGGCGACCGCGCTGACCCGGCGAGCCTTCCAGTCTTCAAGCAGCTTCTCGCCCAGGTCGAGGCCCGACAACTCCTCAGGCCACAGACGTCCGTGACGCTCGTCGTCCTTCCATGATCGGTTCTGGGCCCTGGACTCTCGAAGGTGTGCGGCGATCGCCTCCGCCACGGACGGGTCGGTGCTACGACGCAGGGCGGGCAGCTTGCGCCCCGTCAGGGCGTCGGCCTTCCGCATCTGGTAGAGCCTGAATCCGCCGCCGAAATAGTCTGAGGCGAGCTCGAATCCTCTACGCACTGGGCTCTGGGCTTTGGACTGTGGCCTCGATTCGTTCACCCAACGGGTGAAGCGAAGCCGGTGAGGCGTGGGTGGCGGTCGTTGCCGGCTTCTC
>JALHDH010000101.1 GCA_022839105.1 bacterium
AGGTCATCTCCGACGAGGAATTCGAGAACCCATGAAGCTTGTCATCCACTATCACGAGATCGCCCTGAAGGGCCGCAACCGCAACGTCTTCGTCCAGCGTCTGGTGCGCAACCTGCGCAGCACCTTCCAGGACCTGGGGCGGGTCTCGGTCCGGACCTTGTTCGGGCGTCTCACCGTCACCCTGGCCAGCGAAGACGCCGAGGAGGTGCACCGCCGGATGGCGGGGGTCTTCGGGGTGGCCAACTACTCGCTGGTCGAAGAGGTCCCCCAGGACTTCCAGGCCATCGCGCAGGCCGCCTGGCGGCAGGTCCAGGAGTCCTCGGCCCGCAGCTTCGCGGTCCGCTGTCGCCGCCCCGACAAGACCTTCCCCATGGGGTCGCTGGAGGTCGAGCGCGAGGTGGGGGCCTTCATCTGGCGGGCGGCTCGCGACGAGGGCCGCGAGCTGAAGGTCGACCTGACCCATCCGGAACTGACGGTCCGCCTGGAGATCGTCAACCGCATCGCGCTTGTCAGCGGCCCCCGCTACCAGGGGCCCGGAGGGCTGCCGGTGGGGACGGCCGGCAGGATGGTGGGATTGCTCTCGTCGGGCTTCGATTCGCCGGTGGCCTGCTGGAACCTGATGAAGCGGGGGGCCGAGGTGGTCCTGTGCCACTTCCACTCCCATCCCTTCACGGATCAGGCCAGCCTGGAGAGTTGCCGGAGGCTGGCCGAGGTCCTCACCCGCTTCCAGTACCGCTCCCGGCTGTATCTGGTGGCCTTCGCGCCGGTCCAGGAGGAGATCCTGAGCCTGACCCCCTCGGAACTGCGGATGATCCTCTATCGCCGTTCGATGATCCGGATCGCCCAGGCCCTGGCCCGCCGCGAGCGCGCCCAGGCCCTGCTGACCGGTGAGAGCCTGGGCCAGGTGGCCTCCCAGACCCTGACCAACCTCGCGGTCATCGATCAGGCGGCCAGCATGCCGGTCCTGCGCCCCCTGATCGGGGCGGACAAGGAGGAGATCATGAGCCGGGCCCGCCAGATCGGGACCTATGAGCTCTCGGCCCAGCCCTATGAGGATTGCTGCTCGTTGATGGTGGCGCGTCATCCCGCCACCCGGGCCGACCTCGACGAGGTCCTGCGCCTCGAGCAGGCCCTGGAACTGGCCGATCTGGAGCGGGCCGCCCTGGAAGAGGCCGAGGTGGTCGATCTGAAGTGGCGTGGTCAGGCCGGCATGCTCCGGAAGACCCTCCAGGAGCCGGTCCTGCCCCGGCTTCGCGCAGACCTGTGAGGACGCCTCGCCTAGAAGTCGCCGTCCTTGCGGACCGACCGGTCGGCGTGTTCCTTGAGGTAGCGGGTCAGGAAGCCCGTCAGTCGGGGATCTGCTTCCAGTCCCGGGCAGCGGGCCAGGGCCTCTTCGGGCTTCCAGCCCAGCACCCGGCCCGCGTGGGCCAGGACCACCGTGGCGGCCCGAAGGCCGGTCTGGGAGACGACCAGGAAGGGCCCTGCGCTGCGGGCGAATTCCCGGCGGACCTGCTCGAGATCCTGTTCCGAGAGGCTCTCCGCACTCAAAGGCAGGCGCACCAACTTCAGGCCCTCCGGGGGGGCGGGAACCTGCCCGGAAGGGAACTCGGTGGAGCGCCGGCAATCCAGCAGCACCTCGGGGGCCTGGATCTGGTCCCGCATGGCCACCGGAATCGCGGTGATCTTCCTGCCGTTGACCTCAACATCCACTCGCAAGGCTCGAAGCTCCTCCTGACGGCGCGAAGCCTTCCCGCAGGCCGGCGGGTCTCCTGCCGGAGGCGGCCTTGAGCTCCCCGGAATCCGCGCCCGAGCGGATCCTGGATGCGGCGGGACGGCTCTTCTCGGAGCGGGGCTTCAGCGAGACCAGCATCCAGCGCCTGGCGGACGAGGCGGGGGTCAACCGGGCCTTGATCTTCTACTATTTCCACAGCAAGGAGGAACTCTACCGACGCCTGGTCGAGGAGATGTGCCAGGCGGTCGATCAGGAGTTCGCCCAGGCGGCCCTGCCCAACTCCGACCCCGAGGCAAGGCTGCGCGCCTGGGTGACGGCCCTCTGCGTCGGGATGTCCCGCCACCGCGGGGTGCTGCGGATCCTCCTTCGCGAAGCGGTGGGGCCGGGCCATGCACGCCTTCCCGTCGGGCAGTACCTGGAGGGCGCCGAGGGGCCCTTGCGGGAGATCCTCGCCGAAGGCATGGCCACGGGCGTCTTTCGCGGATTGGATCCCGCCATGACGGCCATCTCGTTGATGGGGGTGGTGATGACCTTCGTCCGCCGGGGCTTCGCCTATGGGCAGGAGTTCCCGGCCGAGGTGGTGGCCGAGCATGTCCTTTCCCTCACCCTGGAGGGGCTTCGCTCCCCAGCATCCGCTGCACCTTGAGGATGTAGGCGCGCGGGTCGGTCTTGCGCTCCAGTCCGCCCGAGGTCATGCACCGGACGGTCCCATAGACCGGCCGCGAGGGCCAGGGGCGATCGTGAAGCCCGAAGACCCAGCCCACGCTGGCCCACGACACCGGGTCGCGGCCATCCAAAAGGAAGCGGTTGTTGAATTCCAGGGTCCGGGTCCAGGCTTCCTCGGGCTCGCCCGTCCATTCCAGGATCTTCTTGCCCCAGTACATCCGCATGTAGTTGTGCATGTAGCCGGTGTGGCGCATCTCGAGCATCGCCGCGTTCCAGTAGGGGTCGTGGGTGCGGGCCTCGAGGAGCTCCTCCCGGGTGTAGAGGGCCGTCCGAGGATCGCTCCGGTGCTCGGCCAGGGTCTGGCGGGCCCAGGCGGGCAGGCCCGGATAGTCGGTCGGAGCGGGGTTGTGCACCGCGTGGTTGAAGGCCAGCTCGCGCCGAACCACGAGCTGCTCGAGGAAGGCGTTCAGGGCGTCCTGCTCGTTCGGGCCCGCGGCCTCTTCGGCCCGCAGGGCCAGCCAGATCGGCGAGACCTGCCCGAAATGCAGGTAGGGGCTCATCCGGGAGACGTGGTCGGTGTGGGGGTGGTTGCGCCCGGCCTGCCAGGTCGCCAGTCCCCCTTCCAGGAACTCTTCGAAGCGGCGTCGGGCCTCGTCAGGCCCACCGATGAAGTGCCGCTCGACGGGCGCGACCGAGCGGTCCAGGCCTGTCAGGGTGGCCAGAAGACCTTCGACATCCAGCTCGGGACCCGGCTTCAGGGGAAAGGCGACCTCCTGGCGCGGCAGGGCCTTCAGGAACTTCGAGAGGTGGCGCAACAGGCGGGGGCGCAGGGTGCGGGCGGCGATCTCGGGACGCTCGGAGGCCACCTCCACGGGCACCACCACGTCGCCCTCCACCTGCTCGACCAGACAGGTCGCCTCCTGGGCCAGGGTCTCAAGCCAGGCCCGCTGGTGGGGCAGGTAGCCTCGATCGCAGACCACCAGGGCCGCCCGCCGACTGGCTCGCAGGGCGACTTCGGCCGGGTCTCCGGGGTGCAGTTCGAAATGGATTCCCCTCTGGCCCAGGTGACGGGCCGTCTGGCGCAGGCCCTCGAGCATGAAGCGGAAGTGGCGCAGGTTCGCCTCGGGATAGCCCGCCGTCAGGGCGAAGACCACCCGCAGGGGGAGCGAGAGCTCATTGGCCCGATGGATCGCATGCTCTAAGGAAGGGTTGAAGGCCTCCCGCTGCGAGCCCTGCATCCAATACAGGACGTGCTCGCCCTCGGGGCGGCAGGGAGCCTGGTTCAAGGTCTGCAGCCGCTGCGGCTCGATGGGGGAGGCGCTCATTGCGGACCTGCAGGGGCCTGGAAGCCGGTGGGATTCTGGAGGACGCCGCGGCGTCGAAGCTCCTCCTTGACCCGGAGGGTCAGATCGGTCTGCATGGCAGCCTCCTGGCGATGGTCGTACACGTAGGCTTTGATCCGCAGCAAGGTCCAGGGGAACTCGGCCAGGTGGTCGCTGAGCCGGATGGCCACCGGCTTGGAGAGGAGGGTGAAGGGGCTGCACCAGGCGGCTTCCCGGCCGATGGTCTCCAAGACCCGAGGGTCTGCGCCGTGTGGCAGGTACAGGTCGGTGACCACCTGGCAGTCCGGGACCCCGGAGTTGGAGTTCCAGACGTCCCGGGAGGCCACCAGGCTGTTGGGCAGGGTGACCCGGGTGTCGTCGGGGGTGGTCAGCCGGGTGGTGAGGAGTCCGATGTGGTCGATCTCGCCGTAGGCCTCGCCGATGCGGACCCGGTCGCCCAGTTGGAAGGGCTTGTCGAAGAGGACGACCATCCCGCCCACCAGGTTGCGCACCAGGTTCTGCCCGCCCAGACCCAGGGCCAGACCGAAGGTCGTCAGGGTGGCGATCTTGACATCCCGGGTCGGGGCCACCAACTCCAGGCCCAGGACCAAGGCCAGAAGGATGAGCAGGAAACGGACGATCGAGGCCGCCCTCTTCAAAGCGAAACGGGATCGGGGGTTCCGACGGGCCAGCCCTTCCAGGAAGGCCTCGACCAGACGGGTGGCCACCAGCGCTCCCCCCGCCAGCGAGAAGACCAGCAGGAGGTTCTTGGGGGTCAGCAGGCCCAGCAGTCCGGTGTCGGCTTCCATCGGGACCTCCTACAACAGGTTGAGGCGGTACAGGACCTGCCTCACCGGCGGGCGGGCCTCGGGCCGCACGCGGAATCCGGGGTGTTCGGGATCGTCCTCCAAGAGTCGCCGGCCCACGAGGTCCAGCAGGCGGGCCTGGCTGGCCGGGACCGGCATGCCGAAGATCGCAGCGTGTTCGGAGGGGGTCAGGCTGCCGTGCTGGAGCGCCGCCACCAGGGTGTAGTGCCCCTCCGTGGTCAGATCCTCCACGACCTCGGTCAGATCCGAGTGAGCCAGGGGCTTGACGGTCAGGGTCCCCCGCTCGGCTGGCTCGATCGCGTCCAGCCAGACCTCCAGGGCACTGCGGAAGACACCGCCCGAGCGCTGGTGGAGCCTGGAGAAGAAGCGTGACTCGGGGTCGTCAGGTCCGCTGGCTCCTCTGGACCATAAGTTCCGGGTCTTCTGGTGGGCTTCTCCGTCCAGGAAGCGCAGTCGCAGCCCCGACAGGCGGTGGCGGACCATGATGGCCTCACGCAACTCCGCAGGACCGACCGTCTCGGCGCGCAGGCGGTGGGTGAAGGAAGTCTCGAGGTGGCATGCCGCGTGCAGAAGACTGGCCGCGTACAGGTTCAGCACAACGATCCAGAGGACTTCCGGTTGGGTGCGGTGGATGGTCTGCAGCAGACCCTCGATCGCCTGAAAGCCACCGATCCGGCGCAGGTAGAGCCGTTCGGCCTCCTCCAGGATCACCACCTGGCGGGTCCCGCTCAAAGGCTGGGTCTGGAGCCACTCGCGCAGTCCATCCTCGCTGCAGATCCGCTCCCTTGGCTGGATGCGGACGACGGGCAACCCCTCCAGGACACCTTTCAGGGCGCAGTTCAGCAGGCTGGTCTTGCCGCTGCCCCGAGCTCCCCGGATCATCACCGCGGTCGGTCGGCCGGCCTCCCACGAGGCCCGGGCCGCCCCCAGGGCCTCCAACTCCAGGCTGCGCCCCACCAGGAAGCGGGGATCCTCGACAGGGATGGGCCGGAAGAGGCGCCGGTAGGTGGCCGGCAGCGCCGTGCGCGCCAGGGCCGAGCCGTCGTCCCCCGGCATGGCCGGTCGCAGTTCGACCTGGGGGCGGTCCTCGGTGGCTGCCGGGACCCAGCCCAGGTGGATCAGGGCTTTGTGGGATTCGTCCTTCAGGACCTGCCAGGAGCGGCGAAAGCCGGCCTGGGTCGTGGTCTGGGCCAGGGCCTCCAGGCGGTCATACAGGCGGCGGGTCCCCAGGCGCAGGCGGAAGTCCGCCGCCATCCGCGGGCAGCGGTCCAGGATCAGCCGGACTTCCCAGAGGATCCCGGTCAGGAGCTCGGCGGCCAGGGGCGAGAGACGGCGGCGCGCTGGCGGAAGGGAGGCTTCCAGCCTCTCGAGGTTCAAAGCCTGAGCCTGCAAGGCCTCGCCCGCCAGCCCGACCTCCTGCTGGAAGTCCTCCGAGTCCCGGCTGTATTCCAGCAGCTCGCGGGCCCTCTGGGACTCGCAACTGAGCTCTTCGAGCCGGGCTTCCAGGCTCTCGAGGGCTTCCCTCAGCCGCGGGCGGGCGGCCACCTCAAAGGCCCGCAGGAAGTCTCGGGTTGGAGCCGAGCGGAAGGGCAGGGGACGCCGCCCCGCCGTGGCCCGGACCAGGTCTTCTGGCGCCGTCTGAGCGAAGAGGCTGACCTTTCGGGTCAGGTTCTCGAGGTGGCGGGTCGCTCCAGTCGGCATCGAGGCCGGGATCGCTGATTCCTGCTCGGATCCTTGCTCGGCAGCCACCTGCAGGATTTCCGTCAGTTCGCGCACCTCGCGCCGGCAGGCGGCATCCTCTCGGTCCGCCACGGCGATCAGACCCGCCAGCAGGCCTTCCATGCCATCCCACAGCCGCTCGATTTCGGCCTCCAGGGCCAGTTCGGTGGCGGCCACCTCGACCGCGTCGCGCAGGCGCTGCCGAGAGGCTTTGGAGGGAGCAGACCCTGTTCGGTTGGCCAGCAGGGTCCGGCGCAGCCGGGCGGGGAATCCCTCCTCCAACTCGCGCACCAGGCGGATCAGGCCACCCAGGGGATCCTGGGGGGCGCGCGCTCGCATCGACCGCAGGGCGGCCCGGGTTATCAGGGGCGGCAGGAGGGCCCGCTCTTGGGTCAGGCAGTCTCGTCGCCAGTCCTGCAGACCCTTCAGGGCTCGCAGGTCCAGGCAGACCACCACCTCTCGGGCCTGACGGTCCAGACGCTCCAGGAGTGCCGCAACTTGAGAACGGGCCACGTCTCGGGCGGCCAGGGGACGCGCCTTGGGCCGTTCCCGGATCGAGCCGCCGGGGAGGCCTTCCAGGCACGAGTTCATCCGGGGGAGCCGGTCCGGGATCCGTTCCACGGCTCGCTCCAGGGTGCGCGTCATCCGTTCCAGGTTCCACCAGATCCGTCCCCCCGGGGGGACGCGCTCCAGAGAGCGAAGGGCGGGCTGGAGCCGTTCCTGGCGCAGGGCCCGGTGCTGTTCGGCAAGTTCAGGAAGCCCCATCTGAGGCGTCCTGTCCGGGGGGGCGACCTGGTCGATCCGCTCGGGGAAGGCGGTCTCAAGGCCCTCGAGATCGGCCCGGGCCGCCTCAGAGAGGCGTTGAAGCCCGTTGCTCACCTCGCTCAGCAGCTCCGACCACGAGAAGGCCGGGGCCTCGACCGGCTCGCCGTGGGGCGCCGCCTCCCGAGGTCCGGCCAGGACCGATTCATCCCAAGAGCGCTGCATCGGCTGCCTCCCACGAATCCCGGAGAGAGTCGGCAGGAGGATTCCCCCTTCGGCTCACCGGGGGACCACCCCGGCACGAGGTTTCAACCCGGAGCGGGGCCTTCCTCCGGTCTGCTCCGAGATGTCTCGGCGATTCTGGAATCTGCGGCGAGAATGCCTTCCCCACAGGGTCTTCGGCCCGTGATCGGAGCAGCAGGGTAGTCGGGGCAGAGGGTTCACCCCCAGGTCTGCCTAAGACAGGACCCAGGTCGCTCCTGGAAGGCGGCCGGTTCTCCGGGTGGAACACCCCGGAGCTTGCGCCAAATCCACGCGGGTTTCCGGTCTTCTGGCGCGCTTCACCACGCCGGGCCCGGATTGTGCAGGTCTACCAGGCTTCTCCTCTTCCTCTGCCTCTTCTTCGCGCTGGCTGGAATTCCGGTGCAGGCGCAACTTCCTGTACCCGATCTTGCGCCGGCCTCCGAGACCGCTTCCGAGGCCCCGGCTCCTCCCGAGTCCCTCTCCTCGCCGCGCAGGACCCTGCAGACCTTCCTGGAGGCCGTGCCTCAGGCTTCGCCTCTTCGTCCGGACCTGGAGACCCAGGCCCGCTCCACCCTGGACCTGGAGGCCTTGAATCCCGTGACCCGCAACGAGCGGGGGGCGGACGTGGCCCGGCGCCTTCACTCGGTGTTGCAGGTCCTGGAGGTGGCCCCTGCCGACCTGCCCGAGACTTCGGAGGAGGCGAGCCTGGTGATCGCCCGCGCCCCCTCAGGCGAGATCACCATGACCCGTCAACCGGACGGCTCCTGGCTCTTCAGCCGCCACACGGTGGCTGCCATCCCCGCGATCTACACCGAACTGGTGGCCCAGGGAAGGATCTCTTCGCCGGGTCAGGACATGCCGACCATGCTGCAAAGCTCCTTTCTGGGACTGATCGCCTGGCAGTGGCTGGCCCTGCTGCTTCTGGCCCTGTGCACGGCGCTCTTGACCCGGGTCCTGGTGGCCGTCGTCCAGCGCCTGGGCACCCGCTGGCTGCGCCGCCACGATTTCAAGGCCGACGAGCACCTGGTCCACGAGGTCGTCCGCCCCGTGGGCCTGCTGGTGGCCTGCCTGCTGTGGCTGGCGGTCCTGCCGATGCTGCAGCTTCCCGAGACCATCCTGGTGGTGCTGCTCTTCGCCGCGCGCTTCCTGGCCGCCTCGGCATGGGTGCTGACGGCCTACCACAGCATCGATCTGGTCTCGCTGTACTTCGCGCGCCTGGCGGATCGCACCGACTCGAAGTTCGACGAGATGCTGGTCCCCCTGGTCCGGCGGACCCTGAAGGTCGTGGTGGTGATCCTGGGGCTGATCTTCATCGCCCAGAACCTGAACATCAACGTGTGGAGCCTCTTCGCCGGATTCTCGATCGTGGGTGCGGCCGTGGCCCTGGCCGGTCAGGACACGGTCCGGAACCTCTTCGGCTCGGTCACGGTCCTCCTGGACCGCCCCTTCCGGGTGGGCGATTGGGTCAATATCGGTGGGGTGGACGGCACCGTCGAGGACCTGGGCTTCCGGAGCACCCGGATCCGGACCTTCTACAACTCGTTGATCACCCTGCCCAATGCCCAGTTGCTGACCGCCAGCGTCGACAACTACGGACAGAGACAGTATCGCCGCTACACGACGACCCTGCGCGTCCTGTATTCCACCCCGGCCGAGAAGTTGGAGGCCTTCTGCGAGGGGATCCGGGAACTGGTGCGGCAGCACCCTTATACCCGGAAGGACTATTACCACGTCTACGTCAACGACCTGGGGGCTTCCTCGATCGACATCCTGCTCTACGTGTTCTTTGCCTGCCCCGACTGGAGCACCGAACTGCGCGAGCGTCACCGGCTGATCCTGGACATCCTGCGCCTGGCGGCCGAGCTGGGCGTCGAGTTCGCCTTCCCGACCAGCACGGTGCACCTCCATCGGGGCCAGAAGGCGCAGGCGCACCCGGACGGCCTCTCGCTCCAGGAGATGTCCGAGCACGAGGACCTGGGTCGCCTGGCGGCCCGCAGGATCGCCCGCTCGACCCTTTCCGATCACATCCCTCCCCCTGTGGCCTTCCCCTCGGCCCCGCGTTAGGAGGGTTCCTTCCGGGTCCAGGACCTGTTCTCGATCATTTACTGAGAACCGAATCTCAGGAAGGCTCAAGCCGTGAACCACCCGACTCCCCCGACCAGGTCCTTCTCCTCCTGGATGGGAGCGCTGCTCTGCGCCGCGCTCCTGCTGGGTCTGGCCCCGGGCTGCTCCTCCCCGTCGCCACCACAGCGCCCGGTGGTCCTGTGCTCGGTGCTGCCCCAGGCCTGGTTCGTCGAGCGCCTGGCGGGGGAGCGGGTCCAGGTCGAGGTCATGATCCCCCCGGGGGCCAGTCTGGCGACCTACGAGCCCTCGGTCCAGCAGATGCAGGCGGCGGCCCGGGCCTCGCTGTATCTCAAGGTGGGTCATCCCTCCTTCCCCTTCGAGGCCACCTGGCTCGAGCCGCTGCTCAAGCAGGGCAAGGAGTTGCGGCAGGTCGATTCCTCGGCGGGCCTGGAGCGCCTGGAGGGAGACCCGCACGTCTGGGTCTCGCCGGGTTGCGCCCGGATCATGGCCCGCAACATCGCCCAGGCCCTGGAAGGGTTGTTGCCCGCGGACCGGGAGGCGATCCAGGCCAACCTCCAGACCCTTCTGGAAGAGGTCGACTCGGTCGACCGGGAACTTAGGGAGAGCCTGGGAAGCCTGCGCGGAACCCGCTTCTATGCCTTCCACCCGGCCTGGGGCTATCTGGCCCGGGAGTATGGACTGGAACAGGTGGCCGTCGAGGAGGAGGGCCAGGAACCCTCGGCCGGTCGGCTCTCGGAACTGCTCGAGCAGGCCCGCCGCGACCAGGTCCGGGTCCTCTTCGTCCAGCCCCAGTTCTCCGATGCCAGCGCTCGGATGCTGGCCGAGGATCTCGGAGCCCGGGTTCTCCCCCTGGACCCCCTGGCCCGGGACTGGCCCGCAACCATGCGCCAGGTGGCCGCAGCCTTCCGGGAATCCCGATGAACCCGCCGATTGTCGAGATGGAGGGGGTGGATCTGACCTTGCAGGGCCAGACCATCCTGCGGGATGTCCACCTGCGCGTCGAGCCCGGCGACTTCCTGGGGATCCTGGGGCCCAACGGCGGGGGAAAGTCGATGCTGGTCAAGGTGATGCTGGGGCTGGTCGCTCCGGATCGCGGCAGCGTTCGCCTCTTCGGCCAGCCGCCGCACCAGACCCGGGGGCGGGTGGGCTATGTTCCCCAGTTCGCCGGCTTCGACCGGCAGTATCCCATCTCGGTGCTCGACACCGTGCTCCTGGGGCGCCTGGGGCAGCGGAGGTCCTTCCGCTCGCTGGGGCCTGACGACAAGAACCTGGCCCGGCGCTGCCTGGAGCGCATGGGGCTGGCCGAACTGGCGGACCGGCAGATCGGCCGGCTCTCGCTGGGGCAGCTCCAGAGGGTGCTGGTGGCGCGGGCCCTGGCGGTCGAGCCCGAGATGCTGGTCCTGGACGAGCCCACGGCCAGCCTCGACCCGGGCGGGGGCGCGGACGTCTACCGGATCCTGGAGGAACTCTCCAAGGAGATGACGATCCTGCTGGTCTCGCATGACCTGGGCGTGATCTCGACCCTGGTCTCGTCGGTGGCATGCGTGAACCAGAAGCTCTACTACCATCCCCAGGCCAACGTCTCGCGCGAGGTCTTCGAGGAAGCCTACGGCTGCCCGGTGGGCTTCGTGACCCACCAGCACACCCACCTGGTGCTGGAGGAGCACAGGGATGCTTGAGGCCCTGGACTATCCCTTCTTCCAACGCGCCCTGGCGGCGGGCCTGCTGGCCAGCCTGGCCTGCGGGGTGGTGGGCACCTTCGTGGTGGTCCGCCGGCTGGCCTCGCTCTCTGGGGGAATCGCGCACGCGGCCTTCGCCGGGGTGGGGCTGGGCTATCTGCTGGGCTTCGATCCGCTGCTGGGGGCGGCCGGGGTGGCCCTCCTGGCCGGCCTGGGCCTGAGCGCCTTGTCGCGACGGCTCCAGGCGGCTCCGGACACGCTCATGGCGGCCCTGTGGTCCCTGGGGATGGCCTTGGGGATCCTCTTCGTCTCGTTGACTCCGGGGTATGCCCCCGACCTGATGAGCTACCTCTTCGGCAGCATCCTGCTGGTCAAGCCCCTGCACGTCGGATTCCTGGGGGTCCTGGACGGGGTGATCCTGCTGGGGACGCTCCTGTTCTTCCGGGAACTGCGCGCGGTGACCTTCGACGAGGAGTTCTCCCGCTTGATGGGCCTGCCCGTGGACGCCCTGAGCAACGGCCTGCTGGCCCTGGTCTCGCTGGCGGTGGTGGTCCTGATCCGCGTGGTGGGCGTGATCCTGGTGCTGGCGCTGCTCACGATCCCGGCCCTGGTGGCGCGCCAGTGGACCGAGCGCCTGGCCCCCATGATGGCCCTGGCCACCCTGCTGGGCGCGGCCTGCACGGTGTCGGGACTCTTCCTCTCCTATGGCCTTTCCACCACCTGGGGGTTGAACGTGCCCACCGGCCCCCTGGTCGTGCTGCTGGCGGCCCTGGTCTTCGCGCTTTCGACCCTGGCCCGGCGGGGGATCGAGCGGAGGTCAGGCCCCTCCCCGCAAGCCGACCCTGGGTGAGCCGCCCTACCTCACCTGGGTCCAGGTCTTGTCCGGGTTGTAGGTGGTCATGGCCCGGCACAGCGTATCGGTCTGGGGCCCCAGATCCTTCTGCCAGATCAGGCCGTTCGTGTTCACCAGGAAGGTGGTGAGCCCGCTGTTGCCATACTCGGCCGGCCAGGCAACCACCGCGAAGCCGCCCACCATGTGGCCGTTGGCCAGGTAGCTGTAGGCGCCCCCGCGGGCTTCAGGCCCCTGTCCGGTGAGGATCCGGTAGTAGTAGCCGTGGTAGGGGGCTCCCTGACTGGAGTAGCCCTCCTGTTGGGCCCGGGCGACCAGGGGGCCCAGCGGGCTGGTTTCCTGGCCCTGCGCCACGGGCCAGTACAGGCCGTCCTGCTGACCTTCGGACGAGACGATCCGGGCCGCGTACTCGACGACCTCGTCCTGGTCGAAGTCCTGGCCGTAGTAGTCGAGTTGGGCCTCCACCAGGGCCATCATGGTCTCCATGGCGGCCAGTTCGTTGCGCCCGATCCGCCGATTGAGCATCTCTTCGAGGCCGGCCGCCGAGTCGAAACTCCAGCTCTTCCCCGTTCTGACCAGGGGCACCGGCATCGGCCAGTTCTGGAAGCCGACGTTGACGATCACCTTCTGCTCGCCGTGGTGCTGGTAGAAGACCCTTTCCTCGACGGCGGCCAGGAAGACCTGGAGGGCCTGCCGGTCGGCCACCGGGTCCCCCGAGCTGACGATCGGGCGGCTCTTCGGGCCCAGCACGGCGACCATGCGGTCCGCGTCCCCGGATTTCGCGGCGGCTACGAAGGCCTCCAAGGCGGCCTGGGGCGTCGACCAGGTCGGGGGGGACTCATCCTCTTTGAGGGCCTGGGCCGGCAAGGCGGCAGCCAGGACCAGGATCAAGGCCAGCGCGGTGACCATCTGGTGGATCCGGGCGGTGTGTCTCATGAATCGCCTCCTCCTCCTAACGCCGCCGTCCGCCGAAGCCGCCGGACCTGGGCGTCTGCCGGCGCTCGGTGGGTTGCGAGATCTGGGTCTGAGGCCTGGATTGGGCGGAACGCGACTCGAGCCCCCTCTGGGCTTCCCAGCGGGTCCGGCTTCCCGAGCCGACTTCCAGGCCGTGTGTGGGACCTTCCAGGCGGGAGGCGTCGAAGGTGGGTCGGCTTGAAGTGGTGTCTGCGGGACGCGGTCGGGCGGAATCCTGCGGGCGCTTCGGTTCGACCGGGCGGGTCCGAGCGTCCGGAGGGGGCAGGGGGTAGCCGTTCCTGCCGTGCCACTGGTCGGGCCCCGGGCGGGTGCCGGGGTTCCAGTTCGTGTTCCCGTTGTGGATGTTGTCGTGGATGTTGTTCTGGATCCTGTTGATGTCGATGTCGATGTTGTTGTTGATGTTGAAGGTGTTGCCACCCCAGGCGTTCACGCGGCCGTTGGAGTAGCCGCAGAAGCCGTAACCCGGGCCCACGTAGACGCGGTGTCCGTGCCAGTCCCAGCACGAGCCGTAGAAAAGGTCGTCCAGGATCGCCACCGTGCCCCAGGCCAGGGCCGTGGTGGCCACCACCCGGCCGGGACTCCAGCCGTAGACCACGGCCGGCTCGTAGGTCGGCACATAGACGACCTCGGGGTTCGAGGAGCCGATCAGGATATAACCGGCGTCGTCGGTCTGCACGACGACCTCGCCGCTGCTCTTCAGGGCACCGGTGGTCTGGGCCCGGGCCCGCAGGCGCTGGACCGAGTCGTAGACGCTGTCGGTCTGGTTCACGAAGGCCTGGCCCACGGTGTTGGTCCAGTTCATGTCGTTGGCCATCATGCCCAGCACGTCGGGCAGGCTGCAAAGGGCCTTGACGCTCTTGTCCCAGGTGAAGCCTCCGAGGGCCGAGGACAAGCCGGTCTGGTCGATGGAGGGATGGGTCTTCACCCACTGGTTCGCGGCCACGACCTGGTCGGGGTAGGTGGAGGCGACCAGGACCAGGCCCAGCAGCGAGTCGGGATACAGGGCGACAGGCGCCAGGGTCTTGTCCAGCGCGTCGTCGGTCAGGATCTCGGCCCGGGCTGCCGCCGGGAACACGAGGAGGGTCAGCAACAGGGCTGCGACCAGGAGCCGCAACCGGTCTCTCACAGTCAACACGTGGGCCTCCTTGTCTGGGACAGGAAGGCACGGTCGAGTGCGCCCCCCTGCCGTCCAGGGAGGGTTCCTGGGGGGGCTCGCCGATCCCTCCAGACGATCCTCGGCAACCTGCCGCTCTCGAGGGGTGGTGGGCCTGGCGAGCCCCTCCTCCTTCAGCCCTGCACGGGGCGTGGGGGCATGAAGCGGGCCTCGGCGCTGGCCAGGACGCGGTCCTCCCAGAGGATCTCGGCCTCCAGCCGGAACAGGGTGGGGCGCATCGAGCGGGGGCGGGCCCGGACCACCAGGGGCACCTTCAAGGGCACCGCCTCCAGGTAGCGGATGTCCAGCGCCGCGGTCACCGCGTGCACGCCGTGGTGGAAGAGGCAATGGGTCATCGCCGCGTCCAGAAGCGAGGCGATCACGCCGCCGTGCAGGATCCCCTCGTAGCCCTGCAGGCGCTCGTGGCCTCGGAAGGTGGTCTGGACCGAACCGTCCTGGGAGCCATGGAACTCCAGGCCCAGGGACCAGGGGTTCTGGGGGCCGCACAGGACGCAGCGCGGGTGCAGGCAGTTGACGAGGTCCCGGGCCTGGCTGGGAGCCAGGAGGGCCGTGGATGTGGATTTCATGGGGACCACCTTTCTTCAGGAGGCCCGTTCCCCTGGAAAGGGCGCCTCGGGGAGCGGGCGGAGAGGCCTTCAGTCGGGCCTGAGGCTTCTCAGGAGGCTGGCCAGCAGGAAGCCGAGGAAGGCCACGGCCACGATGGCCGACCCCGTGGGCAGGTCCCAGCGCAGCGAGGCCCAGACCCCCAGGCCCACCGAGGCCAGGGCGCTGAGAGCCGAGACCAGGCAGGCCGCAGCCCAGCGCCGCGAGGCCACCAGGCCGATCATGGGCGGGAAGACCAGCATCGCGAAGACCAGCAGGACGCCGGCCGCCCGGATGGCCACGGCGATGGCTCCGCCCAGGGTCAGGAAGAAAAGGAAGTTCCAGGCGCCGACGCGGTACCCCAGGGTCCGGGCCATCTCGGGGTCGAAGGCCACCAGGAGGATCTCCTTGGCGAAGGCCACGTGGATCGCCGCGACCACGGCGAAGGCGCCGGCCAGGAAGGCGATGTCGCCGGGCGTGACGCCCAGGATATTGCCGAAGAGCAGATCCAGCATGTGGGTCTCGCCATGAGGGGCGAAGGCCAGGAGCAGGACGGCCGCCGCTCCCGCCGCGGCCCAGGCGGCCCCGACGATGGCCTCGCCGGGCAGACGCCGATGAGCCGGTTCGTGCGCGAAGACTCCGACCCCCAGCAGGATGGCCAGGCCCGCCCCCAGGGCGGGAGGCCAGTGCGCCAGTGCGCTCAGGGCCACCCCGGCCGAGGCGGCCTGGGCCAGCGAGGCCCCCACGAAGACGATCCTCCTCAGGACCACGAACATGCCCAGATACGAGCAGACCAGCCCCACCAGGGCGCCCGAGGCCAGGGCCATGGTGGTGAAGTCGTCGGGAATCAGCACGCGGTCGCCTCCCCTCCGCACCCCCCGCCCGTCGGGGGGCACCCGGTGACGATCCGCCGGCCCTCCACCTCGAGCACCTTGACGGGCCTGCCGTAGAGTGCCGAGAGGCGTTCGTCGTTGAGAACCTGACCCACGGGCCCCAGGGTCAGCCCGCGATTCAGGATGCCCACGGTGGGGGCGTGGTTGGCCACCAGGTACAGCAGGTGGGTCACCATGACCACCGTCATGCCCTGTTCGTGCAGGTCGCCGATCAGGTGCAGGGTGTCCTCTTCCGAGGCCAGGTCCATCCCCGTGGTCGGCTCGTCCAAGAGCAGGACCTCCGGCTCTCCGGCCAGGGCCCGGGCCATCAGGACCCGCTGCTTCTGCCCTCCCGAGAGGTCACGAAGGGTCCGGTGGCGGTGTTCGGCCATCCCCACCCGTTCCAGGCAATGAAGGGCATGCTCGCGATCCGACCGGTTGGGGCGACGGCACAGGCCCATCCGGGGGTAGCGCCCCATGAGGGTCACATCCTCCACCGAGAAGGGGAAGATCTCGTCCACCCCCTCCCGTTGAGGGACATAGCCGAAACGGGGGCGCTGTCCCCGCGGATAGAGGATCTCTCCGTTCAGGGCCCGCAGGTTGCCCAGCAGGGCGCGCAGCAGGGTGGTCTTCCCCGCTCCGTTGGGACCGACCAGGCCGACGTAGTCCCCCTGGACCAGGCGGAGATCCAGATCGCTCAGGACGGTGTGCCGTCCGTATCCCAGTCGGACTCTGCGAAACTCGACCAGGGGAGTTTTCATCTGAGCGCCTCGGCCAGCTTCGAGACGACGTGATCCATCATCTGGATGTAGGTTTCGGTTCCCGGAGCCCCTCCAGGCAGGACCGGGAGCTTGAGCACGCGGGCCCCCGTCTGGCGCGCGACGGCCTGGGCTACGTTTTCGGGGAACCAGGTCTCCATCACGATGGTCCGGACTCCGTTGTCCTTCATCAGGGCGCTCAGGCGGTTCAGGTGGGCCGGCGACGGCGAGATCCCGGGCTGGGGTTCGATGTGTCCGACCACCTGCAGGCCGAAGTGGGCCGCGAAGTAGGGCCAGGTGCTGTGCCAGGTCACGATGGGAGCCCCCCGGAAGGGCGCCATCTGGGCCTTCCAGCGCCGGTCGGCGGCATCCAGCGCGGTCCAATAGGAGCGATAACCCGCATCGTAGGTGGTGGCTCCGGCCGGGTCCAGGCGCTTGAGGAACCCGGTGACGTTGCGGGCCACGATCTTCATGTTGGTGGGGTCCATCGTGTAGTGGGGGTTGCCCATGGGATGGACATCGCCCATGGTGCGGTCGACCTGGCCGCGGGGAATCTCCAGGACGCGGATGCCGGTGCTGGCGTCCAGGAAGCCCGGACCTCCCGCCATGATGCGCGAGTTCCTCGAGCCGCGCAGAAGCTCGGGAACCCAGGCCACCTCCAGGTCCAGGCCGGTCTGGATGAAGGCATCGGCCTGGGCCAGGGTGCGCAGGTAGCTGGGACGGGTCTCGACCTGATGGGGGTTCTGGTAGCCCACGCACAGGCTCTGGACCCGGACGCGGGAGCCGCCCACAGCTCGGACTGCATCCGCCAGGTCGGGGGTGGTGGTCACGATTTCCAGAACGTCGGCCCGGACGGGCAGGGCGCTGGACAAGAGCAGGATGACGGCCAGAATGGCTCGGAGAATCGACATCGTGGGCCTCCTCAGTACTTGTGGGCCCCGTGGGGGCCGATGGTGAGGTTCCACTGGATCTGGAACTCATCGAAGGGGCGGGAGAAGTTGGGGTTGTAACGGCTGTACTGGAAGCGCAGCGCGCTCCACTCGCTGTTGAGATACTCCAGCAGCGCGCTGGCCCGGCGCTGGCGCTCGCCCGGGTGCATGGGCAGATCGCTCTCGTCATAGCGCAGGCCGCCCCGCCAGTTGCGGTTGAAGCGGTAGTTCAGGAAGGAATACCAGCCATCGAATTTCCTGGGCTCCTCCGTCGGATCCAGGTGCTTCTGGCGCCCGGCCAGGTACTCGGTCTGCCAGACCAGGCTGCGGTAGGGGTTGTCCAGGGGGCTCCATTTCAGGGTCAGGTCGGCCCCGGCGATCCGGGAGTTCTCCAGGTGGTGGTTCTGGATCGTGGAGGCCGCGCCCGAAAGCCCCAGCATGAGGGTCGTGTCCTGGTTCAGTTCGGCCATGTTCTCGAGACGGGCTACCCAGAGCGGCTTGGTGGCCCCGTCGCTGGGGAAGAGTTCGAAGGCGTGGTGGTCCTCGTCGTGGCCCTCTTCTTCGTGGGCGGGCTCGTGGGCGTGCCCATAGCGGCTGCCCACCTGCACGGTGGCCTTGGAATACCAGGGCAGGGGGGCCAGCCACGAGAGCTCGACGCCGGGCGTGCGCAATCCGCAGTGCCCGAAGAATTCTTCGGCGGGCAGGGGGCGGTCGATCTGGGGCAGGGCGTGGGTGTGGACGGTGTTGATCCGTCCCACCTCGTTGAGGAAGAGTCCGGCCCGGGCCTGCAGGCCACCCGGAAGGCCGGTGTAGGTGGCGTAGGCTTCCTCCACCTCGGGGGCCTCGCCGCTGTGGAATCCGATGAAGGCGTCCAGCCGGGTCTTGGGGTCCACGGGCGCCTGGAGCGCCAACTCCACCTCTTCGACGAAGAAGGTGTTGCGCTGGGGATCATGGGGGCGCCCCCCCTTCTGCGCTCCCAGCAGGGCCGAGACCGAGATGTTGGGGTTCATGGAGGGCTGGGAGCCGGTTGCCGAGGTGTTCAGCTCGGTCTGCACGGCGCTGGCGGGAGGCGGCTCAGGCCCCGGGTCCTGGGCATTTTCGATTTCGGGGTCGGGATCCGGGGAGCAGGAGTCCGCCTGGGCCGAGGGCCGCAGAAGGCCTTCCAGCGTCTGACGGAGCTGGTCGATCTGGGATTGCTGTTCTTCGAGGCGCTGGCGCAGTTCGCGAATCTCGCGATCGCGGGGATCCTCGGGCGTGGCGGGTTGGGCCAGGACGGGGGCGGCCAGGCACGTGAGGATCAGCGTGCACAGGGCCAGCGCTCGGCGCAGGGACGGGTTGGGCCAGGACATGGTTGGAGACCTCCTGATGTGAATCGAGGGAGCAGGGTCGATTCAACTCGCGGACACGGCCCCGGGGAGGGCTGCACTTCAGCCAGGCTCCGGGTCGGCTCGCGAGGGCAGCGCATGGGAGGACCCGCCGAAAGATCGGGAGGTCGGCTCGCCGGCTGCTGTTTTCAGGGGGTCGGCGGAGAGCGGCCCGGCTGGCCCAGGTGAAGGGGGCGGGCGAGGCGGAGATCTGGAAGATCGCCGCAGAACTCCGGGAATCCGTTCGGGTCCGGGGGCGAGGTCGGCGTCGCGCAGCCGGGAGGATTGCCCAAAAGGGCGCAGATCAGGCAGAATCCGGATTCCGCAACGCCTTCTTCGAGGTGGACCGGGCCGTCTTGCGGGCCGCTGGCGGCCGCGACCCGGCACCCGGGCGGGTCCTGGTGCTGGCCGGATCCGTGGGAATGCGCCGCACCCAGCCCGTGGCTGGCCAGCAGGGCCAGTGCCAGAAGCAGCGTCAGGACGCGGTTTCGGGTGTCGCGTGGGATCATCGGAAGTGTCAAGACCTGATGCCGGATTCTAGGCCAGGCCCCGGCGGGTGTCAACCAGGCGTTCGCTGGCGCAGGAAGACAGACCGGCCCGGAGCCGAGGCTCCGAGCCGGTCTGGAGGGGAGGCTTCCCAGGGAAGGGAGGCGATCCTAGTTGCTCAGGCGCACGTTCAGGGCGCGGCTCCGGCTGGGGTTGCGCTCGTCGGCACCCTTGTCGAATTCCACGGACTGGCCTTCGTTGAGGTTGTCGAACTGCTCGCCTTGAGGTTGTCGAACTGCTCGCCCAGGACGGCGGAGCTGTGGAAGAAGATGTCTTCGGTCTCGCCGGCCGGGCGGATGAATCCAAAGCCGCGGTCGCGGGCGAGCCGCTTGATTTGTCCGGTTGCCATGATTGGCCTGCCTTCCTGTCTAGCCGCAGGTGTTTAGAGTTGCGGGACGGCAGAACCTTCCAGCCACTGCGACGGGGCCCCGTGAAGCCTGGACGAGGCTTCGATTCCGTGGAGTCGTCGAGTGCTGCGGCGCGGAGCCGGGCGGCAGAGAGGACTGCGCGAAGAGGACTTGGCGCCACTCTAGCAGATCCGCGGTGTCCTGGCAAATCGACTCTTCACCCTTCGCCCCTTCGGCCGGGGGGCGGCTGGTCGGGTCTCAGTCCTCCAGCGTCGTCGGGGGCAGGCGGCGCAGGACCAGGAAGCCTGCCACACCGGCCAGGGTCGAAGCGCTCAGGATGGCCAGCCGGGCCGTGTCCAGGCGCGCTCCCTCGCCGAAGGCCAGGCCGGCGATGAACAGGGACATCGTGAAGCCCACCCCGCCCAGCAGGCCGACTCCCACGATGTGGTTCCAGGAGGTGCTTCGGGGCAGGTTGGCCAGGCCCGCGCGGACCACCAGCCACGAGCCCAGGACGATGCCGACGGGCTTGCCCAGCAGCAGGCCTGCCGTGATCCCCAGGGCCAGGGGATCTCCGAGCCCCGTGCCGGCCTGGGAAAGCGTCACGCCGGAGTTGGCCAGGGCGAAGATCGGCATGATCAGCATGGCTACCCAGGGGGCCAGGTCGTGTTCCAACTGGTGCAGGGAGGGTTGCAGTTTCGTGCAGGCCCACCGCAGGTGCATCACCCGGCTCAGCAGCTCCTCGTGGGCCAGGACGGCGCCCACGGGTTCGTCGTGTTCGTGGATCTCGCGGGTCGTCTCTTCCAGGCACTCCTTGAAGCGGGGCAGGTCGATTCGCGACCAGGCCGGCATGGCCATGGCCAGCAGGACCCCGGCCACGGTGGCGTGGACGCCCGAATGGAAGACCGCCAGCCAGAGCAGCAGGCCCAGCACTCCGTACCAGGCCAGCCAGCGGATTCCCACCCAGTTGGAGATCAGGAGGATCGCAAAGACGATTCCAGCGGCGCCCAGCGCCGAAACCTGCAGGGTGTCGGTGTAGAAGACTGCGATGACCAGGACCGCTCCCAGGTCGTCGGCGATGGCCAGGGCAGCCAGGAAGACCTTCAGGCCCGTGGGGACCCGCCGGCCCAACAAGGCCAGGACTCCCAGCGCGAAGGCGATGTCGGTGGCCATGGGGATTCCCCAGCCCCGAGCCGATTCGGTGCCCCCGGCCAGGGCCAGATAGCACAGGGCGGGGGCCACCATGCCGCCCAAGGCGGCCATGACCGGCAGCAGGGCCTTGCGCGGCGAGGAGAGCTCACCGACCAGCAGTTCGCGCTTGATCTCCAGCCCGACCAGCAGGAAGAAGAGGGCCATCAGGCCGTCGTTGATCCAGTGCCGCAGCGAGAGATCCAGGGCGTTGGGGCCCAGTCGGAGGGTGGCGTGGGTCTCCCAGGTGGCGTTGTAGTTTTCGGGTGCCAGGTTGGCCCAGAAAAGCGCGATGGCCGTGCTGGCCAGAAGCACCAGGCCGCTGGAACTCTCTGTCTGGATGAACTGCTGGATGGGCCTGAGCACGCGGCGGATGGGGGGCTTGAGTTCAGTGCCGGCGGTGGGTCCTGCAGTCATCGACAAGGTCGGTCGGGTCGGAAACGCCCGGCTCCTTTCAGGGGTGGACCGGCGAGCCGTGTGCGCCGATCTCGGTCCGGTCATCGATTCGGCGGGGACCGGGGGCGGGCAGGCCCCGGCTGGCCCAGGTGGCCATGGCGTCCAGCATCTCCACGCCGGTGGGCTCCCATTCGGCTTCGGCGAAGCTCTCATAGCCCATCTTGCCCAGGCACAGGAAGTCGTCCAGGGCCACCGTGTAGGTGGCCCCCGCCTCCAGGGGCTGGCCGTCCACCTCGGCTGCCAGGATCCGTTCGCCCGCCGGCAGGGCCGCGTCATAGGCGAAGCGCATCCCCGAGACCTGCAGGAACGGCGTGTGGAACTGGGGCGAGAGGCTCCGGTTCTCGATGCTGTGCTCCAGGGCGGCCATGATCTGGTTGCCGGTCAACTCGCCCCGCATGACCTCGCTGCCGAAGGGCATCATCTCGTAGAGGTCCCGGCGCCTCAGCGGTCCGGCCTCCAGGTCCCGGCGCAGGGCGTCGGAATTGATGAAGGCCACCTGGGTCCCCGCGGCGTGGCGCATGGCGTCGGTGACCAGGTTGCCGACGGGCGAATCGGTCCTCTCGCTTCGGCCCATCCGCTTGGGAATCTCGGTCAGGATCTTGCCCATCTCGCGTTCCGCCCGCTCTTCGTAGCGGGCCACCAGGGCGGCCACTTCCGGATCGGGGGGGACCGTGGCGGAATCGACGGGGATGAGCCGATGAGCGACCTCCACGACCGAGCGGCGGTCCAGGCTCAAGACCAGTTCGCCGATCTCCTTGCCCATCGAACCGGCCTGCACCACGTAGTTGCCGGCCAGCCTCTCGGGACCGGTCACCCGGTCGTGGCTGTGTCCGCCCAGGATGACCAGGCCCTCTCCCGGGAATCGGCTGGCCAGCTCGCGATCCTTGTCCAGGCCCATATGCGACATGACCAGGATCAGTTCGGCGCCTTGCTGGCGCAGGGTCTGCAGGTTCTCGCGCAGGGCGGTGGCCTCGTCCAGGAAGCGCACCCCCTCGATGCGATCCTTGCGCTGTTCCGTGGCGGTCTGGGCGGTCAGCAGACCGGTCACGCCCACCTTGACCCCGTCCAGATCGAAGAGCTTGTTGGGCCGGGTGTTGGGAACCGGCGAGCCGTCCTCCATCACCACGTTGGCGATCACCACCGGGTGGCGGGCCTCGGCCAGCCGCTCCAACATGTTCCCCACGCCCCAGTGGAAGTCGTGGTTGCCCAGGGTGGCGGCGTCGTAGCCAACCTCGCCCATGATCTCCATCATGGACTTCCCGCGGTCCAGGTCGGTCGCGGCCTGGCCGTGCACCACGTCGCCGGCATCCAGCAGCAGGGTTCGGCCGGGATCCTGGGCGCGAGCCCGGTCCACCAGGGTGGCCGTGTAGGCACTTCCGCCCAGTTCGGCGGGGCGCCCCAGGACGACCTCGTCGGGCAGCGGGCTGATCGCCCCGTGCACGTCGTTGGTGTGCAGGATGCGGATTCGCCTGGGTTGCGCTTCCGGAGCGATCGGGCCTGGGCTCTTCGAGATGTCCATCCGGTGCCTCCATCACCCCCGCGATTCCGGCCATTCTATCATGGCCTTCCGCTCTCCGCCCAGACCCTCGGGTGGAATCCGGGGGGAATCTCCGGGACCTCCCAGGCCGGCGTCTCCCCGTGCCCCATCCCCTTGGGTGGCCAGACCCCGCAGGGTGCGCCCGGTCTTGATCTCCTCCTGCAGGGGGGCGGGCCATCCGCTCAGAAATGCCCGCGGATGAAAGTCCGCTGTCTTTTCTTCGCCTCGCTCGGGGACCTGGTGGGAGCCTCGGAGGCCCTTCACGAGGTGCCGCCCGGAGCCCGCGTTGCCGATCTCCTGGACCATCTCCAGGAACGGCATGCCGGGTTGGAGGCCCGCAGGTCCGAGTTCCGGGTCGCCGTGGAGGGGGAGTTCGTGGCCGAGGAGCATCCTCTCTTCGAAGGGGCCGAGGTGGCCCTGGTCCCGCCGGTCAGCGGGGGGAGCGGCGGGCTGGTCCGCCTTTCCGCCGAGCCGATCTCGGTCGACGAGTGCCTGCAGGCGGTGCGCCGGGCGGATTGCGGTGCGGTGGTCCTGTTCCTGGGGACGGTTCGCAACCACACGGACGGCCAGTCGGTCCGGCTTCTGGAATACACCTCCTACGAGCGGATGGCCCGCAGCAGCCTGGAGGCTCTCTCTGAAGAGGTGTGTCGGCGTTTCCCGGTGGGCGAGGTGGCCCTGTGGCACCGGACGGGAGCGCTCCAACCCGGCGAGATCTCGGTGGTCGTGGCCGTCAGCGCGCCGCATCGCGACGAGGCCTTCGCCGCCGCGCGCTGGGCCCTGGACACCCTGAAGGAGACGGTTCCGGTCTGGAAGAAGGAATTCGACCAGGACGGGGCCGTGTGGATCGAGGGCGAACGGCGGCACCCCGGCTGAGCTCCCCGGAACCGGTCGTCGCGCGGAGAGCGTCCGAGAAGGAGAACCGCGTCTGATGCCCCGTGGAGACTGGCACCGAACCCTCGAAGCCAAGGTCCGCTCGGGCGGGCGATTGGCCCTGGAGGAGGGATTGGCCTTGTATGCCGAGCCGGACCTGGCCTGGCTGGGAGGGCTGGCCAACCTCCGCCGCGAGCAGGCCTTCGGCAACCAGACCACCTACGTGGTCAACCTCCACCTGAACTACACCAACCTGTGCGTGGGTTCGTGCCTTTTCTGCGCCTTCGCCCGCAGGCCGGGCGAGCCCGGGGCCTACGAGATGACCCTCGAGGAGATGGTGGAGCGGATCGGAACCCTGCGCGGCGTGCCCGGGGCCGAGGTCCACATCGTCGGGGGACTTCATCCGAAGCACCCCTATCGCTTCTATCCCGATCTTCTCGAGGCCCTTCATCGCGCCGATCCTGGAGTGCACCTGAAGGCCTTCACGGCGGTGGAGATCGAGCACTTCGCCGGGCTTGCCGGGCGCAGCGTCGAGTGGGTCCTGGAGGATCTCAAGGCCCATGGCCTGGGCTCCATGCCCGGAGGGGGAGCCGAGGTCCTGGTCGAGCGCATCCATCGCAAGCTGCACCCGACCAAGATCGGTCCTGACCGCTGGCTGGAGATCCACGCCTGCGCCCATCGTCTGGGAATTCCCACCAGCGCCACCATGCTGGCCGGGCATATCGAGATGCCGGCCGAGCGCCTCGAGCACATGGATCGGCTGCGCCAGGCCCAGGATCGCAGCGGAGGCTTCCTGGCCTTCATCCCGCTTCGCTTCCATCCGGGCAACACCCGGCTCGCCGGGCTTCCCCTGATGAGCGACGAGCAGGTTCTGCGCGATCTGGCCATCGGCCGCCTGATGCTGGACAATATCCCCCACGTCAAGGCCTATTGGGTCATGTCGGGGCTCCAGGCCGCAGTGCGGGCCCAGTGGTTCGGGGCGGATGATCTCGACGGGACCGTCGTCGAGGAGCGGATCACCCACATGGCCGGCTGCCTTTCGCCCGCAGGCCTGGCCGAGGAGAACCTGCGCCGCCTGATCCTCGAGGCCGGGCGCCAGCCGGTTCGCCGCGACGCGTTGTATCGGCCCCTGGAACCGCTTCCGGTCGAGGATGAAGCCTCGTGCGCCTCTACGTCCTAGGCTCGGGGGTCCTCGAGCCCACCCTGCGCCGCGGGGCCTCGGCCTACGCCCTGGAGGTGGGGGCGGAATTGCTGCTCTTGGAGATGGGCCCGGGAGCCTTGCGTTCGGCCCTGGCCTGCGGGCTGGACCCCCGACGGGCCCGGCACGTCTTCCTCAGTCACTATCATCCCGACCACGTGGCCGAGCTGATCCCGTTCCTCTTCGCCTGCAATCATGCCGAAGCCTGGAAGCCGGTCGAGGCCTTGCACTTCCACGGTCCGCCCGGCCTGGAAGAGCTGCTGGCAAATCTCGAGATCCCCTTCCGCTGGCTGCGCCCCCGAGGCTGGCAGCTCCATGTGCACGAGCAGGTCGGCTCTCCCTTGCAGGGGAGGGGCTGGACGGCTCGGGCCTTCCCGGTCCGGCATGGATCGGCCCCGGCCGTGGCCTGGAGATTCGAAGCCGCTGGCCGGGTGCTGTGCTATTCGGGGGATACCGAGGACTGTGAGGGCTTGTTGGAGGCCGCGCGCGGGGCGGACCTGCTCTTGTGCGAGTGCACCCGGGCCGCCTCAACCCCTGCCCGTGAAGGCCATCTCGGGCCCGAGGAGATCGGGGAGCTGGCCCGCCGGGCTGGAGTCGGGCGCGTGGTCCTGACCCACCTGGAGCCTGGAACCGAAGAGGTGGATCTTCCCGGGCAGGTCCGCCAATCCTATTCCGGTCCCGTCGAACGAGCGGAGGACGGCGGGATCTGGGACCTGTCAGGAAGTTCAGGGGCTGGAGGACTTTCGCCGCAGGTCACGGAAGGTTGACGGGAATGCGGGCTATTGGATCTTGAGCAACCCGAACCCTGTGTCCGAGGGCAATCCCCTCCTGGAAGGGTCAAATGGCTGAGAATCCTCGTCTTTGTCCGGTCTGTGCCAGGCCCCTCGAGGGGCAGGCCAAGCGTGCAGCCTGTCTGCGCTGCCACAACCTCTATCATCCCGAGTGCTGGGAGGGGTTGACCCGCTGCCTGGCTTTCGGGTGCGTCGGGAACCCGGAGGAGGCCCTCCAGGACCTGGACGATCCCGTCCCGCCAAAGGCCTGCCCGACGTGCAACTTCGAGAATCCCTCCTCGGCGGCGGTGTGCCTGTCCTGCGGGGCCAGGCTCTTCGAAAGCCCTGCGCGCTCGCTCTTCACCTCCTCCGCAGGCTGGCAGGCGGATTCGCCCGAAGCCCTCGTGCTGAAGCTGGATCGCCACTGGGAGAACGCCGTCGGGCACCTCTACAACGGAGACCTGGAGGCCTGGTTCGGCGAACAGGGACGTCAGGATCTCGCCGAGGCCGCCCGGACGGCGCGCCAGGCCCACCCCCAACACTCCGTGGGGCTGGAGGCCTTCCTGCTGGCATCCCAGCTCGTGGAGGCGCCGCGGATCGAGGTGGCGCCGGCAAGCCTCGAGATGGAGGGCCCCGGGCCCACCTTGACCAGCGCCTTGGAGATCCGGAACCTGGGTCGTGGCTATCTTTCGGGGAATCTGCAGGCTGAGGTCCCCTGGCTGACCTTCGAGCCCGCCGAGTTCACCGGGAACCGGACGCGGATCGCCGTGACCGCCGATCTGGCCCAGCTTCCCGAGGGGCCTGTCCCGGGAACGCTTCGACTTGAGACACCGGCCCAGTGCCTGGAGATCCAGGTGACGGCTCGCAGGATCTCGATTGCCGGGGCCCTGGCCCTGTACCGTGAAGGTCAGACCACCAAGGCGCGGAGCATGTGCCGCAAGCTGATCGAAGCCCAGGCGGCCCATGCCGACGCCGCGGTCCTGATGGCCGCCTGCCACCTGAAGGAGGAGAACCCCACCGCGGCCGTCCAGGCGCTGCGCAACCTGACCGGGGCCTGTCAGGAGCTGCCTTCGGACCTGGTCGAGGTGGTCTTCCGCTGGTTGGGCGAGAATGATCCGGCTGCCTCGGGCGTCGAGCGCGTCGAAATCTTCGAAGCCCTGATCCCCTGCGCCGAGGGGAGCTTCGCCGAGGAGCTCCGCCGGACCCTGGGGCAGGTGGCCATGGAACGGGCCCGGATGGCCGCCGCAGCCTTCCGGGAGAATAACACCTCGTTGTGGCAGGGGCGCACGGCCACCACCCAGGACGTCATCGAGCTGCTGCAGATCGCGGCGGCCTATGATCCCGCCCTGGCCGAGGAAGCCGCAACCCTGCAGAAACAGCTTCGCAAGAAGGTCACCCGGGGCAAGCTGGCCTTCAACCTGACGGTCACCCTGGTCCTGATCGCCTTGCTGGCGGCGGCCAGCGGCTCCTGGCTCTGGTCCTGGAAGCAGTCCAGGGATCTGCAGGAACTGGCCGGCCAGGCCCTGCAGGCCGGCCGCTTCGAAGAGGCGATTCGGGATTATCGCATCCTGCTGGATTCCAGCGTCGACAACACGGAATACCGCGCCAACCTGGTCCAGGCCCTCATGGCCAAGTCCCGCGCGGCCGACGAGGCCGGGGACTTCCAGCGCAGCCGCGCGGCGCTTGTCCAGGCCGTCGACCTGGCCATCGGCAGGCGCCAGATGGAGCAGGCTGCGGCCGGGATGCTCCTGGACTGGGCCAAGGACCTGGAGGGCAAGGGCCAGCCCGGAGAGGCTCGGGTCCGGCTGGAGCGGGCCATCAAGTTGGACTCGCAGAACCCCGAGGTGCGGGAATCGCTGCGTCGGCTGGCCAGTGCCACCGAGTTGTATTGGAAGGTCCATGAACTTGCGGATGGCCCCCTGGGCAGTCACCCCGTGGAGGAATACAAGAATCTGGGGGCCGTGGCCGCTGCCGTCCGGGAATTGGTGCGCAGCGGAATGGTCCCTTATGAAGCCCGGATGATGGTGGCCTTCGCGGACATGACCGGGGATGGGATCAAGGACCTGGTCGTGGCCGGGACGCAGGGGAAGGGTTCCCAGATGCGCGGGGAGTACGTCGTCTATCGCCTGGGGAATTCGCGCCTGGAATCCGTGCGGACCGGCACGGTCCGCCAGACCCCCATCCTGGTGGACCTGCAAGCCTGGGACCTGTCCGGCTCGAAGCGTTTCGATGCGGTCCTGTGCTGGGCTGCCACCTCGGAAGACGCCGTCCTTCACACCGTGCTCCTGGCCTTCAAAGGAGGGCGCTTCCTGGAGGAGGTGGTCCCTTCGGATCTGCTCGTCGATTTCGCCGACCACGACAAGGATGGCCGAGCCGAGGTCTGGATGGGCGAGGTCCTGGCCGAATCGACCGGGCCTGCCGATCGGGTCCTCTTCCATCGCCCCTTCCTGTGGAATGCACCGGGCTTCGAGAAGGCCACGGGAGACTTCTCGCAATACTATCGGGACTACAAGCAGAGCCTGGAGTGGCAGATCCAGGAGAACCCCTATCCGCCCTCCGACCCCCGTCACGAGAAGTACCGCCAGGATCGCTTGAAGGGTCAGGGGATGGTTGAAACGCTCCTGGATTCTCACTGAGGGAGACTGCTCTTTTGTCACGAGAACGCGAGAAGAAGGGAACCCGGCGGGTCGGCCTGGGTTCTCCGGCGATCCTGGTCCCGGCGGTGGTCGCGATGGTGCTGCTGGCGGTGCTGCTCCTGGCCGGTCTCTCGGGCAACCAGGGCACCGTGGCGACTCCCTCGCAGTCGCGCACCTATGATGTGTTCGCCCAGTCGGTCCGGGACATGGAGGTGCAGCGGGTGAGGATGTACCGCGACACGCTGCACGTCACCCCGCAGGAGGGGCCGGCCTACCTGGTCCAGGACGTCTCTC
>JALHDH010000210.1 GCA_022839105.1 bacterium
GGGCTCGACGATGATCCCAGCTATTCTCCGTAACCACCGACGGATGGTGAAGAATTTGCCGGCCATTTTGGGCCGCAACGGGGGTCGAGCAGGCGCTCACGGGCCTGCCTTCGCCCCGATCCCGGCACGATCTCGTGCGTTGCCGCCCCGCTCGTTTCGTTCGAACAGGACCGCAACCCGCAAAAGCTTCCGCTCAGAGGTGAGTGTAGCGCGCACCGCCTCCTCTTCCATGCTCAGATATTCTGCTAAAACGCGCACTTGATGCGCAAGATTTTTTTCGACTTCTTCCGGCGTACTTCCGTTACCGCGCACGGCATCCGTGCGAACCCATATCGTATTTGTCGCGGCGCTGATTGCCAGATCGCGGCCGTTCCGATCTTGAATTGCACCGCGCACCGCCTGAACGGTGCTGTCTTTTGTTTGCTGGTCCGTCGCCATCTGCGTATATTTTTCCGACCGGATAATCATATGCCAGCCGAGTCTGAAGGACAGAAGCACGAAAAGAAGACAGGCGACTCCAAACAGGAATACGAGCCTGCTTCTATTTTTGTTCGTGGGTTCTTGTATTTTCATGACTATTATTCGTATGCAGATTCACGAAGCGCCAGTGCAAAATCCCCTTGAATGCCACTGCGGCCGTCCAGGTAAACCATATCCTGAAACGTCGGATAAACCATGCCCAGTGCTTTTGCTTTCGCCTCCACCGTAGAAATGCTCGTCGCGGTTTGAATTTCGACTTCAAGGTTTTGCACTGCCCGCTCAACGGACAGTATCTGACGGTTCAACGTATTGATATCGTATTGCAGCTTCGATGAGAATGCATTGACTCCGATGAGGCCGATGAGGACAAAGCCACACAAGATCATGAGAAGAAATGCCTGAACTTGCTGCGCAAACCCGAGCGAAACAATCTGCGCAGAAGGAACTGCTGCCAGTTTCTTTCGGACCGGAAGCGCATTGCGCTCAAAACGTATATAATCTGTTTGTTGCAGCTTGGTTCTTTCAGCAGAGGTCATCGTTCCGATCCTTTCTCTTTACAATTTTTCTATCACGCGCAGCTTCGCGCTCCTCGCCCTGGGATTTTGCTCCACTTCTTCCGGCGTCGCTTCGAGCGGTTTCCCGGTAATTTTTTTAATGTCGCTTTTTTCTCCGCAAACACAGACCGGCAGCCCCGGAGGGCATGTGCACGGGTTGAGCCTCTGAACGATATGCTGCTTCACAATGCGATCTTCTAGTGAATGAAATGTGATGACCGCTAATCTCCCGCCGCTTGCAAGCATGTCTGTCGCATCCGATAATGCCTGTTTCAAATGCCACAACTCTTCGTTGACTTCGATGCGGATGGCCTGGAATGTTCTTTTCGCAGGATGAGGCCCTTCTCTTCTGGCCGCAGCCGGGATAGCTGCTTTGATGATGTCTGCCAATTCGACGGTCGATTCGATCCTCTTATGGCTGCGCGCTTCTGCGATGCGGCGCGCTATGCGACCTGCAAAACGTTCTTCTCCGTACTCTTTGATGATTGTACGGAGGCGTTCCTCATCGTACTCGTTTACAATCTGATCTGCCGATATGCGACTGTCAGGGTCCATTCGCATATCAAGCGGCGCATCGCTCATATACGAGAAGCCTCTTTCGGGCGTGTCCAGCTGAAACGATGAAACTCCCAGGTCCAACAGAATTCCATCGACCGAATCGACGGAGAGGTTCAGAAGAATCTGGCGAATGTCCGAATAGTTTCCCCGGATGATGCTTTTGCGGCACGTTGTGCTGGCAAGACGCTTTTCACTTGCGGCAATGGCAGCCGGATCCTGGTCTATTCCGATAAAGTGACCGTCCCAGGACAGCGCTTCGCAAATACCTGACGCATGCCCGCCGCCACCGAGCGTACCGTCAACGTACGTCCCTTTCGGCCGGATTGCCAGATGCTCCAGCACTTCTTTATACATGACCGGTGCGTGACAGTATTCCATGTTCTACACCTGGTAGGTTTCGCCGATTTTCTTGAAATCTTCCGGCGACAGCATCCCGCCAATCTCGGATTGATCGTACACATCCCGCGCCCAAAGCTCTACGCGGTCCAACATACCGATCGTCACAAGCTCTTTTTCAATCTCTGCAAT
>JALHDH010000211.1 GCA_022839105.1 bacterium
GACACTTTAATAGCGATGGTAGCGTAAGTCCCTCGTAAATGTGGAAAAAATATACTCTCTGCTCTCCGCTTCTTTGCTCTCTGCCAAAAGCCCCAAAGGGCAACACAATAATAGCGATGGTGGCGTAAGCCCCTCGTTAAATGTGGAAAAATAAACTTTTCATTTCAGTGAGCCACTTCTTCTCTGCTACCAAAGGTCTGGGGCAAATTATTAGTACTGATTGGAACTCTCTTCTTGCCTGAAGTTCCTTTAGTATTAATCCGGCTTCTATGGTCTAACCAACACCGAAGCTATCAGCAATCAAGAGCCGGGGGCGATCAGATCTAATAACCTTTAATACTGTTCTGAACTGGTAAGGAATGTAATCAATCCTTGCTGAGTTCAAAGAGTACAGAGTTGAGAGGTTTGGTTGTCTTATCTGGAGAGCAGAAATTGCTGCATTAAACTCATCAAGACACATATAGTGTAGATACTTCTGTGGAACAGCCTCTAACTGTGATTCATAAAAGCTTTGAGGACTGCTCTCTCCGAATACATCGATCCTATTCTCAGGTTCACTACTAAGAATATTAACAATGGCATATTGCTTATCATGGGAAGATTTCAATCGAACAATCTGACCTTGATGAAACTCTTCTGTAGGTTTTTGCTCTGTTGGTTGAACTCGCTCTCGAGTGATTCCCTTGATTACTTCTTGCTTTTGTTGCTGGATATCATCTATTTGTTTGTTATCCGCATCGATTATCTTGAGGAACCTTTATATAGTATCCAGGTCACGATATAGATCATCATCGCTGACAGGATTGTTGTTTCGATGTGCCCAGCGATTACGAATTGATATCATCTCCTTAAGGTAATGCCTTTGTTCTGGCTCATATCCCATTTGGGCAGATATGCGGAACCAGTTCTGATCAAATATCCTAAGTAGTGAAGTAAGGTCGAGGTTATCAAGAGTTGTATCCTTTGATTTGAGTAAAATGTCTTTCTGCCTTGGATTCAATGCAGCAAGAACTATTTCTTGCCACCAATTGTCACAAAGCTCTGGTAGTAGTAGTGTTAGATACTTAGCAATTTCGTGTGTAGTTAAGTCTTGTAAGTCGTACATTCTTGTCCCCTCAAATGGACACTAATAACCACCCTAAATCTTCAAGCTTTTTATGAGCTGTTGTAGGAATCCTGTCTTTATGAAATGCTGCACATAAAAAGTGGGTAGGTCTGCTCATTGCGACATAAGCCACCTTAAGGGCGCATTTCTTATTCTTGCCGTCTTTAGATGAATAAGTTTTATCGCCGGTTAGGTAATCAAGGAGCTGATTACCGTTGAAGTCATAACTAAAACACTCCAAGAATAGCGTTGCAGTATGAGTTTGCCCTTTTACTGAGTGAACAGTCCCCACTTGGATGTCAATACCATTTGAAGAGAAGACATTATTCAAAGAAGAGGTGTTATCTATTTGTTCTACGGGATTAGTGATGAATTCATATACTTGGGATACATCTATTTTAAAATACGGAAGCCAGGTTTCTTTCAAATATTGAATTATCTGCTCAAAAACACAATTAGGGTATACATCATTTCTATGAGAGCATGCTGTATCGTCACATGCATGTTTTCTGATTTGCTTTACCCACATTGCCAATTTTGTTTTAAAATCAGCGTAAAACTCCTCATCGCCCATAAGATACTCACATAATGATCGCTTCGTGAACCTCTTTCCATTTGTTAGATTGTTTCTATCCCCTTCGCTTAACACTTTAAGGAAAGAACTTAATAAAGAATCTGAAACGTTTTTGGGGGATATATGTGGTCGTAAACCAGTGGGTCTAATCAGATAGCTCTTAAGAGAGTTGTAAACTGGATTGCTTGACCTTATTGGTCTATGGTATCCTGGGAAATATGACTTCACACTTGTCTTTTCCTTTCCATCGTTAGTAGTTTCTTTATTATCATGGGTCCACCCGACAGCATAGTACACTGGGGTTTTACTAGTATCATCAAATTCACTTTTCCATAAGTCTTCCCGTTCCCTGATCAATTCACAGAATTTGCTTAGTACATTTAATTGTGAATCATCGCCATACAGTATAAGAACTGGCGATAAGCGAT
>JALHDH010000212.1 GCA_022839105.1 bacterium
GAACTGTTAATTCTTGAAAAGAAGAATGATGGGGAACCTTTTGCTATTTATAGCAATATCACGGATAAAATCGAGGCTTTGAAAGAAAGAAGAAAACCGCATATCTATTTCATAGTTTTTACTCTCTTAATGGGATTATATATTTATTATACAAGAAAGCCTTTTTTCTCATTTACATTGTGGAATTACCATAATGAGCATTTTAAAGGGATGTTAGCAGTACTAGGTTTACTAAGTGTTAAGTCGGTAATACGGGTTTTACAGCTTAGCTTGGCTATTCGTGGGTTAAGAGAAAAAAGGCCTGAATACAAGCTTTAAAAAAAGCATATACGCAGATCAGCATAAACATATGGCTTGCATAGAGTCGTGTTTATTACAGGATGGTGATTATGCCGGGGAAAAGCTTAAGCAAATTTCAAGCTATAATTAGTGGTATAGGGTAAGGCCTCTACCCAAGCTAACAGCGGTTTCGTAATTTACACTCTAACATCGAGGTAATATTTAAGAAAACCTAAACATTCTTGTTTTTTAAGGCTTGCGTTGGTTAGGTTGCATACATTTTTAAATGAAATTTTTAATTCTTGATAGATTTTCTCTTCCCAATGTGAAATATTAAGTAGAAGGGTAAATAATCTACATGTAGAAAATTAGCCTATAGAAGGTGGTGTCCATTGAAAATAACCGAAGAAAATTTTATTGAACAGCTCAAAAAGGGGAATGAGAAAGCTCTCGAGTATGTTATTGACAATTATGCATGGATTCTCAAGACAGTCATAAAAAAACATCTTTATCACCTTCCAAATTATTATGAGGAGTGTATGAATGATTGTCTACTAGGGATTTGGGAAAATATACGCTATTATGACCCTAAAAAGTCCAGTTTTAAAAACTGGGTAGGGGGAATTGCAAAATACAAATCACTTAACTATGTAAGGAAATATTTAAGAGACTTGGAAAATGAAAATATGGAAAATGTAACTATCCCTGCTGAAGATAATACACTCAAAGAGATCTTATCAAAGGAAATCAGCTTGGAAACCGAAAAAATGCTCGGGAGTTTATCAGAAGAAGATAGGGAAATTTTTATAAAGCTATATTTTGAAGATAAAAATATGGATGAGGTATCGTTTGATACAGGACTTACCAAACCCGTGATATATAATAGGCTTTCAAGAGGCAAAAAGAAGATGCGTGAAGCTTTTAGTATAAAAGGAGGTTCGGACAATGAAGGGTTCTAAAAATGTGTATGAACTTTTAAATCACATGGATATTGATCTTGAGGATTATGATAGAGAGGTTTTAAATGATATGGAAAAGCGAAGTTTAAAAAACAATTTTCGGAAGAGCATAAAAAGAAAAATTAACTTTAAAAAACTTGGAACCATCGCTGCTGTTGCAGTTTTAACATTGGGCTTTTTTAGCCAAACAAATTTCGGGAAAAATGTCTATGCAGCTGCGGAGTCAAAGGTTTCAGAGATTTCTTATTCTATAGGGGAAGCTCTGGGCACTAAAAGAAACATTGAGCCATATGCAAATGTAGTTAACCAAATAGTGGAACATAATGGAGTAGAAGTAAAATTAACCGATGTTATCATAGACAAAGATGAATTAATTTTTTCTACAATTGCGAATGCAAATACACCTGTAGATTGGGTTAATTTTGATTATGATATTTTTATCAACAGCAAAAAACTAACAAATTATGGTGCCACCGGTAGTTCTAGGAGGATCGGAAATTCCGAAACGGCATTTTCCCACATTTATGCTGTTGACACTAAAGGAATTGATTTAGAAGAAAACATAGACGTAAAAATTATACTCCATAATTTAAATTATCGTATCGGCGAATCTGAAAAGGGGATAAAAGGAAAATGGGAGTTTGAATTTACGGCAAATGGCAGCGAATTAATGGCAAATTCCCATACATTGCCAATGAATTACTCCTTCACTGCAGGTGGTCAAAAATATAGCTTGGAAGAATTTAGATACAACCCTGTAAATCAAAAATTTTTTGGAAAAGTAAAAGGCAAATCAAAAGATTCATATGCTATTGAATTAAGGGGCCATGACAATCTGGAAAATGAAGTTACTTT
>JALHDH010000102.1 GCA_022839105.1 bacterium
CACCACGATGCGCCCGGTCTGGGGGGCCTGGAGGACCGGCTGGTCATCCAGGTAGTCGATGAAGACGTCGCGGGCGAAGTCGAAACGGTCCTGCAGGGTGCCCTTGGTCAGGGCCTTGGCCCCGTCGCCGCCACCCGCCATGAACTCGGTGGTGGCCACGGTGTAGGTGGCGTTCGGGTCGAGGGCCTTGCCGCCCACCTTCACTTCCAGGACCTTCTTGTTGGCCAGGTCGACCTTGACCTGGGCCCCGGAGACCTGCATCGGGCTTTCGGGGTTGGTCAGAAGGCCCTGACCCATCAGTTCCATCAGGTCCGATCCCTTCAGGCTGACGCGAACGACCTGGTCGTCGAAGGGCAGGATGCGGAAGATGGCGCCACGGTTGACGTCCCCGCCGGGCAACTGCTCGTCGCGGATGCCGCCCCAGTTGTACACGGCCACGTCCGAGCCGGTCTTGACGCGCATGGCGTCGGCGATCGCGTTGCCCAGGGTCGAGTCGAGCTGCCCCTCGGAGTAGCGCTTGTACAGATCGGACCCGGTCTTGCCGACCAGTTGGGCCATCAGCGGCTTGACGCGGGTGTTGTACTTCTCGACGATGGCCACGACGGTGGGATCCGGCTCCAGGCCGGCCTTGTCGTTGATCTCCACCAGACGCGATTCGACGCCCACCACCTGGTGGGTCCGGGTGTCGACGGTCATCTCGACCACGCCGGCGAAACGGCCGTAGCGATCGGCCTGCACGATATGGGTCCGAGGGCCGACGCGCTCGGCCTTGTCGGTCTTGGAGTGGCTATGGCCCCCGACGATCAGGTTGATCTGCGGGACAGCCAGGGCCAGTTGCCGGTCGGCCTCCAGGCCCTGATGGGTGAGCGCCACGATATAGCGGGCCCCCTGCCTGCGCATCTGGGGCAGGAACTCCCGGACCGTGGCTGCCGGGTCGAGGAACTTGTAGTCCGCGGTGTTCCCGGCCTTGACCACCGTCGGGGTCTCGGGGGAGAGCAGGCCGATCACGCCCACGGCCACGCCGTTCACCCGGAAGACCTGGAACGGCTTGAAGGGACGGTTGCCCTTGGCATCGACCACGTTGGCCACCAGGATGGGGTACTCGGCCTTGGCGACCATGTTGTGCAGGACCTTCGGGCCCCAGTCGAATTCGTGGTTCCCGATGGTTCCGGCGGCGGGCTTCATCGAGTTCAGGGCGACCCACATCGGCTCGCCGTGGAAGGTGTTGGAGAGCGGGGTCCCCTGGGCGACATCCCCGGCGTCCAGGTACATCACCGCACCGGGATGCTGGGCGCGAAGCTGGCGGAGAAGGGTGGCGATGCGGGTCAGGCCGCCGCGACCCTTGGAGTCCGGCTCGACGTTGCCGTGAAGGTCGTTGGTGTGCAGGATCACGATCTTCCTGGTCCCCTGGGAGGCCGGAGCCTCGGCCTGGACCGGTGGGGCCATCGAACCGGCCAGCAGCACGGCCAGGCCCAGAGCCAGGGTGCGAAGGATGGGAATCTTCATCTCGGGCGCAATTCTCCTTTGCGGCCTGCAGTTCCCGATGGATGGGCGCTCGAGGCGGATCGGGAGAGGCCGGATTTGCGGTCTTGTGGGACAAGAGCCGCCGATTGGCGCCCTGACTTCCCCATGCGGATCCCAGGATCCTGCGATTCAGGTGCGCCTCCTTGAACTCGCGAGCAGACGGGCCCATCATCCTCGATCCGCCGTTGTGCCAGGGTCCGGCCGGAGGCCCCCCGAAGAAGACCCCATGGAACCTTTGAGACTTCCCGAGCCTCAGGTGCCCGCCTGGGGCACCCGAGGGGTGGCCGCCTGCGACCACGAGGCAGCCGCCCGGGCCGCCCTGGAGGTCCTGGACCAGGGCGGGAACGCGGTGGACGCGGCCGTGACGATGTCCATGGCCCTGGGGGTGCTCTGCCCCAACTACACAGGAATCGGCGGCGGCGGCTTCATGCTGATCTGGAAGCCGGGGATGGAAGCCCCAGCGGTCCTGGACTATCGCGAGACCGCTCCGGACCGGGCCTATACCGGAATGTTCGCCACCCGCAGCCAGGCCAGCACCCGTGGCGCCCTGGCGGTGGCGGTGCCGGGTCTGGTGGCAGGCCTGGCCGAGGCGCTGGCCCGATTCGGGACCCTGCCCTGGGCCAGCCTGCTGGCGCCGGCGATCCGGATCGCCGAGGAGGGAACCCCGGTTCCCTGGAACCTGGTCCGCTGCATCCGGGACCGGGCGAGGATGCTCGGGATGTACCGCGAGGCCTCACGGCTCTTCCTGGGCCCGGATGGACAGGGGCTGCGTCCCGGTGAAGCCTGGCGCTTCCCGGACCTGGCGGCCACCTTGAGCCGCCTGGCCCGAGAAGGCCCTCGGGAATTCTACGAAGGCGAGACGGCCCGGCGGGTGGTGGCCGAGATCCAGCGCGGCCGAGGCTGCCTCTCGCTGCGGGACCTGGCCCGGTATCGCCCGATCTGGCGGGAGGCCCTGCGCGGAAGCTACAGGGGCTACGAGGTCTACACCCTGCCCCCACCCTCGGGAGGAGGAATCCAGGTCCTCCAGATGCTCACCCTCCTCGAACCTTTCGACTTTCCGCCTCAAGAGGCGGGCTCGGCTGCGACCTTCCACCTGCAGGCCGAGGCCATGCGGATGAGCTTTGCCGAACGCGCCACCTGCCTGACCGACCCGGACTTCCACCCGGTGCCGGTCGAGGAACTGCTGGATTCGCAGCGCCTGAGGCGCCTGAGCGCCGAGCTGGATCCCGCCCGGACCCGAAGGCTGGAGGAACCCAACCGGCTCACCCCTCCGTTGCTGGCCCCGCAGAGCACGGCCTCCTTTGCGGTGACCGACCCGGACGGAGGATGGGTCGTGGCCACCGAATCGGTCAACCTCTGGTTCGGCTCGCTGGTGGTCCCCCCGGGGACCGGAATCGTCCTGAACAACGTGATGGACGACTTCAGCCGGGTTCCGGGCACCCCGGACGCCTTCGGCCTGGTCAGCTCCGGACGCAACCGGATTCAACCGGGCAAGAGGCCGGCCTCTTCCAGCGCTCCGGTCCTGGTCTTCCGCGAGGGGCGCCCCCGCATGGCCGTGGGCTCGGCCGGGGGGCCGCGAATCCCGACCTCGGTGCTCCACGTGCTGATGAACGTCCTGGACCACGGCCAGAATCCGCATCGGGCCCTGGAGCACCCTCGGGTCCACCACCAGTGGTTGCCCGACGAGATCGCCGTCGAGCCGAAAGTCCCCCGCGACGTCCGCAAGACGCTCCGGCGCATGGGGCACCGGGTGGTCCAGGGGCCCGAACGCAGCCACGCGGTCTGCGTGCTGCGCGCGGGAGCCGAGCAGGTCTTCCTGGCCGCCGGAGACCCCCGCTCGGGGGGAGGCGCGGCGGGTTACTGAGCGCTGCGGCGCAGGTCCTTGACCCAGATGTTCATGTCCTCGTAGCCGCCGTGGATGTCGCAGTTGTTGACCAGGCGGCCATTGAACTCGTAACCGAGCTGGTAGAAGACCATGTTCATCCCGAAGCTGCGGGCCCGGGCCATGGTGTAGGAGCAGAAGTACTCCCGTCGGCGCAACTCTTCCTCAAGGAGCTTCAGAAGCACGCTCATCAGCCCGCGCCCCCGGGCCTGAGGCCTGGTCGCGCAGTCGGTCAGTTCGGCCGCCCTGAGGTCCGGGCGCAACTCGGCGCTGGCCGCCGAGACGATCTGGCCCTCGTGGATGCAGACCGCGAAGAGGCACTCGCTCTCGAAGATATGCTCGAGATAGGAGGCGTGGATCAGCGGGGTCGGGTAGGTCTGGAAGATGGTCTGGTAGAGCTCGGTGAGCTCGGCGATGTCCTCCCTGCGGGCCAGGCGGAACTCGTGCCCCTCGGGGAGGGGCCGCCTGGAAGGGCGGACCTCGCGGGACATGAGATCCTCGATCAGCAGGATCTCCTGCATCATGCAGTGCGAGGTCAGGCGCTCCTGGGAACGGAACTTGGACATCACCAGGGCATCGCTGCCGTTCTGGTAGTACTTCAGGATCGCTTCCAGCACGTAGCCGTGGCGAAGGAAGCGCTCCCAGTCATGGGCGTGGGCCATGCACAGGATCTTGTCGAACCCGTTGGCCTCGGCCAGCCAGCGCAGCTTCAGGACCAGCGCGTCGTAGTCGGTGGCCTCGTAGCTGTAGACGCGGAGGCGTTGATTGTACTGGTCCAGGAAGACCCGGGCGGTGAAGCCCTCGCCCGAGATGGTGTGCTCGATCCCATAGACCACCCCGAAGGCGCGGACGCTCTGTCCCTCATCCAGGACCAGTTCGACCACCCCCAGGGGAGCCCGCTCCTTGATCGGCACCAGGTCGATGTCCTCGACCAGTTCCGTGTTCGAGGCACAGGACGAAGGTGGGGGGGGGTCGGCCGGAAGGGCTACGACAGAGGGAGTCTCCAGGGTCGCGGCATAGTCTGAATCATCCATGCCGATCCTTTTCTGTGGACCGGTCGGCAAACCCTGTCCGCATCGGGATCTTTTCGATCCGCGCAAGCCAAGAGCCCAGACCTCACAGAACTTCAGACCCAGAAACCATGGAGCCGTCCAGGACGGTTCTGGACCCGAAATACCCGCGCATGATGGCCTCCAGGACCCCGCCGGCCACCGCCCGGGACTTGTCCGAGAGGGTGCGGAAGTCGACCTTCTCCCCCCGGGGGTCGACATCGGCGATCTTCTCGCCGGAGCGGACCTCCAGACCGTCGTGCAGGAGGCCCCGCAAGAGGCCATCCAGCGGCGAGTCGACCGGACTCGAGCCCACCCGCCCCAGCCTCTCTCCCCGCGTCACCAGAGAGCCGATCTCCCGTTCGACCCGAAAGAGCCCGGCGACCGGCGACCGCACCACCCGCCTGGCCCCCTCCCCGCCCAGGACCCCGGGAATCCCCGTATCCGGAAGAGCCGCACCGGTCGCCAGGACGCGTCCCAGATCGTGGCCCCGCTGGGTCTCGACGACGAAGTCCACATCCGCACCGGCGACGAATCCCGGTCCCAGGCCGACGACGACCGGGGCCTGCTGGCGACGGGTGTCCCGGTTGAGCTTCAGCATCCGGGCATCCACCAGGACCCCGGGTTCGAGCCTCTCCAGGAAGAGGGCTTCCGGATCCACCAGCACGGCGATCTCTCCAGGACAGGCCTGGGGTTCCTCGACCAGACGGGCCGGAACCCCTTCGACCTGGACCTGCCCCTGATAGACGGCCTCCGCGAAACAGACCGTCCGCCGGATCATCCGAGGTTGAGGCAATTCCAGGATCACCACGGGAAATCCGGAGACGAAGAGGCGGTGGGCCACCCCGCTGGCCAGGTCTCCTCCCCCGCGAAGGACGACCCGGGGCAATCCCTCGCGCCCGGACAGGCGCATGAGATCCCCGGGGCGGTCGACGTCGCGCAGGATCCCCGGGGAATCCACCGGAACCAGCAGGACCTGGCGGGGGTCCGCCTGCAGGATCCCCGCAGCCCCCGAATCCCCCTCCAGGGCCCGCAACTGATCGAAGCGGGCCCGCCGGAAGAGGACCGGATGCCCCCGCCTGCCCTCGAAGACCGGCGCCACCACGGTGCATCCGGTCTTCCCGGCCTCTTCGATCAAGCGGTCCACGACCTGCGGCGGGACGCCCGGGAGATCGCCCAGGGCCACCAGGACGGCCTCGGCCTCGGGGGCCGCCTCCAGGCCGCAGGCCAGCGAGGAGGCCATCCCCGTCTGCCAGTCCGGGTTGCGCGCCAGGCGGACCCGATCCCCCTCGGGGAGCCTGAGCTGCGCCAGGACCCGCTCGGCTTCACACCCCAGCACCAGCACGACCGAATCCACCCGGGAGGCCAGCAGACGATCCAGGGCGTGCTGGAGCATGGGGGTTCCCCGCATGGGGAGCAGTTGCTTCAGGCGCCCCATGCGGCGGCCCGCACCCGCGGCCAGGAGAAGCGCGACCGTCTTCATCCCAGAACCTCCAGCCCATCCTCGGACTGAGCGGCGATCCGGTCGACCCGACCGCGAAAACGGGCGGCCAGGTCGCGCAGGACCTCCGGGCCGACCGCCCGGGCCTGGCTCAAGACCAGGATGCGTCTGCCCGGGGGCAGGAGCTCCAGGTAGGCTCCGGCGATCTGCTCGAGATCCTCGAGTTCCAGGCGATGTCCGCTCTTCCAGCCGAAGCGCTGCCCCATCAAGGCGGCCCGGTGCACCTCCCCCTCCAGGACCCGGCTTCCCAGGGCCTTCATTCCCAGGACCGAGACCCCGACGTTGCTGCGCGGGAAGAAGACGGGTTCATGCGGAGCGTGGGCCTTGGCGGGAAGGGTCCTGGAGCCATCGACCTCGGCCGCCAGGAGGGCCAGACCGGGGAGTTCGGCCAACCGATCCACCTCCTCCGGCAGAAGTCCCCTGAGCTTGGAGTCCCCCGGCTCGAAGCGCCCGGTCAGCAGGCGTCGGGGCGCGGGAAGCCGGTCCCAGGCCAGGCGGAACTCTTCGACGGAGCGGAAGGGAAGGAAGGGGGGATCCCGGGGATCTCCGGGAGCCGCCATATGGGTCGTGGTGGTCAGGAGCACGTCCGCCACGGCATCCCAGGCCAGGCGCCGCAGCAGCGTGGTCTTGCCCCCGCTCCCCATGATCGAGACCCGATCTCCCTCCTTCAGCCCCAGGACGCTCCAGGCCGACTGGTCAGGGTTCCCGTCTTTCCGCGTGGTTCGCATGGCGCCTCCCCTTCTGCACCGGCAAGGTGGATTCCCCGTGGAGGGGGCCCGGACGATTCACCGAAGCGCGAGCCCATGAGCAAGAACCAGCTTCACGAAGTGGTCGGCCAGATCAGCCGACAGATGGAAGAGGCCGACGCCGCCCGCGAACGCGGCCTGACCATGCACCGGAGGTCGATCCGCGAGTCCAGCCTGGCCATCCGGGCCATCCACCGTCTCGAGCCCGACCAGGCCCGCCAGCACCTGGAAGACTCCCGTCAGGCCCTGGACCAGGTCCGCGCCGAGCTGCAGGCGCACCCCGAGGTGTACTACGCCGGCTTCCTCCAGGATGCCGAGAAGGAATTCGCCGAGGCCAGCCTGACCTTCGAGCTGGTCACCGGATCGCGCTTCCCTCCACCCGAGGAGCTGCAGGTCGGCAACGCCCCCTACCTCAACGGCCTGGCCGAAGCGGTCGGAGAGCTTCGCCGCCATATCCTGGACCGGATGCGCGGAGGCGAGATCGAGACCGCCGAGAGATTGCTGGGCCTGATGGACGAGATCTTCTGCGTTCTCACCACCGTGGACTTCCCCGACGCGATCACCCGAGGCCTGCGGCGCTCCACGGACGTCGCCCGCGGGTGCCTGGAGAAGACCCGCGGAGACCTGACCGCGCACTATGGACACCTGCACCTGGAGCGCGAGATCGGCCGACTCCGGGCCCAGCTCTCCGGGAGCTGAGCCCGCCCCCCCGGGGCCGAACCCTACATCTCGGCGCTGGTGGGTTCGGGCACCGGCGTGACCAGAGGCTCGGCCGTTGGAGCCGGAGCCGGCAAGGATTGAGGCGGCGCCTCGGGAGGAGGGGGTGCCGGAGCCACGGGCGCAACCGGTTCCCTGGCGGGGGCCGAAGGGGTGGGCGCCTGAGCCGGAGGAGGCGTGGGCCGGCCCGCCGGCGGATCGGGTTGGACCGGTTCGGGCTCTGGCGCAGCCGATTGCTGAGGGTCGGGGGTCGACCCGTCGGGGTCCTCGGATTCGGCCGGGTCCTCCCAGTCGGGCTCTTCGGAAGGCGGTTCGGGCTGGACCGGCTCCGGGGAGGGCTCCACCTGGTCATACGAGGAGCGGGGGTAGGTCGGCCGAGGGAAGGAGAAGTCGGGAACCTCCTGGTTCCGGTCCCGTCCCACGATGATGGTGACGTCGTAGCCCGGTGAGGACCCTTCCCGCAGGTCCCGCTCATAGAGCGCTCCGCGCAGCAGCTTCTCCAGGGCGGAGCGCACGGCGATGCTGCCTCGCCTGTCGATCACCACCGTCGAGGAATAATCCGAGCGATCCGCCTGGGCGACCCGGGCCACCTGGAAGCCCTCCCGACGCAGATCCTCAGCCACTTCGCCCACGGCCAGTTCGTCCCCGGAGCCGTTGAGGACCTCGATGCGAAGGTCCTGGCGGGAGAAATCCGAGGGTTCCTTGAGAAGCTCCAGGACGATCTGGTCGTTCTCGGGAGCATAGGGGATGATGTAGCTGACCCCGTTGATGTCGGCATCATCGCCCACGATGGCCCCGGTCTTCATGCGGGTCCGATCGAAGTCCTTGTACAGGTAGGTCAGGTCCAGCATGTCCAACACGCTGAAATCGGTCTCGACGTTCTCCTTGACCGCCTTGACCAGGGCCTGCAGCCTCAAGACCACCATGGGATCCTTCAGGCGCCGGACCAGGGCCTCCATGATCTGCTGCTGGCGACGGATCCGGCCTCGATCCCCCTCCTCGTCCATCCGGAAGCGGGCATAGCCGACGGCCTGCTCGCCATCCAGGACCTGGGGCCCCTTCTTGAGATGGATGTGCAGGTTGCCCCAGTTGTCGTCGTAGTCCATGTCCTTCTCGACATCGACGTGCAGCCCCCCGATGGCGTCCACCAGCTTGCGGGCTCCCGAGACCCGCACGATGACGAAGTGGTCGATGGGGACCCCGAGAAACCGCGAGACGGTGGCCTTGGCCTGCTCGATCCCTCCATAGGAATAGGCGGCATTGACCTTGTCGTAGCCGATCTCCTCGCTGATCAGGACCTGGGTGTCGCGGGGGATGGAGAGCACATTCAAGGTGCGCCCCTGGGCGTCGACGCTGATCACGAAGATCGTGTCCGAGCGGGCGCCCTTGGTGTAGTGGATTCCGCGCTCGTCGTAGTTGTAGTCGATCCCCAGGCACAGGATGTTCATCCTGGCCCGGCCCTGGAAGGCCCTCTCACCGGGGGTCCTGGTGAAGGTCTCGTACAGGCCTCCCGGACCGAAGAAGAGGCCCTGCCCCCCCCCCTCCGGAAGGGTCCGAAGGTAGGCGAAACCACCGACCAGGGCCGCCATGGCCAGGGCGAAGGTGAGGAAGGAGGACAGGATCAGGCGACGCGCGCTGGGGACTCGCCTCCACCAGGCGATCCGCTCTTCTTCCTCCAGGGGGACGCGGACCGTGCCGGTGCTCTCCGGGATCTGCATGCAGGTTTCGTTCCTATCGGGATTGCCGGGGAGCGGGCAAGCCGAGGGCCTCCCGATCCGGGCCGGCAGGCTTCGCCAGCCTCCTTGAACCCTCCTGGAAGGCCTGCCGTCGTGGGAATTATAGCCGAGGATGGCCTCTGTGCAAGGGGAACGCAGGGTCCGGGGAGGAACGCTCGAAGGCCCGGCCCATGCCACGACGCCTGGGTCAACACTTCCTCAAGGATCGCAGCGTGATCGCGCGCATCCTGGCCGAGGCCGGGGTGGGGCCGCAGGATCGGATCCTCGAGATCGGCCCCGGGCGGGGCGCCCTGACGCGGGATCTGGTCGGAATCGCCGGCGAGGTCCTGGCCGTCGAGTTGGACCGGGATCTGGCCGAGCGCCTGAAGGATCTCCCCCGCCTGCGGGTGATCCACGAGGACTTCCTCAAGGTGGACCTGGAGCGCCTGCTGGCTCCCCACGACGACTGGAAGGTGGTGGCCAACCTCCCCTACTACATCACCACCCCGATCCTGGAGAAGCTGCTGCTCGAGGGCAGCCCGCGCATCCGGGGGATGTGGGTGATGGTCCAGAAGGAGGTGGCCGAGCGGATGTGCGCCCGGGGCACCCGGGAGAGCGGCTCGCTGAGCCATTTCATCCAGTACCACGCCCAGGTCCGGAAGCTGTTCCGGGTCCGTCCGGGCTCATTCCAGCCTCCACCCGAGGTGGATTCGGCGGTGGTCAGCCTGGTGCCGCATCGGACCCCACCGGTCGACGCGCCCCCGGATCTCCTCTTCCGCCTGATCCGGACCGCCTTCTGCGCCCGACGCAAGACGCTGCGCCGTTCGCTTGCAGGCGTCCTCGGCGACCCGGTCGCGGCCCTGGAGGCCGCCGGCATCGAGCCCTCCCGCAGGCCGGAGACGCTCCTCTTGGAGGAGTTCGCCGCCCTGGCGCGGGCCGCCGGCGCGGCCCGCTGAACGGATTCAGGCTGAGGTTCCCTTCTTGACCCGTATTCGGGGCCCGCCACTTCAGGGAGGTGGTGGCTGGAGCCGATGGTCCTCGGCGGCCATGTCCACGATGCGGTTCAGCGCCTGCTCGAAGCCGAAGGCCTTGGCGAGCGGCACCACCGAGTGGTCCTCAAACGAGAGGATGGGCCGGATCTTGAGCAGCCCGCCCAAAAGGGCCTGGGCCCGGCCGATCCGGCCTCCCTTGGCCAAGTAGTCCAAGGTCTCGACGTGAAGCGCAGCCGCACCCAGGAGCCTGTGTGAATACCACGTCGGTCGCCTCGCCGCTCAATGGGACGCACCCGCGCGGGGCGCGGGTGCGAGGCCCCCGCTGTGTTGCAAAAAGTCTCATTTGCCTCCAGCAAACCACCACTTTTTGCGCATTGCGGGGTGCACAAGATCCCTCGGCGATGCTCGGTCCGGGTACTCACACTGGCTCCTAGCGGATGGTAAAGCTCCATTCCTCCCTGGCCTGGTTTCCGGCGTTGTCTTCGACCTTGATCTCGACTCGGTGGAGACCGGCGGCGAGTGGCTGAGGCGGACGCCATGTGATCTGCAGTTTCTCGAAGGTTGGCCCCGGCCTCCCGCTCGGGTTCACGATGCTGCGAATCTCCGCCTGGTCCAGGATATTCGTGCCGTCGATGCGGATCTCGGCCTCGCCGAGGTCCACCTGGGATTCGGTAAGATCGCCGTCTTCCAGATGGACCTCGATCTTCGGTCGCCGGTCGGCCATGGTGACGCCTCGCCGGGGGGCCACGACCTGAAGGCGGGGCGCAGTCTCGTCCCGCACGACCTCGGGTCGCGCATTTCCGCTCAGCCGCAGGATCATCTCCTTCTGGCAGTCGGAGACCGAGCGGCCATACGCCCCCGGGAACCGCTCGCGGACGAAGGTGTGGATGTTCAGGCCTCGGGTGAGCAGATCCCGTGTCCACTCTTCGCGAGGGCGTGCGGCGATTCGCGAGCTTGCCTGGAAGTAGAGGTCGGCCAGGAGATCCGCCTGGTCTGAGGGTCCCAGCCAGCTCAAGACGGCGAATTCCCTGCGGGTCGAACCGCGGGCGACTTCGTCCAACGGAATGCCTCCGCACTCGCGAATCAAGCCATCGATCTGGGCGAGGAACACGCTAAGAGGTGGGCGTTCCTCGAGCAGATGCAGGTCGGCCAGATTGGACGCGGCCAGCACGGCCTCCATCGTCCGAGGGAAGTCCTGGATGATCGACTCGTAGATCTGGCGGCACCGCTCGAGGTCGTGGAAGGCCTTGCCGTGGATGGCAGCAACCTCCATGCGGGCGGCAGCATCCTGCCGCGTGCCCGGATAGCTTTCGGAGAAACCCTCCAAGAGTGCGAGGGCCTCCTCATAGCGGGAGTCGGCCAGCAGGGCGTCCGTCTGGCGGAGGATCTCCTCGGTCTCGGGGGGCTGTCCGGCGAAACTCCA
>JALHDH010000213.1:0-3136 GCA_022839105.1 bacterium
TGGGTGTTCTCCGCCTGCATGGCCAGGAACTCCAGGAACTGGAACTCGAAGTGGATGCCGATCAGGCTCTGCCCCCGGGCCACCGCGAAGGAGGGGGCCCCCTCGCGCGTGTAGCGCTTGAGGTTCCCGAAGACGCGGGTCAGGTACTCCCAGCCCGCCTCCTCGCCCTGCCCGGCATTCAGGGCCCGCAGGAGGGCCGACTCGAGGAAGAGCATCGAGGTGCCGCTCTCGGCCGGATCCCACATCTCGACATGCCCGCGCCAACGGGGGGCGGTCAGTTCCTCCCAGGTCCGGGGAACCTGGTCCGGACTCAGGATCTGAGGGTTGTAGGCGAAGCCCAGCGAAATCACCCCGATCCCCACCCAGCGCCAGTCCCGATCCCGCAGGATCAGGTTGCCCCGCTCCCGGGGCATGTCCTCGTGTCCCGTCGGAACATAGGGTTCCAACAGACCTTCCCCGGCCGCGGTCATGAAGGGGATCATCCCGCCCCCGCCATACCAGACATCCGCCCGGGGGTGGTTCTTCTCGGCGCGCAGCCGGGCGAAGACCCGGGCCGTCCCCTCGCGAATCTGCTCGACCTGAAGCCCCGTCTTGCGGGTGAAGCCCTCGGCGAGCTCATCGGCCGTCAGGTCGGGAAAGGGGGTGTAGACCACCACCCGGCCGGCGGACGAGCGCTGGGGGGTGGAGGATGGAACGGGAGCGCGGGACGAACAGGAGGCTCCGGCCAGGACCGCCATGAGCAGCACGGCCCAGACCCGGAGCCCGTATCCGGACTTCATGGGGTCCCTCCTCGCCGGCCTCGGGGCCTCCTCAGGCCATCCCTGGAAGACCCGGGCCAGATCCCCGGGACCGGGGTTCCAGTGCCCGCGCTTCTGCGGGGCGCCGGGATCTCCTACGCGGGCTGGGGTCCTGTTCCCGCCCGGTTTGACGGAAGCCCTCCAGGCTGCCCGGCAATGCCAGCCTTCCTGGAGACCGGGAGCGGTCTGCCGGTCTCACTTTCCGCCCTGATTGTTGACCTGGACATCGACGTGGAAGGCCTTCATCCGGCGAAGTGGATCCCGGGCCTGGATGTACAGGCGATGGAAGGCCTTCATCCGGCGAAGTGGATCCCGGGCCTGGATGTACAGGCGATAGCGACCGTTGGGGACCGGATTGCCCGCATCATCGCGCCCCTGCCAGGTGAAGTCCAGGTCGCCTTCCTGGCCGACGACTCTTTCTTTGTAGAACAGGTCACCCAAAGTGCCCGGGAGGGGTAAGTCGTCCACGCGGTAACATGAAAAGGAATAGTCTGTCGGATGTTCACTGCTTGACAGGCGAAGTCTGACGGCGTCCTTGCGAGCGGCATTGACATGGCGGGATAGGACCAGCATGTCCACTTGCAGAGGAGGGCGAGACTCGAGACCCAACTCGTCCAGTCGCCGAACGGTGGCCTCAACAGTCGGATCCACGAGAGCAGCGATCTCGCTTCGCTCGATGTCAGGAGGCAATGGCGCAGCCAATTGAATCATGATCGAAATGATGGCTCGGCCGCGGATGAATAGAGTCGTACCAGGATAGCGCCCAAAGGACGTGTCTCCGACCTCAGGCGGATTGGTGACTGGCCGTCGGCGCATGATCATTGAATAATTGCCAAGAATCGATTTCAGCACCCTACCGGCCTCCCTATTCGTGGGAAGTAGATAGTAGGAAATTGAAATGGACGCCCTCGGATGGTCGGCAGATTCTGGGCGTATCCAGAGTTGGTACAGGCCTCTGTATTCTTGGAATGAATCTGATTCCGTCTCCCGTCCATCAACCTGCACCCTGATAGGGGCGGCCTCCGCCCTTTCCATTACGAATCCTGAAGGCATGTCCTCCGGTCCGAGGGCCAACGGAAGAGTAGCAGGATCAGGGCCTGGCGTCTCATTTTCGCCACGCAACGTGGGGATCCAGATGATGAGTGTCAATACCAGGAGCATTGCGCATGAACCCAAGTAGACGGTGAAGACCCTTACTGGCGACGACCCGATCATGTAGGACACCTCCTCGCCCTTCCTTGTGTCTAGCGGATAAGAACCAGGTCCTGGACGACGTCGAATGAAACATTGCTGGAGCCGTATCCCAGTCGATTCCGGAGAGCCGAGTCATCGCTGAGGTAGAGCAGGCGCCGCCTGTACTGCTCCCTTGTGACACCCAGGACTGGTTCAGCGCGGGCCAGAAACGACTGGGCATAATCGGGAGAGGTTTGGGCGAAGAAGCCGTTTGGGCCGGTCAATGGCCTGGGACGGTGTTGTCGTCCGAAGACAATGTCGAAGGTTCGAACGAAACGCAGCCAATCGCTTTCGGGCAGATTCCTTTGGTTCAGATAATAGAAGATGGGGTTCAGATTCTTCTGCGGAATGGTGGTAGCTGGGCCGCTGTCGAGCCGGAGGGTCGGGTCGAAAACACAGCCCTCCCATTCGAGAGTCTCGTGCATATTCCAGCGGATCTGGACAAATCCGTGCTCGTCTGGGCCCGTTAAGAATATGGGATCTTCCGGGCTATAGTCTGTCTCGACGCTTCTGACAAATTCTGGTGGTGCATACATTGCCGATTCGAAAGGCCCTATCGCTTGAATATAGGAGGTCCAAAGTGCGTCGCTGCCGACTGGTTCGATTCGAAGCCCAACGCTTGACAGGCCCAGGGTCGCGGCCATTGCTCGGACAAAATTCGAGGCATCGCTGCATTCTACGCGTTTGTGGTTGTCTAGGACTTCGGAGAACCGCCAACGATTGCGGCTAGATGGCCAGCTCGGTATGAATGTGTTGGTCCCGGTATCCCCTTGGTAATCGTAACCACTCCTCTCGTAGAAGGCCCGGGTCAATGCCTCCATCGCTTGCCTCCCGTTCGTGGCGCCAGAAGCCCAGGATGTGGCCATGTCCAACGGGCTCCTCTTCGTCGGCGCGACTTGAACGTCAATGAGATCAAAAGAATCGCTGTTGTACCAGGGCAGGGCGGCATGGGCAGGCTCACCGTGGAGGGTCACCGGCGGCTGAAGAACCGTATAGAGCATGTGGTGCCGGTCCGGGTCAACGGGGGTTAGGTAGTTCCCCAGGGGCTTGATCCGGTCCCCATCCACGATGCGGAAGGACCAGGCCAGAGTCAACGGATGGCGACC
>JALHDH010000213.1:3199-5285 GCA_022839105.1 bacterium
CGTCCTCCGACCAGTCCGTGATGGTCAGAGGCTGTTGGGAAGCCGCAACGAACTGGATCGTCTCGCCGGTATCTCGGCGGTATCCCTCAAGCGAAACCTCCATCCTGACGGGTCTCTCTGCAGAGACAGGGAGGTTGGCCCGGAGGTCTGCGCCGACCCAGACGTGCTCTCCGATTCGGAAGACGGCAGGTTCGTTTCTCGATGGGATCCAACTCGGTTCCGCCACCTTCCGGTTCACCAGGTAATCGTAGACGGGAAAGGGGCCCCAGGCCCGGGGCTGGAGATCAGGCCCTCCCCCAAAACGCACCCGGGCCACGCGGACCTTCGGAGCCCCCAGGCTGGCGATTCCGGCGTCACTGGCAACAGAGGCCCCTTCATAGGGCCCAATCTGAACAGGATAGATGCCGGCTGCGGCCTCGATCTCATAGGTATAGGTGGCGTCGTCCTCGGCCTGCGTGTCCTGGGCCTCCGTTCCGGATGAAAGGCGTGAAGTCGATTCGTCCCCCCCACTTGGGGCGGCAGGAAGCAGGCGATAGGGCTTCTTCGAAGTGGTGCGTGCAGCCACTCCTCCTGGACCCTCCCAGGCCCAGGCGATATCGGGACCGTGCTGGATCCCGCTGTCGGCTACGATTTCCCCTGTCGCGTCCCGGACCTGGATACGGAACCGAGGGGAGGCCTCAGGCTCGACCAGGGAAGTGAGCAGAGGTTCTTGGGCATCCTGCAGAATCCATCGGACCTGGTTCGTGAAGTTGACCGAACCGCCACCGGGAACCTGGATCTCGGTGAGTTCCTGGGCAAGAGCCAACCGCCTCTGCCGGTAGATCTTCCTGAAGATTTCCGTCTCTCCACCCGGCATTCCGCCCGGAGCGATGAATTGGACGCTCTTGGTGACCGTCATTGGACCGCAGTCCGTCGTGCCGATGCCCTGGAGAATGTTGAGCGAGCCCAACCTGCCGAGCATGGTTCCGGAATCGAAAGACCAGGCCTGTTGATCGCTATAATACAGGATGTGGCGCAACCGATAGAAGAATTCCAATCCCTCCAGCGCTTGATCCCACTCCATCCAGGAATCATAGGTCACGACAAGCTCGACGGGGTCTCCTGAAGGGCCCGTCCAGACGCTCCTCAAGACAGTGGTACCGGGTTCCAGGAGCGTGACTGGCGCCGGGAGCCTCGACAGGACGGTCGAATAGCCCAAGCTGAGACCGTCACTTCCGGTGGTCCCCAGCGGGGCCTGGACCGGAACCGTCCCGGTGGCAGCGTGAACCGGTCCGGGCAACTCCACGCCGGAAGCTTCACCCTTCAGGTCGAGATAGGCGCTCGTGCCTTCAGGGTCTCCAGAAGTCGGGACGTGGACCTCTTGGAACATCGAAAGGTAGGGCGGAATCGTGGAATAGATTCGGCCCGACGGCGGGAGGGCTGCGCCAAGGCTTTCCGGGCCTCCGCCACCAGTCGGGAACTCCCCTGCCGCCAGGTCGTAAGTGCGCCCACCGTGCTCCAGATAGGCCGAGGCCCTCAGTGAGCCTTCACTCGTCCGCAGCTCGACTCCTGGCCTTGGGGGGGGGCAACCGGCCATCACTGCTCTCCCCCCCCCCCCCCCCCGCTACACCCGGCCAGGGCAAACAGGGCGAACGATGCCAAAGTCGCAAAACAGGCGGCGAGGCGACATCCAGTCACTGAAGGCTTCCCTCTCTTCATTGGAAGGCCAGCGGCTCTGCTTGCCGACCTCAGGACATGATGCTGAACCGATGGCACTGGAGGCATCCGTTTCCGAGGAGACGACGGAACCGGGCTGTCTTGGAACCGCAGGGCATTCGTGAGGAACTGGGGCTTGCCCTTCCTCCGGAGCAGATGGCTGGAGCGCGACCTTGCACCCGTCACGTTTCCCAGGGATCTCCTACGCGGGCTGGGGTCCTGTTCCCGCCCGGTTTGACGGAAGCCCTCCAGGCGGCCCGGCAATGCCAGCCTTCCTGGAGACCGGTCGCCCTCTGCCGGTCTCACTTTCCGCCCTGATTGTTGACCTGGACATCGACGTGGAAGGCCTTCATCCGGCGAAGTGGATCCCGGGCCTGGATGTACAGGCGAT
>JALHDH010000214.1 GCA_022839105.1 bacterium
CTTTTCCACCGTCTGGAATGTAAATAACATTCCTGGAATGGCTGCATATTTTAATAATTTGGATGTTGCTTGTACCTCATCAGATGTAGCCGATTACGATACTTTGTATGTGTATGGTTCGCCTTCTTTATACAGTGATGTAACTATAACTCGTCCATTAACGATTATTGGTCCGGGCTATTTTTTAAATCAAAATCCCGGATTGCAAAATAATCTTACTCCTGCCACGGTTAACGGTATATTATTTGAGGTTGGTTCCAGCGGTTCATTGATCAGTGGTATGACTTTAACCAATTTAAATGTCAATGCTTCTAATGTAGTGGTGCAACGCAATTGCATAGACAGATTATGCATATATGGTTCCAATTGTATCGTCCTTCAAAATTATATATCTAATCCTCAGATGTATCAAACGGAGATATATGTGGACGGAGCAAACTACTTAATTGCCAATAACTATATTCCCGGTGCACAAGTTGGCTTCAGTTTTCAGTCAACAGGTAATGCCAGTGGTGTTTTTGCCAATAATATTGTGGAAGGGACTTGCTATTTCTACAATGCCGATGTTTATAACTGTATATTCAAGTGTATATTTGATGATTCTTACTGGGGATGGGTTTTCAGTTATGATGCCAACACTTCTTTTCACCATAATGTCTTTCGTGCTATGAATAACTGGAGTTGGCAAACAGATACATCTATTACCGGGGACGGTAACCTCTATGATGTCCCGGGTGAATTGTATGTAGCAACCGGTTCTCCGGATGGATTTTATCAATTATGTCCGGGCTCCCCGGCTAGGGGAGCAGGAATAAATGGACAGGATTGTGGAATTTTTGGTGGATTGGAACCCTACCGTTTATCGGGAATTCCTGCCATTCCCACTATTTATGAATTTACTGCTCCTGCTACCGGATTTGTAATTCCTGTTCAGATTAAAGCTCGTTCCAACAATTGAGGTGAATGATGAAACGCATTTTATTGTGTTTCTGCCTTTGTTTTACCTGTTTTCTATTCTTGGGGAGTGTAAACATCAGCCAGGTAGAATATTATCTGGATACGGATCCGGGATTAGGTTTGGCAACTCAGGTTCCTATTACGCCAGCTTCCGAAATCAATACCAACTTCAATGTTAGTTTACAAAATGTATCGGATGGCTTGCATCTATTATTTCTGCGTGCCCAAGATGGAAACGGAAAATGGAGCTTATTGAACAGTAAATTTATCTTGAAACAATCCTCTCTCAATACTCCCATTACCTATCTGGAATATTTTTACGATACCGATCCGGGTTATCATAATGGCATTTCTTTAGCTTTCACCGGCAGCACAGATATCTTATGCACAGAGTCAATTTCTACTACTGGGCTTTCCAACGGCTTGCATTTTTTGTATGTGCGCTGCAAGGATGCCAAAGGATTCTGGAGTTCCAACTGTCCTAAAATAGTTTTTAAAGGTGCAGCTGGTATTAGTCCCATTACTTATGCGGAAATGTTTTTGGATAATGACCCCGGACAGGGCTATGGAATTCCTGTTTCTTCTCGTGTAGGGGAAGCAAATTCATATCTGTTTAATTTTGAGCTAACCGATGAAAATGTTCCCCATGGAATGCATCTACTGGGTGTGCGGGTGAAAAATAATGCCGGCTACTGGAGTTTGAATGAGTATAAATTTATTTATCTGTCTTCTTATGCTCAACCTGCCATAAATAGTGTCTGCTGGTATTTTTCAGGTTCCGGAGCCAACCCCGATGAGATTTATACTTATCCTATAACCAATCCGGCAACGGATATTACAGTAGCATTGGAAGCAAGCATTGTGCATTTACAGCAAGACGGTGAATATCAGCTCGTTATGTATACAACCAATGCCCGCGGACAAAAAAGTATGCCCGAATATAAATTCTTTACAGCGGATTTTAGTCCCAATAATGTTGTTATATCCATTAATGGAACTAATCTGACCCTAACCTGGGATGGAATTATTGGAGCAGACCATTATCTGGTTACCCAAAAGACAGAC
>JALHDH010000103.1:0-11276 GCA_022839105.1 bacterium
CTACTGTACTTGACCCGACGAAGCCACGAGCGCCCGTGTGGCGCTCCGACTCAAGAACCGAGGAGCCCGGCGGGTGCGCCCCCTGCTGGGCGGCCTGGAGGCCTGGACCTTCCAAGACCTGCCATTCGATTTCCACGCGCCTGAAGGCAGGCAGGCCCAAAGCCAGGGGGCCTCGTGATGCCAGGAAGGGTTGTCAGACAGACTGCTGGCCGCCCCGAGGCACTCCAGCGGCGGCGTTCAAGGCCGAGCCGGCGCGGAACCATCCGATCTGTTCCTCCGTCAGGGTGTGGTGCAGAACGAGGTCGAATTCGCCCTCCCGGCCCTTCACCCGAGCCCGGACCGGGTGTCCCGGAGTGAGATCCGCCAGGCCCACGAGGGAGATCCGGTCGTCCTTGTGGATCCGCTCGTAGTCGGCGGGGTCCGCGAAGGTCAGGGGCAGGATCCCCTGCTTTTTCAGATTCGTCTCGTGGATCCGCGCAAAGGAGCGGACCAGGACGGCCTTCACGCCCAGGAGGCGAGGCGACATGGCGGCGTGCTCCCGACTGGAGCCCTCGCCGAAGTTCCGGTCGCCGACGACGATCGAACCCTGGCCGGCATCGCGGAGCTGCATGGCCTTCAGGGCCCAGGGCGAGGCGGGCCGGATCCGGCCCGCGACGGGCATCTCGACCAGGGCAGCCACCTCCCCGGTCTCGGCGTCCACCGCCCCATGCAACAGGTTGTGGCTGATTCCGGAGAGATGGCCCCGCAGGGGAAGCCAATCGCGTCCGGCGGGGGAGATGTGATCCGTGGTGGTCTGGCCCAGGGTCTTCACCAGCACCGGGACCTCCAGGAAATCCTTCCCGTCCCAAGGGGCGAAGGGCTTCAGGAGTTCCAGCCTTCCGGATCCGGGCTTCACCTGGACCTCCACGTCGGAACCGTCCGCAGGAGGGTCGAGGAAGCCCTCCCAGGACAGGGCAAAACCGTCCGGGGGGAGCTCCGGCGCCGTGGGAGGCGACAAGAAAAGGCCGTCCACCGCGTCCTTCAGGGGGTTGAAGTCCATCCGGCCCGAAAGCGCCACGGCCATCACGATCTCCGGACTGGCGATGAAGGCCAGCGTCGAAGGACTGCCGTCGTTGCGTTTCGGGAAGTTCCGGTTGTAGGAGGTCAGGATGGCATTCGGCTCGTCGGGCTTCACGTCGTCCCGCTTCCACATGCCGATACAGGGGCCGCAGGCGTTGGCCAGCACCGTGGCACCCACCTTCTCGAAGGCCTGCAACTGCCCGTCGCGGGTGATGGTCTCCATCACCTGCTGCGAGCCCGGGGTGATCATCACGGGGATCTTTGCCGTCAGCCCGCAAGCCGCCGCCTGGCGGGCCACATGGGCGGCCCGCTCGAGGTCCTCATACGACGAGTTCGTGCAACTGCCGATGAGCGCAGTGCGAAAACCGACGGGGAACCCCTCGGTCCGGGCCTCGGTGGCCAGAGCCGAGAGGGGGCGCGCGCGGTCGGGAGAGTGGGGGCCCACGATATGGGGTTCGAGCTGGTCCAGATCGATTTCCACGATCTCGTCGAAGTAATCCTCCGGGTGCAACTCCACATCCGGGTCGGCCGTCAGGTGCTTGCGACCACGGTCAGCCAGTTCAGCCACCTCGGCCCGTTCCGTGGCCCGGAGGTAGGCGGCCGTCCGATCATCAAAGGGGAAGATCGACGTGGTGGCGCCCATCTCGGCGCCCATGTTCGTGATGGTCGCCTTGCCTGTGGCGGAAAGCGAGCGCGCGCCCGGACCGAAGTACTCCAGGATGCGGTTGGTTCCGCCCGAGGTGGTGAGCTTGCCGCAGATGAAGAGGATGATGTCCTTGGCGGAGGTCCAGCCACTCAGCCGGCCCTTCAGGTGCACGCCCACCAGCCTGGGCGCCTTCACCGTCCAGGGGAGGCCGGCCATGGTCTCGGCGGCATCGGCACCCCCCACCCCGATGGCCAGCATTCCCAGGCCACCAGCGTTGGGAGTATGACTGTCGGTGCCGATCATCAAGCCACCCGGAAAGGCGTACTTCTCCAGCACCACCTGATGGATGATGCCACTGCCGGGCTTCCAGAAGCCGATCCCGTACCGCGCCGCGGCCGTGCGGAGGAACTCGTAGACCTCGTCGTTCTCCAGCAGGGCCTCCTGGAGGTCCGGGCTGGCGCCGCGGCGTGCGCGAATCAGATGGTCACAGTGGATGGTGGACGGGACGGCCACCCGGTTCCGCCCCGACTGCATGAACTGCAGCATGGCCATCTGCGCCGTGGCGTCCTGCATGGCGACGCGATCCGGGCGTAGAGAGAGGCTCGTGCTCCCGCGCTCGATGCGATCCGGGTACCGGTCCGGGTCCAGGTGGGCGTAGAGGAGCTTCTCTGTAGCGGTCAGATTCTGCCGACCGACCAGGCTCCGAGCGCGCTCGATGCGCTTCGGCAGCCCTTCGTAAAACCTGCGAATCCCCTGCAAGTCGTCGTGCTTCAACGTGCCACCCTCCCGTCCTGGAGCCCGCCCGGACTCAAGGTCTGCCCCCGCTCCGGACGGTCATGCATCGACAGATAGGGGACCTTCTTGACCAGGGCGCGGTAGCCCGGTCTCATGATCCGTCCGCCGGTCCGCACCTCTTCGATCCGGTGCGAGCACCACCCGGCAATCCTCGCGGTTGCGAAGAGTGGAGTGTACAGTTCCTGGGGAATCCCCAGAAGGCCGTAGACCAGGCCGGAATAGAGGTCCACGTTCGCGCACAGGGGCATCGAGCGATTCTTGCGGGCCTGGATGCGCGGAATGCCCAGCCTCTCGATGCCGTCCAGCAGGAGGAAGTCCTCCAGCCGCCCCTTCTCGACCGCCATGTTCCGAGCATGTCTCTTGATCAGGATCGTGCGCGGGTCCGAGATGGTATAGACCGCGTGCCCCAGGCCGTAGAGCTTGCCGGAACGGTCTCCGGCCTCGCCGTCCAGGAGCCTGTCGAGATGGAAGCCCACCTCGTCGTCATCCTTGGGGTCCTTGACGCTCTGGCGCAGATAGTCCAGCATCTCGGTGACCTTGGCGTTGGCGCCACCGTGAAGAGGCCCCTTCAACGAGCCGATGGCGCCGGCGATCACGCTGTAGGTGTCGGTGCCTGTAGAGGAAAGAGCCCGACACACGAAGGCCGAGTTGTTGCCTCCCCCGTGCTCGGCGTGAAGCATGAGCATCAAGTCCAGGAGCTTGGCCTCGGCATCCGAGTAGACCTTGTCCGGCCGGACCTGGTGCAGGAAGTTCTCGGCCACCGAAAGATTTTCGAGGGGGTTGTGGATGTGCAGCGACAGCTTCCCATAGACGTGCCGCTTCACGGCCTGGGAGTGGGCGACGATGCTGGGGAAGCGCCCGATGAGCTCAACGGACTGGCGGACCAGGTTCTCAAAGGAGAGGTCGTCTGGATTGCGGTCGTAGGAATAGAGGGCCAGGACGCTCCTGGCCAGCATGTTCATGACATCCGGGCTGGGAACCTTCAGGATCACGTCCTCGAAGAATTGATCCGGCAGGATCCTGGCCTTCGACAGCACCTTGTCGAACATTTCGAATCGGGTCTTGTCGGGAAGGTCTCCCAGCAGCAGGAGGTAGGCGACCTCCTCGAATCCGAAGGTCCCCTCCCGCTGATGATGCTCTGCAATGTCGTGGACATCGATGCCCCGGTAGAAGAGCTGACCGGGCATGGGGATCCTCTCCCCGTCCTCCACGTAGTATCCCTGGACGCTGCCCACCCGGGTGACTCCAACCAGGACGCCGGTCCCGTCGGCATTGCGGAGACCCCGCTTGATGTTCTCCTGACGAAAGCTCCGATCGAATTCCGAGTAGGCCCCGCGGGCCTCCTCGCACAAAGTCGAGATGTCAGCAGCCAGACCTGATTCTTCCTGCATTTCAGCACCCCCATTTCGAGAAGACCCGGAAGCGACGAGCGATTCCATTGGCCTGGCAACTGCACCGGGAATCCAGTCGCGACGGCGCAGTGCCCTTACTCGTTCGCAGGCAGCAGGAGGTCTTCCTCCGTTCCTGGAAGCCCTCCCTCCCAATGTGACCGGATTTGGGGCGTTTCCCGCGTGGATCGGCCCGGGAGCTTTGAGCTCGAGCGGCGTTTCCGTCTCCCCCGAGGAACAGGAGGTCCTTCCGGCTGGAGACCCGCGGAAGCCTCATCGGGAGGGAAACCATGGGCAGGATCGTCGAACTCGACGGGGATGAAATGGCCCGCATCCTCTGGGGCAAGGTCAAGGAGGAACTGCTCCTCCCCTATCTCAAAATGGACCTGGAATACTATGACCTGGGGCTTGAGAACCGCGACACCACCGACGACGCGGTGACCCTTCAGGCGGCTCGGGCCATCCAGAGACACGGGGTCGGGGTGAAGTGCGCCACCATCACCCCGAACGCGGACCGACTGGTGGAATACGGGCTCAAACGCCTGTATCCCAGTCCCAACGCGACGATCCGCTCGATCCTGGACGGCACGATCTTCCGGGCCCCGATCGTGGTCCCGACGATCCCCCGCCTGGTCCCGGGCTGGAAGCGACCGATCACCATCGCGCGCCACGCCCACGGGGATGTCTACATGGGAACGGAGTACCGGGTGCCGGGGCCCGGGAAGGCGGAGCTGCTCTTCAGCGACGGGTTCCGGCGCACGGTCTGTGACTTCCCCGGCCCCGGGGTGCTGAGCGCGATGTACAACCTGGACGACTCGATGCAGAGCTTCGCCCGCTCCTGCATGTCCTTTGCCCTGTCCAGGCGCCAGGACCTGTGGTTCTCGTGCAAGGACACGATCTCCAAGCAGTACGACGGGCGATTCCGGGACATCTTCCGCGAGACCTTCGAGTCCGAGTTCCAGGATCGCTTCGAGGCCTCGGGAATCCAGTATTTCTACACCCTCATCGACGACGCCGTGGCCCGGGTCATGCGCTCGGAGGGCGGTTTCGTCTGGGCCCTGAAGAACTACGACGGGGATGTGATGAGCGACATGGTGGCGGCCGCCTTCGGCTCGCTGGCCCTGATGACCAGCATCCTGGTCTCTCCCGATGGAGTCCGTGAGTATGAGGCGGCCCACGGCACGGTGACCCGACACTACCGGCGCTACCTCCAGGGCGAGAAGACCTCGACCAATCCCGTGGCCACGATCTTCGCCTGGACGGGCGCCCTGGCCCGGCGGGGCGAGCTGGATGGGGACAAGGGCATGGCCGGGTTCGCCGCGAGGCTTGAAGAGGCGGTCATGGACACGATCGAGTCCGGGATTTCGACCCGGGACCTGGGCGGGTCCGCCGACACGGACACCTTCCTGGCCGCGGTCCGCTCCCGGCTCTGACCTGGGTCAGCCGCGGCGGGGAAGGCGATCGACTCAGCCTCCCTCCGCCTCCTCCCCCACCCAATCCCCCCCACTCCGCGGCGACTCGCACCAGACCTGCCGGGCAGGGACCCAGACCAGTTCCTTCTCGGGCCAGCGCAGGGCGCTCAGGTGCCCGCCGAAGACGCATCCGGTATCCATGTTGATCGTATTGTTCCGCCACTTCGGTGAGGCGACCGGGGTGTGGCCATAGACCACGGCCGCCTTGCCCCGGTACTCCCGGGCCCAGTCGCGGCGCTCGGGCAGGCCGTCCGCATCCACCCGACCGGTCGGGTCACCATACAGGCAGAAGGCCCGCACCCGCTTGGAATCCCGGTTCTGCAGGTTCTCGCGCAGCCCGGCGTGGGCCGCCACCAGGTTCCCGGAATCCAGGACCAGGTGGCTGGGAAGCCCTTCCAGGAAGACGCGAACCCGCTCGCGGAAGCCCGGTTCCTGGCCGTCGAGCTGCTCCAAGGTCGCCTCCAGCCCGTGCAGGGTCTGCACGGGACGCCCCAGCAGGGCCCGCATGAGGCGGTCGTCGTGATTCCCGGGGACGCACAGGGCCTGCCCCGACTCCACCATGCCCATGACCAGACGCAGGACCTGGACCGGCTCCGGCCCCCGATCCACCAGATCCCCCAGGAAGAGCGCCCGCCGACCCGACGGAGGCACGACCCGCAGGCCGTCGGGGGCCACGAGGTAACCCAGCTTCTTCAGGAGTTCGACCAGTTCGCCGTGGCAGCCGTGGACATCCCCCACCAGGTCGAAAGGCCCGGAGTCCTGACGATGATCCACGGGCAGCGGAACCCGATGAAGGCTGAGCGCGTCCACGATTCGAGGGTCCTCCAGGAGATGGATGGCGCGGTAACCCTCATGCGGCAGGGCAGGGAGTTCCGCGCGGAAGCGACCGAAGTGCAGGTCCAGGACCTTCCGGGAAACCTGCCGGGAGCGAGCCTGGTTCCGCTCTCGGACCAGCGAAGGGGGATAGTCCAGCACCAGGGCCACGACCTCGGCGTGGTGGCGTCGGGCGATGGCCAGCCACTCCTGCCTGCGGGCCGACTCGAGGTTGGTGGCGTCCACCACCGTCAGGCGACGCCAGGCCAGACGCAGGTCCGCCAGCCGATGCAGCAGTTCGAAGGCGTCCGCGGTGGCCCCCTGCTCGGCTTCGTCGTCGGTGATCCAGGCCCGGACGCGGTCCGAAGAGAGGATCTCGGTGGGGCGGAAGTGGCGGGCCGCCAGGCTGGACTTCCCCGAACCGGCCGGTCCCACCAGCAGGACCAGGCAGAAGTCGGGGATCTGGAGCACCCTGCCCGGCTCCGCGGAGGAGGACGGACCGGGGGCGGGCTTCTCCGAGGCGGGAAGGTCCGAGGTCTCAGGCATCCCGAGCACTTCAGGAGGCGTTCCGAGGCTCCCTGCCTAAGGGCCCAGGCTGGCCGCGTCGCGTTCGAGTTCCGCCAGGCGGGCCTGGCGTTGGACGGGGTCCGGGAAGACCAGGTCCTCGAAATCCTTCCGGGCCGCCTCTAGAACCCGCCGGGCCGCGTCGGGGTCCAGGAGCCCCCGACGCCTCAGTTCGCAAGCCGCCCCCACGTAGGTCTCGAAGAAGAAGACCCCCTTCTCCTGCCACTCCCTGCGGGTCGGTTCCGGAGTCCCCACCACGTCGTGGATCATGGCCGCCCGGATCCTCTGGGGATGGGCCTGGACCAGGGCCGCCAGCAATCCCGGGTCGGCCTGCCCCGAGTCGCCGAAGAGCACGAAGTCGAACTCGGGGTACAGGCCCTGGAAGAGGTCGAAATTGGCCCACTTCTGCGAGAAGATCAAGCCGTGGACGAACTGGTGGAGGCAGGTTCCCGTCAGCAGGACCGTCCCGTCCAGCCCCTTGGTCCCCAGCTTGCGATGGTAGCGGTCCTCGAAGAGCCTGAAGAGCCCCCCGGGGCGGCCGGTCAGGAAGGCCACGTCTCCGGCCGGGGAGGCGATCCCCTCCGGAGCCAGGTCCAACTCGCGATACAGTTGCAGGACACCGGGGTACACCGTCTTGGGAGGATAGCGCCGGTCCTTCCAGTTGGCGTACAGGGTATCATCCACATCGCTGAGGATCTTGAGGTCCCGACGGGTGACCCTCCGCCCCTCCCGTTCGATGTGCTCGAGGACCTCGCGGCGGATCGTGGTCGAGTCGATGTCGTGGTAGACCAGTTCCACCATGTCCCAGTGCGAGTTCCCGGCATCGATGGCCCGCTTCAGGACCGTCAGATCGTCGCCCGAGGTGGCCAGCAGGACGTCCCGGATGGCCTCTTCGAAGCGCCGCGGGGTGGGACCGATCTGCAGGGCATCCACCACGGCCGCGCGAGCCGGCACCGAGAGTTCGGCCACCCGCTTGCGGGTGAGGATCTCCAGGATCGCCTGGGAAGAGCGGCGGGGTGCCCGGCGGAAGAGGCCCGACAAATCCAGGTCCAGGACCAGCCGATCCAGGACATCGGCGGGAAGCCGGGCCAGGACCTCCGCCAGGCGTTCGAGCTTCGCAGAGCGGTAGGGCGGTGAGCCCAGTTCGACAGGTTCCCCGATGGGATCGCACGGTTCCATCGCGTTCACTCCTCCCCGATGCAGGCTCCGGGGCTCGAGCCGGCGCGGGCAAAGGCCTCCCAGGCCGAGTCGCGCACGGGATCGAGCCCCCGGGCCTCGAGTTCCTCTTCGGTGAATCCAAAATTGCGGATGAAGGTTCGCCAGCGCCGGGGATCCATCCGAAGCAGATCCGGGCCGCTGCGCCCCTCTCCCAGGGCGGCCAGCCTCCGACAACGGTAGGCCAGGGGCAGGGCCAAGGCCAGGTTGCAGCAGTCCGCGGCCCCCAGGATTCCCAGATCGAAGAGCCCCGCCTCCAAGGGCAGGGCGGCACCCAGGCCCTCCAGCGTCGAGGCCCATCCCCGCAAGCCGGGAAGGACGGCCCTCAGGGCCGGTCCCAGGCCCGGAGCCCCGGGCGGCAGGCCGGCGAGGGCCTCCAGAGGGGCCGACCAGGCGACCAGGCGCGCGCGGATGCAGGCCGCCACGGCGGCACGGCTGGCCCTCTGCCAGGCGGCATCGCGCTCCCTGCGAAGCTCGGGGTCCTCCGCAGGCAAGGCCCCGAGCCGCTCCAGAACCTGCACCGAGGCGCGCGAGGCCCGAGCCCAGGCCAGCAGATCCTCCAGGCCAGCCCCAGGCTGCACTCCCAGCCTGCGAAGATAACGCCGCCGCCGAAGCCCACCCAGGAAGCGGGCTTGCGCCAGGCTTCCGGCCCGGATCTCGACCTCCGCCGGGTCGGGCGAAGGTTCCTTCCGGCCGCCCACCCAGAGCTGGCTGGCCAGCTCCCCCTGTTCGGCCAGCAGGACAGCCAGTTCCGCGGCCAGGACGGCGCGGCGCTCTTCGACGAGGACCTCCTGACGAGCCCTGATGGCCTGGTCCAGGGCCTGGCGGGCCTCTTGGCCTCCTCCCCGTGGCGGAGCGTCCTGCAGGTCCGTCAGCATGCGGGCCACCTCCAGTGGCAGGGCCTGCCGCCCTCCAGAGGGGCCGACGGTCACCAGCAGCCCAGGATGGATCTGCCCGGCCAGATCCAGCAGACGCTCCAGACCCTCCTGTCGGCCCCAGGAGACCAGCACGCGGTCCCCGTCCAGCCAGGCGTTGGTCGCCGCCGCCAGCGCCAGGAGAGAGCCCGCCGACCCGCCGGGCGCCACAAGCGTCGTCTGCGCGCCACGCCGAAGCTGGCCCAGAACCTTCTCCCACGCTCGCTCCAGAGGCACCGGGCAGGCGGGCATCCCCTGACGGCCCTCCACCTCGGCTCCGAACACCCCCAGGAGCGCGGCCGCGGCGGTGAGCGTCCAGTCGGAGCGTTCCTGCAGGACTCTCAGCTCCTCCAGGGCCCCGCGCAGGGCAGGCGGGGTCTCGATCAGGAGGGCCATGGCCAGGTTCTGGATCCCCGGCGCCCGTGCGCAATCACGCCGCAGACGCCAGGGGTCCAGACAGTCCACGGGGAGGTCCAGGGCCTGGCCCACCTGCTCGGCCAGTTCGCTCAGGCTCTCGGGGTCTCCCAGGGGGATCTCCGGAGGCAGATTCGCATCGATCCAGGTCCCGGAGAGCCCAAGGAAAGGATTCAACGTGGCTTTCTCCGGGACGGAGATCTGCCGGTGGTGGTAGGGCGGAGGGGCCAGTTCGGCCAAGAAGACCGGTGCGACCTCCAGGCCTTCCCGACCCGGCAGGACCGCCACGGGCCAGCCATAGCACAAGGTCTGGCCGGAGCGCAGCCTTCCGGCCAGCCGATCCAGGTCGGGGTGGAGGTTCACGCAGCCCGTCCCCTGGCAAAGAGCCCTCTCCTGATCCAGGGGGAGCGGGGCCCAGCGATGTCCTCCCAAGGGGACCCGGGCTTCGGCCGAGCCGACCTGCAGGGCGCGGCGCACGAGACCCAGCAACCGGCTCCACCGACCCTGAAGCCCGGGGTCGGGTCTGACGCTGGAAAGTCCCGGTCGATCCCCCTCGGAATCGGAATCCGTCAGCGGGCCCGGACGGCAACCCTGGCACCACACCTGACCGGTCCGGGACTCCCACCAGGCGGGGATGCCCCGAGGCAGGGAGGTTCCGCAGATCTGGCAGCGATCGGGGGATGGCAGGGATCTGACCCAGCGCGCTTCCATGGGAGGGTTCCTTCGCCCCCGGCGCGCGAGTTTCCGCCCGGGCTTGCCCTGGTCCGGGCTCTTCCCGCCCCGCCCGGAGAGCCGGCCAGCTCCAGGAGGGTGGTCCGGTCGCGACGGACGTTGACCCGGGGTCGATTGCGCGTTATCCTGCGAGAACCATCACGGGGGGTTGCCCGACGCCAGGAGGTATCGTCCATGTCCCAGGCCATCTACGAGGCACAGAAGAACCAGGGTCGGCTGGAAGATGCCGGCGAGTTTCCGCGGGTGGTCCTTCTGGATTCGATCAGCCACTGCAACCTGCAGTGCTCGATGTGCGTCCACGTGAACATGACCCGCAAGCGGGGCATCATGCCCTGGGATCTCTTCACGAAGCTGATCGACGAGATCGCCGAGGAGGATCCCAGCGTCCGGGTCTGGATGGTCTTCTTCGGCGAGGCCCTGATGCTGCGCCGCCGCAAGCCGAGCATCTTCGAGATGCTCCGCTACGCCAAGTCCAAGGGCCTGCAGGACGTGGTCCTGAACTCCAACGCGAACCTGCTGGACGAGGACTCGGCCCGCCAGTTGATCGAGGTCGGCCTGGACGCGATCTACATCGGCATCGACGCCTTCACCCCCGAGACCTACGCCAAGCTGCGAGTGGGGGGCAACTACGGGCGCACGGTGGCCAACGTGCAGCGCCTTCTCCGGCTCAAGGAGGAGATGAACTCCCCGACCCCCGAGGTCTTCGTGCAGTTCGTCGAGATGGACTCCAACACCGCCGAGAAGGAAGCGTTCATCCAGTTCTGGACCGAGCAGGGAGCCCAAGTCAAGATCCGTCCCAAGGTGAGCTGGGCCGGCAAGATCGAGGCCCCGAACCTGGTCCTGGGCCAGAAGGAGCGCTGGCCCTGCTACTGGGCCATGCGGAGCATGTCGATCACCGACCAGGGCAAGGTGGTGACCTGCGCGGTGGACCTCGATGCCGGGCATGTGGCCGGAGACGTGACCACGCACACCCTCAAACAGGTCTGGAATGACGGCCTGAAGAAGCTGCGCGAGGCGCACCTGGAACACCGCTGGGAGGACCTGCCGGCGATCTGTCGGGATTGCCGGGACTGGCAATCGGCCCGCGCCGACTACTACGACACCAACCCCGGGTAGGAGTCTGTGTGAGTATCCGGACCGAGCATCGCCGAGGGATCTTGTGCCCCCCCGCAAGGCGCAAAAAGTCGTGGTTTGCTGGAGGCAAATGAGACTTTTTGCAACACAGCGGGGGTGCAAGAGACCCGGCGAGGCGACCGACGCGGTA